>DATCGY010000259.1:0-14622 GCA_036508635.1 Candidatus Anoxymicrobiaceae bacterium
GGGCTTTTCCATGAAGATGCGTTCACGTCGGCGTCGACAGTGATCTTTCTCCTGGAATCCATGTCGTCGACGTAGACGGCGTGCAGCCTGTCTCCTTCGATTCGGAAAGCGCTTGTCCTCAGTGCCCTTGACCGGGTGGAGATGTTTCGGGCGGCGTAGTAGATGAACACCACGGAAAGCGACATGAGGACCACGCACGATATCTTCCCCAGCAGAAGCGCGTTCAGCATCGACATCTGCCCCATGAAAATGCTCGGTATCGCGTATATCGGCAGCGCGGCAACTGCGCTGCCGAGGTTGAACACCGAGAAGTAATGGCCATTGTGCGGGAAAAGGTAATAAGTCGTGCCGACCTGCCTGGAGAGCACGTCGAGTGCGACCGTGTGCTTTCGAAGGATCATCCAGGGTAGCCAGCAGTTCGAGATAGTGTCGGTCGCCATTACTATCTTGAGCGTTAAAACATATAAGACGACGAAAAGAACGAACAGGAGGAAACCGGGTGAACTGATAAAACGCTTGATCGCCTTAAGAAGCCCGGTTTTTTCCAATACGGTCTCCCGTGAAGATCCTTCCCAAGCGGCTTCCAAACCGGTGGCGCTCCATTCCCAAATCAGACCCGCCGGTTAGCCCGGACCTTATTCCTGGCAGAAAGGGATGGTCCCGTAAGACCTATAGGAGTCGAATTCTCGAGATGTTCATCCCATCGGGCAATTACTTGCACATGATTATAACACTGCCCGATTTCGGTCGGCGCCGGCGAGGCGTTTGAAAAAGGACAGGTGATGATACGGTTGATGGGTGCAGTTGTTCGAGAGGCGGACCTGTGCTACCATCTCTGGTGAATCCCAGAAAAGAACCGGGAGTAAAGTTTTGAAGAAAGGCATACATCCAGATTACATGGAGACGACGGTAAAATGCTCCTGTGGCGATTCTTTTGTCACGAGGTCGACCAAACCTGAGCTACACGTCGAGATCTGCTCTCAGTGCCACCCGTTCTATACCGGCAAGCAGAAGCTGGTTGACTCGGGGGGTCGCGTCGAGAGGTTCCAGAAGCGTTATCAGTCCCACCTGAACGTAAAGGAAGGCAAGGGGAAAAGCTCCCCTTCGTCCTAGCACTGACACAGGTGCACAGCTCATTGCGGGGCCAAATTGCCGCCTACTACTGAGTCGCGTCCTGAAATCCAGATAGGTGGCCAGGCCGTCATCGAGGGAGTTGTCATGCGGGGCCCCGAAAAGTGGGCGCTGGCCGTTCGCCGTCCCGCTGGCGATATGTACGTATCGGTAAACCCCACGATGACCCTCGCGCAAAGGTATCCGCGCTACAACAAGTTCCTAATCAGGGGTATCTTCGCGTTGGTCGACTCGCTCGTGATCGGTATCAAGTCGCTTACGGTCAGCGGAGCAATATCGCTCGAAGAGCTCGACGAGCCAGAGGCGGCGGAGCAAGAGGCCGGGACCGCCGAGCCAGGGACGACCGCGGATGAGCGGATTAAGACCGCTGAACCGGAGACGGTGGTTGGCGAACCAACCGAGGCTGCAAGCGAAGAGCCATCTGACATGGCCGAGCAGGTGACGACACGCGACGAGGCAGCCGAAGAGGCAACCGCTTCTCTCTCGAGCATCGCCATTGTCATCGCGATGACGTTTTCCCTGGCGCTGTTTCTGACGATATTCATCATACTGCCCGCGGTCATAGCCAACTCGCTGAACCCGTACATACACAACACGGTCGTCTACAACCTCATTGAAGGCGCCATCCGCATAGCGATATTCGTCGGGTACCTGGCGGTTGTCTCGCTGATGCCCGATATCAGGAGGGTATTCCAGTACCACGGCGCGGAGCACAAGGCAGTTCACGCCTACGAAGCCGGGTTGCCGCTGACACCGGAAAACGCTTCGAAATGCAGTGCCGCGCACGTTCGCTGCGGCACGGCGTTCATAATGATAGTGTTGATAATCAGCATCCTGGTTTTCTCGCTGATGGGGCGCCCGGCGCTGTGGATCCGGGTGCTGGAGCGGCTTGCGGTAATACCTCTGGTGGCCGCATTTTCGTATGAGATGATCAAGATCGCCGGAAGGCACGAGAACGCTCTGGCCGTCAGGATAATCATGGCGCCGGGACTCTGGCTTCAGCGGCTCACGACCCGCGAGCCGGACGAGGGCCAACTCGAGGTCGCCATCGAATCGCTGAACGCCGCGCTGGGCAAGACCTGAAAGAGCATTCTGAAAGCCCGTCAAGACCCTTGAACCGCAGGAAAGAGAATGTTCGAAAAGCTCGACTCCCTCAAAAGAAGATTTGATGAGATAACCGAGAAGATGGCCGAGCCTTCAGTCGTCGCCGACCGCAAGGCCTACCAGGAACTCGTCCGTGAGCGCGTGGCTCTGGACGAGGTCGTCAGCGCCTACAACCACTACCTCGACCTCCAGCGCCAGCTCGAGGAAGCTCGCGCGCTGCTCTCCGAGGAGCAGGATCGCGAGATGGCCGAGTTCGTACGCGCGGAGGTCGAGGAGCTCGAGGCTGCCATCGCGGAGCTCGAGTCGCGCATCAAGGTACTTCTCCTGCCGCGGGACGAGTTCGCGAACAAGGACGTTATCGTAGAGATACGCGCAGGCACCGGAGGCGACGAGGCCGCACTGTTCGCCGGCGACCTCTTCCGGATGTACTCGCGCTACGCGGAGAAACACGGCTGGAAGGTCGAGACGCTCTCCACGAGCCCGTCGGACGCGGGCGGATTCAAAGAAGTCATATTCTCGGTGAGAGGCCGCGACGTTTGGCGCCATATGAAGTACGAGTCGGGAGTCCACAGGGTGCAGCGGGTCCCGGTCACTGAATCGGGCGGCCGTATCCACACTTCAACTTCAACGGTGGCGATTCTGCCGGAGGCTGAGGATGTCGACGTCCAGATCGACCCGTCTGACCTCAAGATAGACGTGTTCCGCTCGACCGGCCCGGGTGGACAGTCGGTCAACACAACCGATTCCGCCGTGCGTGTGACGCACAAGCCGACGGGCATGGTCGTCTCATGCCAGGACGAGAAATCGCAGCTCCAGAACAAGGAGAAGGCGATAAGGATTCAAAGGGCCCGCCTTCTCGAGGCCGCACGCGAGCAGCGGCAGGAGGAGGAAGCCGAGCAGAGACGCAAACAAGTCGGAACCGGTGAGCGTAGCGAAAAGATCAGGACCTACAACTTCCCGCAGGGCCGCGTAACCGACCACCGCATAGGTCTTACCCTCCACAAGCTCTCTGATGTGCTCGAGGGCGACCTCGACGATATGGCGGATGCCCTGACCGAGGCCGAACACGCTAAAGCGCTCAAGGAAGTGGATCGCGCTTGAACCTGGTCGAGTACCTCAAAAAGGCGACCGATTACCTCGAGCGGCACGACATCGCATCACCAAGGTTCAACGCCGAGCTTCTTCTGTCAAGCATGCTGGGTATCTCGCGCCTCGATATCTACACCGGCTTTGAGCGCGTCCTGACGGAGGCGGAATCCCGGGAATACCGCGAGCTCATAGTGAAGCGGGTGGCCGGTGCTCCGCTGCAGTACCTGACGGGTGAAGTGGGTTTCAGGACCCTCGTGCTCGAGATGACGCCCGGCGTCTTCATCCCCAGGCCCGAGACGGAGGTGCTCGTCGAGAAGGCGCTTGAGGTCCTGCCGGTCGGCGAGATGGACATACTCGACCTCGGTTGCGGCAACGGCTGTATCGCATTGAGCATCGTCGAAGAACGCACCGGCGCGAGGGTCACCGCGGTCGACTGCGAGCGAACCGCGGTGGAGCTTTCTCTCAGAAACGCCGAGCGAACCGGGCTTACCGAGCGGACGACCGTCCTCGAAGGCGACCTCTTCGAGCCTCTGGATGGCGCTGCAAGATCTTTTGATGCGATTATCTCCAACCCTCCGTACGTACCCGACGGCGCCGCTGAATCGATGATGCCGGAAGTGCGCGACCACGAGCCGCCCCGCGCGCTGTTCGCGGGTCCCGACGGGCTTGACGTCATCAAGAGGATTGTAGCTGGCGCCCCTGAATACCTGACGGTGGGAGGATGGCTCCTGCTCGAAGTCGACGAGAGCCACGCCGGCAAAGTGGTGGAGCTGCTGGAGCCCACGGGCGATAGCGCGACACCACGGATGGAGCCCGCTCGCGATGGAATCCGCTGGTCTGATGTCGAGGTTTTTAACGACCTCGCCGGCCGACCACGGGTGGTAAGGGCGAGGCTCGCTTCCGGAGGTGGGGGAGATGCTCCGGATTAACATCATGGCGGGGTTTGACCCCGCTGACGTGCAGCGCGCGGCTAAGGTGCTGTGCGACGGAGGAATAGGGATAATACCGACCGACACCGTGTACGGCATCGCCGCTCTGGCGAGAGATGCCAACGCGGTATCACGCGTGCTCGATATGAAGCGGCGTGGGCCAGACAAGCCCTTGCCCGTTCAGGTTGCCTCCATGCGCCAGGCCGACGAGCTCGCGGTCATGGACAGCCGCGCACGTGCGCTGGCGGCGCGATACTGGCCCGGGGCGCTGACCCTGGTGGTCCCACGCAAGAAGGGAGGTCCTCACCTGGCGTTCCAGGAGCAGGGCAACATCGGACTCAGGATTCCCGACGACCTTTTCTGCGTATCGCTTATAGAGCACGCGGGCTACCTTGTTCTTCCCAGCGCTAACCTGCCGGGCGAAAATGCCCCGGACTGCCTTTCAGCAGTCAGAAGCGACCTGCTCGAGGCAGTCGATTTCGTTGTAAACGGTGGTGTGTGTCCTCTTGGAAGCGAGTCAAGTGTCGTCGAAGTTATAGATGGGGTAAAGGTGCTCCGCGCCGGAGCGATTCCCAATGACGAGATAAAGAGGGTCGCACTCGCCCATGATGAAGGCGCAGTCGATGCCTGAACTGTTTCGGATACTCTTCGTGTGCACGGGGAACATATGCCGGAGCCCGATGGCTGAAGGCATAGCCCGTTCGCGGACAGTGGCGCTCGACCCGGCGGACAAAGCGGGCCTGCGCGTCGCATCTGCTGGAATAGCGGCACTGTCCGGAGACCCCGCAACGTTCGAAGCTACTCTGGCGATGCGCCGGCGAGGCATCGATATAGGTGCTCACCGGGCGCGCCAGCTTACCAGTACAATCCTCCAGGAGAGCGACCTCCTCCTTACCATGGAACGGATGCAATCAAGGCGCGCGCTTGCCGTCAAAGTGCCGAACCGGCACTACGTCTATCGCCTTCTCAACCTTGGGGAGATCGCGGGAGAGCTCCTTCGCGCACCGCGCGGGCAATGCTCCGGTAGCCACGACCCGGACCCCTCCAGGGCGCTCGAGCGTCTTGTGTACGAAGCCGATGAGATCGACCGGCGAGACGACTGGCAGCTACGGGACTTCAACTACGAGGTGCGCGATCCCGTAGGTATGCCGTTCGCGGAATACGAGGCAGTCGCTGACGTGCTCACCCCGGCCATCGATAACATCTTGCGGGTCCTCCTGAAGAACGGTAGATGATACCCGCTCCCGGACTTGCCCGGTCGATTAAGTATCCTTCTCGCCTCCGTGTTAAAATCTGGCATAGCCACCGCGCGTAAGAGGTGAGACATGCCGGATGAAAGCAGTCACCGGTTGGTCGCGATAGGTAGCGACCATGCCGGTTTCAAGCTCAAGGAAAAACTCAAAGAAGAGATCGCGGGCATGGGGTACGGGGTCCTGGACATGGGGACCGACTCCGATGATTCGTGTGACTATCCCGACTTCGCTTTGCCGGTCGCGGAGGCTGTCAGTCGTAACAAAGCGTGGAGGGGCGTTCTCATCTGCGGTTCCGGCGCGGGGATGACGATGGTAGCCAACAAGGTCCCGGGAGTGCGGGCAGCCACATGCAACGATAGCTACGCCGCTGAGTATTGCCGGCTGCACAACGACGCGAACATCGTCACGATGGGGGCAAGGATAATAAACGAGGTCCAGGCCGGGAACATCGCCAGGGCGTTCCTCGAGACAGCATACGAAGGCAACGAGCCGGATGGCTATCGCCACGCCGCCAGGCTGTATAAGCTCGAACAGGTAGAGAGTAAGTATATGAAGGAGCAGTAAGTTGGAACACGATAGCGGGAGCTGTTGGTCCGCGCTGGAGCGCTTCGACCCGGAGGTGGTCAAGGTTGTGCGTGACGAGGTGCGGCGCGAGCGCGAAAAGATCAACCTGATCGCAAGCGAAAACTACGCGTCCCCGGCGGTCCTGGAGGCGCAGGGCTCGGTTCTAACCAACAAGTACGCCGAAGGTTACCCTGACAGGCGCTATTACTCCGGTTGCGAGGTTGCAGACGCCGCTGAGAGCCTTGCCATAGAGAGGGCAAAAGAGCTGTTCGGGTGCGAGCATGCCAACGTCCAGCCCCATGCGGGCGCACAGGCCAACATGGCCGCCTACATGACGGTCCTCGAGCCGGGCGAGACGCTCATGGCGATGGACCTGCGGTGCGGTGGGCACCTCACGCACGGCTCGTCCGTCAACTTCTCCGGCAAGCTCTACAGGACCGTCCACTATGGTGTCGACCGCGAGACCGAGGTGCTCGATTACGACGAGATCGCCAGCCTTGCCGAGGCGGAGCGCCCCCGTGTGATAATGGCGGGTGCGAGCTCGTACTCGCGGGCCATTGACTGCGCCAGGTTTCGGGAGATAGCGGACACTGTTGGCGCCCTGCTAATGATAGACATGGCCCATTTCGGTGGCCTCGTCGTGGGCGGGGTCCATCCCGATCCCATCCCGCACGCGGACTTCGTCACCGGCACGACGCACAAGACGATGCGCGGCCCGAGGGGCGGTTTCGTCCTCTCGCGCGCGGAGTACTGTGACCGTCTCGATGCCTCGGTGTTTCCCGGAACGCAGGGTGGACCCCTGATGCATGTTATCGCGGCCAAGGCGGTATGTTTCAAAGAGGCGATGCAACCATCGTTCAAGATCTATCAAGAGACGATAGTCGCTAACGCTAGGGCGTTGTGTGACAGGCTTGCCTCCGACGACTTCAGGATAGTCTCTGGCGGCACCGAGAACCACCTGTTCATGATCGACCTGCGCCACCAGGGCATCACGGGTCACGTGGCGCAGGACGTGCTCGATTCCGTAGGCATCAACGTCAACATGAACGAGATACCGTACGACGAACTGCCACCGACCGTCACGAGCGGTATCCGCATCGGTACGCCCGCCGTCACCACGCGCGGGATGAAGCCCGAGCATATGGACATCCTGGGCGAGCTCATAAGCCGCGCTCTCAAGAACAAGGACAACGAGTCGGTCCTCGAATCGGTGCGCTCCGGGGCGCGCGAGCTGATAGCCGGGTTTCCCCTTTATCCCGAGTTTTGAGCTCCGGCGCGTCTGCCCGCGCACAGGCGAGAATTCGAGGTCTCGAAGGCATCCGTGCCGCGTCACGGTGGGGTGTTTCTTGACAACCTGCTCGGGCATGCCGTTGTGGTAAACTAGTCGCGAAGTCCCGTAAATGGCCAAGGCCTGGCGACTAGAATAAGAGCGGTGTCCCGCAACCGGTCAGGGGAGCCGGCTCTCAGGGGCGGAGGTCAATGCCCGGTGGAAACGGATATTATAAAAGCAGCGCGCATGATCCGGGCCGCCAACAAGGTGATAGCCCTGACAGGAGCCGGCATCTCTGTCGAATCGGGCATCCCGGACTTTCGCTCCCCAGGTGGGTTGTGGACGCGATACGACCCCTCCGTTTACGCGACATTCGAGTCTTTCGTCAACGACCCGACGAAGTTCTGGTCCATGGCCGAAGACCTCAATCCACTCCTCGAGAACGCCGAACCGAACGCGGCGCACTACTCACTGAGCGAACTGGAGCGCATGGGGAAATGCGACACGGTCATAACGCAGAACATAGACCACCTGCACCAGCGCGCCGGCAGCACGACGGTGCTCGAGCTTCACGGAACGTATCGCACCGGCACGTGCCTCATCTGCGGGACGCGGCACGAGTACCACGATATAAAGGACGACGCCAGGGCGGGCCAGGTCCCATCCTGCAAGAACTGCGGCGGGACAATCAAACCCGACGTCGTGCTATTCGGCGAGCCACTGAACGCCCCGGTCCTATCGCGCGCGGTCGAAATGGCCAACAACTGCGACCTTATGCTTGTCATCGGCTGCGGGCTCGAGGTCTTCCCCGCGGCATCGCTACCGACATACGCTCGAAGAAACCAGGCAATGCTGATATTTGTTAATATTGCTACCACGGCTTTCGACGACCTGGCGGATATCATCCTCCAAGGCCGGGCGGGCGAGACCATGCCGTCGGTGGTAGAGGCTTATCGATCGTTGATTGAATCGGAAGACGACTAGCTGGGGAGACGAAACATGCCAATAGGCAACAACAACGTCGAGGATATTAGCAGGAAGCTCAGGGAGATAAAGATAGGCGAGCTCAAAGGAAGGCTCAAGGCGGGCTTCACCAAGCCGCGCATAGCCATCCTTGTGATCGTCCTTCTCGCCATTATCTTCTTTGCGATCATCACTCCTTTCGCGAAGTTCTACACGGACGCTCTGTGGTACAACCACGTTGGCTTCCAGAACCTGTTCTGGAAGACGCTGGTCGCAAAGATACTCATGGTCGTAGTATTCGGCGCGTTTTTCTTCATACTGCTCTATTGCAACCTCTATCTTGCCCGCAGGTTGCCGCCCCGGCAGGATATCGACGCCAAGGGCTCGCCGCTCGAGGAGTTCGTGACCAGGGCGCAGGGCGTGTGGAAGAGGATCGTCAAATGGGGGCTCTTGATCTTTTCCATTGTGGCCGCTCTCGTCGCCGGAATCGGATGGGCCGGGCGCTGGGACCTTGTGCTCAAGTTCATCAACCATAGCGCCTTCAACAAGGTGGACCCTGTATTTCACAAGGATATCGGGTTCTACGTTTTCTCTTACCCGTTCCAGAGAGCGCTGGTGGACTGGCTCATCGGCGCCCTCGTGTTCGTCCTGATCATCACCGCAATCGTTTATATCCTCGACGGCGGAATCCGGCTCCGCTGGGGCAAGGACATGTTCGCGCCCTACGTTCTGGCGCACCTGTCTATCCTGCTTGCCGCTATCTTTCTCATCAAGGCATGGTCTTACCGCCTTAACATGTACGAGCTCCTGTTCTCTAAACGCGGCGTCGTCTATGGCATCGGATACACAGATGCCCATGCCAAGTTGCCGGCTCTATGGGCGATGCTGGCCCTGGCGATTGTCGTTGCGCTTGTCCTGCTGGTGAACATCTGGAGGCGCGGCTGGATCCTTCCCGCGGTCTCAATCGGCGCCCTGGTGGTCGTCGCGCTCGTCATGGGAACCATCATCCCGGCGATCGTCCAGAACTACGTGGTGAAGCCATCTGAGCGCGCAAAAGAAAAGAGCTATATCGCAAAAGAGATAAACGCCACTCGAGACGGATACGACATCAACAAGATACAATCCACGCAGTACCCGGCCGTCCAGGACCTCGACATGGCCGCTATCCAGCGAAACAGCGCGACTATCCGGAACATACGGCTCTGGGACCCGAACCCACTGCTCAACACCAACGAGCAGCTACAGTCGATACGGCAGTACTACAAGTTCAATGACGTCGGTGTCGACAGGTACGTTGTGAACGGGGACTTCCGGCAGATGATGATATCCGCTCGCGAGATGGTACAGTCCAACCTGCCGGCCGCTGCGCGCACGTGGGTCAACGACACTCTCGTGTATACGCACGGGTACGGTGTCGTCATGAACCCGGGTAACGATGTCACCGCCGAGGGAAACCCAAACTACCTCGTGAGCAATATCCCTCCGGCCGGACCGACAAACCTGCAGGTGGCCCAACCCGAGATTTATTTCGGGCAGCTCTCGAACGACTACGTGGTCACGGACACGACGGAGCCGGAGTTCAACTATCCGGCCAAGGATAAGGAAGTTCACACGATCTACAAGGGAGATGGGGGAGTCAAGGTCAACTCGTTCTGGCGCAAGCTGCTCTACGCGATCAGGTTCCGTGATGTCAACCTGCTACTGAGCGGTCAGGTACGCGACGCCTCGCAGATAATGTACTACCGCCAGATACAGGACCGACTGAGCAAGTGCGCGCCTTTCCTCAAGCAGGACTCCGACCCGTACATGGTACTCTCGGATTCCGGCAAGCTCTACTGGATCGTGGACTGTTACACGACGACGGACCAGTACCCGTACTCTCAGCCGTCGGCAGGCGTCGGTAACTACGTACGCAACTCCGTCAAGGCCGTGATCGACGCTTATGACGGGAAGGTCAAGCTGTACGTGTTCGACCCGAGCGACCCAATCATCCAGACGTACCAGAAAATATTCCCTCAGATATTCGCTTCACGGAGCGAGATGCCCGCCGAGCTCATAAGGCACGTCAGGTACCCCGAGGATCTCTTCGTTGCGCAGTCCAACATGCTCCAGTCTTTCCACATGACGAATCCGGACCAGTTCTACAACAAGGAAGACGAATGGGATTTTCCGAACGAGACGATCAATGGCCAGTCGCAGCCCATGCGCCCGTTCTACGTCATACTCAGGGTCCCGGGGGAAACGCGCGAGGAGATGGTCTTGCTGCTCCCGTTCACTCCGCATAACAAGCAGAACATGATCGCGTGGCTCGGCGCCCGCATGGACGGCGCCCACTACGGTGAGATGATCAACTTCGTGTTCCCGTCCGGCAAGCTCGTGTACGGCCCTGAACAGATCGAAGGCCGCATCGAGCAGGACCCGACAATAAGCCAGCAGCTATCGCTGTGGCGGCAGGCAGGCTCCGAGGTCATCAGGGGCAACCTGCTGATAATCCCCATACAGGGCTCGCTCCTGTACGTCGAGCCGCTGTACCTGCAGGCTACTCAGCTCAAGATACCCCAGGTAAAACGGGTCGTGGTCGTGTACGGCCAGCAGGTGGCGATGGAGCCGACGCTCGATGGGGCGATCGCGCGCATTTTCGCCGGCGCGCCCTCAGCGCTAGCAACGCAGGTTCAACAGGCCGCCCAAACCGGCACGCCCGGTCAGCAAAACCTCGCCCAGCAGGCGCTCGACCTGTACAACAGGGCTATCAACGCTCAGAAGACGGGGGATTGGGCCACATACGGCAGTCTGCTCAACCAGCTCAGCAGCGTTCTCCAGCAACTCGCTGCATCCGGCAAGTAAAGTTCTCTTCGAGCACTATTGGCTTGAGCAGGGTCTCTCAGGCCCGGGTCTGGGCGGCTTGATAGACCGCGCTCAAGCGGGTGGGTCTCGGGGGAGAGGGGAACTGCTCAGATGAGGCCGAAGGTGCGGGCGAAGTCAAGGTAACCTTTTAGCAGTAGCTTTGGAAGGCTCGCGTTTACCACGTAGGTCATCTTGCAGTCTCCATGACTCCCGTCGATGCATTCGCGGGCGCGGGTTACAAAGCCCTGGAGCTCATCCGCGCGTGCCATATATTCCAGGGTAGCCCTGTTCATAGTGACCGAGATGTCGGGCCTTGCCGTACGTCCAGCAGAGACCTGCAGTGCGCCATTGTGCTTTTCGAGAAAGTAGCTCTCGCCGTCGACGGTTCCCTGGATAACGGCGCCTTCCCTGAGAGGTTTGCCGAGACTGGACCCAGGTGGCCGGCTGAAGACTTGCTCCAGGAGCTCGACTATGTCGTTGTCGTTCTTGTCCGCCACGCGTTTGTTCGCTTTCCCTAGATCTTTACGACCTGTCTCGTCACATGTTTTCCATTCACGTCGACCAGCACGTAGTTATGGTACGATTCGCCCGTTATGCCGAGAAGCGGGGCCCCCGCCCCCCCGCTGATGATGACAGGCAAACCATCGTCGGTCTCCTCGAGGTAAGAATGGACGTGGCCGCAGAAGAGCTCTTCCACCTTCCCGGCTTTGAGGATAGGCGCGAGTTGGTGGTTCGCGTCGATTCCGGGAATCTGGGCGGAGGTAGCTGTGGCGGAATAAGGATAACCGGGAGGCACGTGGCAGGCAGCGAAGATATGGGCATAGCTTTTTTTCTTTGCCGCCGCCAGGTCCGCCTGGACCCACGCCTGTTCCTGAGGGTAGAAACCCAGCCCCTGAGTGCTGTTGTCTATAAGGACGAAATGACTGCCCTTGTGGTCGAATGTGCGGTGCGGCGCGCCCAGGTACGTCGTATAGTTCTGTCCCACGGGTGTCGTCGCAACGTCGTGGTTCCCAGGAACGCAGTAATAGGTGACTCCGGTCGGGTTGATGTCGTTGAGGAAGCTCTGAAACTCCGTCGCGGTGCCGCTCCCAGTCTCGTCACCCGTGATGATCAGGAAGTCAACGGACTTCGCCGCCGCGAGTATCCGATTGAAGACCTCGTAGTTATTCTGAGGGTCGCCGCACACGATGAACTGGAAATGTTCGGAAGTTGCGGCCGATGATGAAGAAGGTGCGCTGGCCCGGGTTTTCGCGGGTGTCGAGCTCTTCGTCCCCCCGGCGTTACCGCAGCCCCCAAGAGCAATGGACGCTACCATCATTGCCAGGGCGACAGCCCAGACGCCTCGCGCGAACGCTCCTGACGGCCCGTGCAGAAAAAACTTCAAGTGGCTTTTTTCCTTTGTCTGTGCGCACTTTCGGTCACTGTGCGTCTTGCTGTAGTAATAGTACCGCAAAGAGCTGGCGCGGCCTTTTTGACGTGTGAGCACGTGTTTCCACGCGCACTTCGATTCTCGAGGTTCACGAGAGACAAGACCGAGGGCTCCCTACTTGGTGAATCTGCCTATGCCCGACAGGTCGCTTCGGCTCGACAGCTTGCTCACTTTGACTACGTCTCCGGTCTGGGGCGCCTGTACGAACATGTCATTGCCGAGATACATGCCGACGTGGTGAGGCGGCATGCCGAAGAACACGAGGTCGCCGGCTCGTGCCTGCTGGAGTGTCACCTTGATCGCGCGGTTGAACTGCATCGCCGCGTTGTGGGGCAGGCTTATTCCATAGAGCTTGTAGACATACATCGTTAGCCCTGAGCAGTCAAAGCATATCGCATGCTCTCCGGTCGGGCATTGGCCGGGGCCGGCCCCGGCCCAGTGGTATGGAACCCCCAGGTACTTGAGTGCGGTTTTGGCAAGGCCTCCCTCAGGCGCGTCCACAAGCGTGTTCTGGGCTTGCTGGTCGAGCGCCTGATCGGCTGCGCGCTGGGCTTGCTGCTGATCCGCGAGAAGCCTCTGGATGTCGGAATTGAGTCCATTGAGCAGGTTTTGCCTGTCGGAGAGTTTTGCCTCGATCTGGTACTTCTTTGCCGCCTCCTGCTCGACAAGGCCCTCTTTCTGGCGCTGTTGCTCGGAGAGCTGACTGTCGAGTTCAGCCACGGAGTCACGCGTGGTCTTAATCTTCGATATCAGATTCGCGTCGCTTTCGGCGACCCTGTAGACATAGTCGGCTCTCTCGAGGAAGTCCGCGAAATTTTTCGTGTTCAGAAGGACCTCGAGCATCGACGTGCGGCCGTTCTTGTAGAGAGCGAGAGCCCTCTGGTTGAGCACGCCCCTGCGCTCGCGCAGGCTCTGCTTTATCTCGTCCAGCCGCTTGCGCGTCGTATCGACTTTCGCTGACACCTCGTCGAGATCGACCTTGACTCGGTTGTACGCTTCGGTCGCTACAGCGAGTTCTTTATCGAGGGCGTCTATCTCCTGGGCGACCTGTGCGGCCTGCTGGCTCTTTGAAGCGATGTCTTCACCGGGAACGGCCCGAACCGCCGTAGCTGGCACTATTGCAAGCGTCGCCGCTACGACGAGTGTGAGGAGCACCGATACTATTCTGCTTACTCCGGGTCCCTGGTTTTTTCTCATCGATCCTTTGCCGCCGCCCGATCAACCTCCGGTGTCAGAAAATATAACGTTTTCAGACGCCGATCGGAAGCGCGCTATCTGTCTTTTTTGCTCACATCTTCGATTGCAACATATAATTATCCCGCTTCCCGCTGTAAACGGTCAATAGTTATTGTTAACTATTGTTAGTTACCTATTAGTATTATCGACATTGTTGTTAATGATATTTATAGTTACTTAAGTGAATTGCTGTTAAATTGTCTCCTTGCCCCTGGAGTCTTCCCCACCTTGAGCCCTGCACTTAAAGACAATAGGAAAGTTATAGTGCAGGGCTCAATGAATAGGGGCTAGAGGAATAGTGTCAGTCACCGGTTCAAATTTGTAAATCAAAAAAACCGACTCGAAAGAGCCGGCGGTTGTTCATTGGTAGCCCGGACGTTATAAAACGAAGAACTTTCACATCGTCGTTCATATTGCCCCGTTTCAAGACAGGATTGCTAATAGCACATGGTGGTCAACAAACAGGATACCGAAACCCGGCAGTAGTCGGTCGGGAACTGAGAGAAGAATTGAAAAGCGGAAGGTGGAGAACTCAGGCTGAGTTGGCTTCATCTCTAGGCGTATGCATGACACTGCTCAAGACCCTCTTGGCCCTCACCAGGCTGGATCCGATAGTGGAAGAGCTGTTTGTTTCCATCGGAGACCCGCTCCCCGAAGGACGGCGCCTAGACCATCACAGAATGAAGAAACTGGTGCGACTTCCAAAGAATATGCAGTGGGTCCAAGGCAACAGTTGATCGAAGAAGCGGGGATAGATATTCCACCAATCTTTGTGGGAGAAGCGATTCATTAGCGATAAGCGGTGGAGAT
>DATCGY010000260.1:0-23087 GCA_036508635.1 Candidatus Anoxymicrobiaceae bacterium
TCTCCGCGCCTTCCAGCACCAGGTACCTGCCCGCCAGCTCCAGCATCATGGCGACGAAAACGGAGACGGCAAGGAACCCGAATCCGAGGACTATGCCGCCGAGGCACGGCAACACCAGGTGTCCCTTTCCCCTTGTAGCCCACGTGAGTATATCCGCCGGCAGCGCCACGACGGCCAGGATCAGCAGGTATGCGACCACCATGATGAAGTATCTCGGAAACCTCTGGCGGCCGAACCGGAAAGCGTCCCGGAGGTTCTCCTCACGCCCGCATTCGAGCCCGGCGACGGCGCCTATGGCCGAAGCCTGCGCAAAAGCCCCGAAGGCCAGCACCGCAAGGCCAACCACAATGCCTAAAACAACGAACACGATCCAGAAGAGGACGTGGCCGTGAGCGAAGGAGGCGATGCGCTGTCCGATGCGGTGGATGGGGCTGTAGCCGGTAAGCCCGCTGGCGATGGGGCTCTGCACCCAGAGGCTGAATCCCTGCGCTCCACCACCCGCGAGCGCGATGAAGAACGCCAGGGGCCAGAGCATCCTGTTGTTCCTGACGTGGTGCAAAGCGCGCTTTACGATCTCGAAGCCGTCGGTCTGAAGCACGGGTTCCTCTTTGTCTCAGAATCCGGTTCGATGCGTCAAGGCTGCCTATACCGGGATTATCGGCGCCGTGATGCCGTCGATCAAGCATCCCGCGGCGATGCGATGGTGCAGGAGAGCGTACCGATGCCCTCGACGCTCATCTCCACCGTATCACCCGGCTTCACTTCGCCGACGCCGGACGGCGTGCCCGTCAGGATGACGTCACCGGGGTGAAGCGTCATGATGTTCGAGATAAACGACACAAGGGTCGGCACGTCGAAGATGAGGTTCGACGTTCGGGATGATTGGCGCAACTCGCCGTTGAGCTTGAGGTTGATCTCGAGGTCGGATGGATCGAGCTCGGTCTCCACCCACGGGCCGAGTGGACAGAAAGTATCGAAGTTTTTGGCCCTCGTCCACTGCCCGTCTTTCACCTGGAGGTCACGGGCTGTCATATCGAGACCACACGTGTATCCGAGAATATAGTCCGAGACATCCCCGGGACCGACCAGGTGCGCCTCGGCCCCTATTACGACCGCCAGCTCCGCCTCGTAGTCGACCTTTTGCGATTGCGGGGGGTAGACCACCTGACCGTTCGGTTCGAGCACGGTGGTCGGCGCCTTCATGAAGAGCAGGGGCTCGTCCGGTATTTCGAGCGAGAACTCCTCGGCGTGGTCGCGGTAGTTGAGCCCGACGGCGATTATCTTGGATGGCTCTATCGGAGAGAGCAACGTTGCCTTTGCCAGATCGACTATCTCGATTGTGCTGACCAGGTAGTCGAACGGCTCCCACGAGACCGGCTGTATCCCCTCTTCGCTATGAACACCGAACCCGGCACATCCCTCGGCGACAAACCGCACCAACCTCATGCCCTCTCCCTTTTACTCGTGAGGCTGTTGCCTCTCGTGGAGCAGGCCGTAATCAATGCTGTCGACGAGAGCCTGCCAGCTCGCCTCTATGATGTTCTCGTTGACACCGATGGTGCCCCAATCTTTTTCACCGTCTGACGATTCGATGAGCACGCGCGTGACCGCGGCGGTGCCTTTCTTCTCGTCGAGGACGCGCACCTTGTAGTCGGTGAGCTCTATATCCTCGAGTGCCGGGAAGCTGCGCTCCATGGCGATCCTTATCGCGCGGTCGAGGGCGTTGACCGGGCCGTTACCCTCACCGGTTGCCACGACCCTGCGGCCGCCAACGTGGATCTTGACCGTGGCCTCGGTCATGACCTTTCCGTCCTCGCGCTTCTCCATGATGACGCGGAACGACTCGAGCTTGAACGACGCCTCGTACGTGCCGAGTGCCTTGCGGACGAGGATCTCGAAAGACCCGTCGGCGGCCTCGAACTGGAATCCTACGTGCTCGAGCTGCTTTATCTCCTTTAATATTTCAGCCAGCTTCTCGGGTTCGTGCTGAAGGTCGATGCCCATCTCAGCGGCCTTCATGGTGATGGTGGACTTCCCCGAGAGCTCGGAGACTACTATGCGCTGGATGTTGCCGACCAGCTCGGGATGGATGTGCTCGTACGTGCGGGTCTCCTTTCTGACCCCGCTCGCATGGAGCCCGCCCTTGTGCGCGAACGCGCTCGTTCCGACGAACGGCTGGTGGCTATCGGGGCTGAGGTTGGCCAGCTCGCTCACAAAGTGCGACAGCTCCATAAGCCCGCTCAGTCGTTCTCGCGATATGCAATCGATGTTCATCTTGAGCGCCAGATCGGGGATAACGGAGCAGAGATTGGCGTTTCCGCACCTCTCCCCATATCCGTTTATGGTGCCGTGCACCATCCGCGCGCCCTCCCTGACGGCCTCCAGCGTGTTGGCCACCGCACACTCGCAGTCGTTGTGCGCGTGGATGCCTATGGGCACCCCGATCGCCTCATTGACCTCGCGGACGATCGTCGCCACCTCGTGTGGAAGTGACCCGCCGTTGGTGTCACACAGGACGGCCCAGTCGACTCCGCCGGATGCCGCGGCCTCCAGTGTCTGGAGAGCATACTTTGGATTGTCCTTGTAGCCGTCGAAGAAATGCTCGGCGTCGAACAGAACCTCGAGGCCTTTCTTCTTGAGGTACTTTACAGACTCTTCGATCATGAAAAGGTTTTCATCGAGGGCTATCTTGAGCGCTTTCTTGACGTGGAAATCCCAGGCCTTGCCGACGATGCACGCGGTTTTCGCTCCGCATGCCGCGAGCGCCTTCATCTCTTTGTCGCGGGACGCGCTCGTGAGCGCGCGTCGAGTCGACCCGAAGGCAACGAGCCTGGTGTTCTTGAGGTCGAGCTTTGTCGCGGCGTCAAAGAACTCCTGGTCCTTCGGGTTGGAGGCGGGATAGCCGCCTTCCACGTAGTGCATTCCGAATGAATCCAGGTGCCGCAGTATTCGTATCTTGTCCTCGAAGGAGAAGCTCAGGCCCTCGCGGGCCGCGCCGTCCCTCAAGGTCGTGTCGTACAGCAAGACGTCCGGCATTGACCGCCCCATGGTTCGCTGGTCGCCTACAACGGACAGGCGCCATCAATAAGCAGGTGTTCCCTCTTTCTCCGTGAACTCCCTGAAAGCCTTCATAAGGCGCATCGTTATGTGTCCCGGCTTGCCGTCCGGGCCTATAGGCCTTTCGTCGATATAGGTAACGGGCGCGATCTCCGCCGCGGTACCGGTGAGGAAACACTCATCGGCCGTATAGGCCTCAACGAGTGAAAGCTGCTCCTCCCGTATCTCGATACCCAGTTCCCTGCACAGGTTGAAGACGACCATCCTCGTGATGCCGTTCAGCGCCCCGGAGTTGGTGGGCGGGGTTATCACATCGCCGTCCAAGACGATGAAAAAGTTATCGACGACGCATTCGGTGATGTAACCGTTATCGTTCAGCACGAGACCCTCGTCGGCGCCAACATGCAGCACCTCGAGGTGCGCCAGGATATGGTTCAGGTAATTGAGCGACTTTATCTGGGGGCTCAGAGAGTCGGGGTTGTTTCGGCGCGTTGAAACCGTCACCACCTGCAACCCGCGCTGGTATACCTCGTCAGGGTAGATTTTTATCGTGGACGCGATGATTATGACGTTTGGGTTCGCTGTCTTGGTCGGGCTCAATCCAAGGTCGCCCTTTCCGCGTGTTACGACCAGCCGGACGTAACCGTCAGTGATGCCGTTGACCCTTACCGTCTCGCAGACCTTCTCCTTTAACTCGTCCTGACTCATCGGTATCTCGAGCCGGATCACCTTGGCACCTCTATAGAGGCGTTTCAGGTGTTCATCCAGCATGAACACGCGCTTGTTATAAACCCGTATTCCCTCGAAGATCCCGTCGCCGTAAAGGAGCCCGTGGTCAAAGACCGATATCTTGGCGTCCTCCTCCGGAACGAATTTTCCGTCTATGTAGATCTGCAACCCCATGTCATTCTCCTCTGGCGTTCAGCCTTCGCGAACGGTCTTGACTATCAGATCCCCGACCTCGTCGGTGCCCATCCCCATGCGACCGGCGCTCAGGCTCTTAATAGCTCCCGACGAAAGTGAGCTTATTATCGCGTTCTCTATGCGGGTGGCCGCTTCCTTCTCCCCGAGGAAATCGAGCAGCATCTGAACGGCCGCGATTGCCGCGAGCGGGTTTATCACGTTCTGCCCTGTATACTTCGGCGCGGAGCCTCCGATCGGCTCGAACATCGAAGTCCCCTCCGGGTTGATGTTGCCGCCGGCCGCAATGCCCATGCCACCCTGTATCATAGCTCCGAGGTCGGTGATAATATCGCCGAACATGTTATCCGTGACTACAACGTCGAACCACTCGGGGTTCTTGACAAACCACATGCATATTGCATCCACGTGGGCGTAGTCGGTCTTGATGTCTGGGTACTCGAGGGCGACCTCGTTGAATGCCCGCTCCCAGAGGTCGTGCGCGTACGTCAGCACGTTGGTCTTGCCGCACAGGGTGACTTTCTTTTCCATGTCACGCTCTCGGCAGTAGTCGAAGGCGTACCGGATGCACCTCTCGACTCCCTTCCTGGTGTTCACCGACTCCTGGACCGCGACCTCGTCGGGGGTCCCCTTTCTCGTGAAACCTCCACTACCGACATACAGGCCCTCGGTGTTCTCGCGTACCACCACCAGGTCGATATCCTCTGGCCCCTTGTCTTTGAGCGGGCAATCGACACCCGGATATAGCTTGACGGGACGGAGGTTGATGTACTGGTCCAGGGCAAATCTCAGATTGAGGAGAATGCCCTGCTCGAGAATTCCCGGCCTGACGTCGGGATGCCCGATCGCACCGAGGAAGATCGCGTTGAAGCCGCCCAGCTCCTCAACCGCCCCTTCAGGGAGGGTCTCCCCTGTCGCCAGGTAACGGTCGCCGCCGTAGTCGAACGACTCCAGCTCGAAGTTGAAGCCGCAAACATCGGCCGCGGATTCGAGCACTTTCAATCCTTCCCGAACGACTTCAGGTCCTGTGCCGTCTCCGGGTATCACAGCTATCTTGTACATCCTTACTCCACTCCGATTCGTATCTCGATGGTTGATGTGCCCGTTGGCTCTCCCCCGCTCACGACGCCAGGCGCACGAGCGTTTCTCGAGAGCCGGGTCTCAAGCGTCTTGCTTCAGGAGGTAGTTTATCAGCCCGCCCTCGTCGATGAGTCTCTGCATGAATTCCGGATACGCCGGGAACGAGAACTTCTTGCCGGTGGTCACGTCTTCAATCGTGCCCGCGGCGAGGTCCACCTTGATGTCGTCGCCGTCCGCTATTGCCTGGGAAGCCTCCGCCGACTCGAGTATCGGCAGGCCCACGTTGATTGCGTTTCTGTAGAAGATGCGCGCGAAAGAGCTCGCTATCACGCACGAGATACCGGCTCCCATGATGGCGACCGGTGCGTGCTCCCGGCTGGAGCCCAACCCGAAATTGACTCCTCCAACCAGGACGTCCCCGGGGCTCACTTTCGCGACGAACTCGGGGTCGTAGCTTTCCAGGAGATGTGACCCGAGCTCCACGGGGTCTATCGTCACCAGGTGAGTGGCCGAGATTATCATATCGGTGTTCAAGTGGTCGCCCAGCTTGTGGGCTTTGCCTTCCATCACGGCACCGCTCATACTATCTCCCCCGGATCCGTTATCGTGCCTGTTATGGCTGACGCGGCGGCCACAGCTGGGCCAGAGAGGTACACCTCGCTGTAACGGTGCCCCATCCTGCCGGCGAAGTTCCTGTTTGTCGTAGAGAGAGCTTTCTCGCCCGACGCGAGTACGCCCATATGACCCCCAAGACACGGACCGCACGTCGGCGGCGAGATAATCGCTCCGGCGTCCAGGAAGTCTTCAAACAGCCCCTCGTCCATGGAACGCCTGTATATCCTGGGACTTCCGGGTATTAATATCAGCCGCAAACCCGATGCTACGTGCTTGCCGCGCAGGATCTCCGCCGCCATGCGCATATCCTCCATCCGGCCGTTAGTGCAGGAGCCGATCACCACCTGGTCGAGCTTCACTTTCGGCGCCTCCGAGACCGCGACGGAGTTGCTCGGCAGGTGTGGCAGCGCCACCTGAAGCTCGAGACCGTCAAGGTCGATATCCACCTCCAGGGCATACCCGTAGTCGTCCGGCTCGTTCTGCGCGGGTTCCGCGGCCACTCCAGCCTCGCGCAGGTATTCGACCGTAAGTCGATCTACGGGGAACAACCCGTTCTTCGCTCCCGCTTCGATGGCCATGTTCGCCGCGGACAGCCTGCCGTCGACACTGATATGCGAGAGGCCGTCACCGCTGAATTCGAGTGATTGGTACGTCGCACCGTCGACCCCCAGCTTCCCTATGAGGAACAGGATGAGGTCTTTTCCCCCGACCCATCGCCGAGGCCTTCCACTGACCTTCACCTCGATTGCCTCCGGAGCCCTGAACCATGCCTTGCCGGTGGCCATCGCCGCGCCGACATCTGTTGAACCCATGCCGGTCGCAAACGCCCCGAGCGCCCCGTAGGTGCAGGTATGGCTGTCCGCCCCAACCACGAGGTTACCCGGCCTTATCAGTCCCTCCTCGGGCAGGAGCACGTGCTCGATCCCGACCTCACCCGCGTCGTAGAAGTGATTGACGCCATACTTATGAGCGAATCGCCTGATAAAAGCGCACTGTTCGGCTGAGGCGATATCGCGGTTTGGCGTAAAGTGGTCGAGCACAAGGACTACTTTGTCCCTGTCGAAGACGCTATCGCGCCCGAGCTTCTCGAACACTTCTATGGCAAGTGGCGCGGTGATGTCATTGGCAAGCACCAGGTCGACAGGTGCCTCCACGAGCTCGCCCGGCTCGAGCGACTCCCGCCCGACGTGACTTGCCAGTATCTTTCTCGATTGGCTCATTTGAGCTTCACCCTGCCCGCCTTTACTTTAGTCTGTAACACTTAAATCAATATGTTCGCCTTTGCGGGCCCGGGCCTGAGAGACCCGGCTCAAGGACCACTTTGCGGACCCGGGTCAAGGGCCTTGGTTTCAAGAAAAGAGCTACCTGAGGACTTTGTTGATGGCGTTCAGGTATGCCCTGGCGGCGGCTTCGACGATGTCAGTCGATACGCCGCGGCCAACGACTCGCCGCCCTTCGACGTCGAGCTGGATCGTCACATCACCCAGTGAGTCGAGCCCCTCGGTAATGGCCTCGACGGTGAACGAGTATAGCTTGGCGTCGATATGCAGCGCCTCGCGTATGGCCTTGCAGGTCGCGTCAACCATCCCGTCTCCGATGGCGCGCTCGGTTATGCGCTCTTCGTCGCGCTCCAGGGTTACCGTGGCGCTCGGCGGTGCTTCCCTGCCCCCGCTGTGGACCTCGTAGGCCGTCAGCTTCCACTGCTGGCCTTCGGTCCTTATATAGTCCAGCGCTACGGCCTCGATGTCTACGCCGGAAAGCGAGCCTTTTTTGTCGGCAAGCTCCTTGAAGCGCTTGAACGCCTGGTTGAGCTCCTCGTCTCCGAGGAAGTATCCAAGCCTCTCGAGCTGCTCTTTGAGCGCGTGCCTGCCGGAATGCTTACCCAACACGATATCGGACTCGACAAGCCCGACGCTGGTCGCGTCCATTATCTCGTACGTCGTCCGCTCCTTCAGGACGCCGTCCTGGTGGATGCCGGACTCGTGGGCGAAAGCGTTGCGGCCGACTATCGCCTTGTTCGGCTGAACAGGGTAGCCGGTGAGCAGGCTTACCAGGCGGCTGGTCCGGCTTATCTCCCGCGAGTTTATCGCGGTTGTCACGCGCAACCTGTCATGCCTGACCTTGAGGGTCATCACCATCTCCTCGAGGCTCGCATTTCCGGCACGCTCGCCGAGCCCGTTGATGGCGCACTCCACCTGCCTCGCACCGACCTCCACCGCTGACAGCGAATTGGCCACCGCGAGCCCGAGATCGTTGTGGCAGTGGACGCTTATGACCACGTCTTCGATTCCGGGCACGTTCTCGAGGATGCCCCCTATCAGTTCCGCGAACTCGTCGGGTATCGCGTACCCGACCGTGTCCGGGATATTGAGCGTCCCCGCGCCGTTCCTGATAGCCGCAGCCAGCACCGCATAGAGGAACCCCGGGTCGCTGCGGGTCGCGTCCATGGGTGAGAACTCCACGTCCCGGCAGTACCCCCTGGCCTGCGCGACCGCTTCGCCGGCCATCTCGAGGACCTGCTCCCGGGTCTTGCGGAGCTGGTGCTCGAGGTGTATGTCGGATGTGCTGATGAACGTGTGTATCCGGGGCCGCTCGGCACCATTGACCGCCTCCCAGGCCCTGTCTATATCCCCGGGGACGGCACGCGCGAGCGCGCAGACGACCGACTCGGTGATCCTCCCGGATATCTGTCTGACGGCATCGAAGTCCCCCTGGCTTGTCGCCGGGAAACCGGCTTCGATTATATCTACACCGAGGCGCTGTAACTGCTCCGCGATCTCCAGCTTCTCCCGGACTCCAAGGCTTATGCCCGGAGACTGCTCTCCGTCACGGAGCGTCGTATCGAATATGTATACGCGGTCCTCCATCGCCCACAGCTCCTAAAGTACTATGAACATGGCCTTGTTTATCCCGGGCTCGGATGCAAGCTCCTCGATGATCTCGGGGGTCAGCGGTGAGTCGAGGTTGAGCCCCATGCCGGCCTCGCCCTCGATGGTACGCCTGCCTACCTGAAGCCCGGCGATGTTGATGCCGTTTTTGCCAATGACGGTTCCGACCTTGCCGATCATCCCGGGGCGATCCAGGAAGCTCACGAGAGCCATGTACTTGCTGGGCACGATATCGATGTCGAAATCGAGGACGTTCACGAACATCTCCTGCCCGGTGCCTACCAGGGTCGCGCCGGCGGTTATCCCGGTCGTGTCGTCCTTGGCGGTCACCATCAGCAGGTTCACGTAATCTCGCGACTGGCGGCTTTTGCTCTCCTTGACCTTGATTCCCCGCTCGTCGGCGAATATCGGAGCGTTGACGTACGTCACAGTATCCATAGAGATGTTTTCGAAAAACCCCTTGAGGAAAGCGACGGTCAATAGCGACGTATCGTATTCGCTTATCTCCCCTAGTATCTCAATATCGATCTCGCTGACCGAGCCCCGCATTAGGTTCGCGAAGAGCATCCCCAGCTTTTCGCACAGCGGCATGTAAGGCCTGAGCGTCTCTACGACCTCTTTGTGCGGCATCGATATGTTTACCGCACCGCTCACGAAGCCACCGGTCAGACCGGCGATGACCTGGTCGGCTATTGCGACACCGGCCTTGTACTGCGCCTCGGTCGTGCTGGCGCCGAGGTGGGGTGTCACGACGACTTCTTCCATTTTGCACAGCAGGCTGCCCTCTGGAGGCTCGTTCTCGAAGACATCGATAGCCGCGCCGGCGACTTTTCCGTCCTTGATCGCCTGTGCGAGCGCTGCCTCGTCAATGACGCCGCCGCGCGAGACGTTGATTATCCGGACGCCCTTTTTCACCATGTCGAACTGTGGCGCACCCAGCATGTGGAAGGTGTCCTTGGTGCGAGGCACGTGAAGGGTTATGAAGTCCGCCTGCTTGAGTACGTCGTCCACGGTCGAGAGCATCTCCACGCCCAGATGCTTCGCCTTCTGTGGGGATATGAACGGGTCGAACCCGATCAGCTTCATCCCAAACACTGACGCCCTCTCGGCGACCAGCGCACCGATGCGTCCTATCCCTATGATGCCGAGGGTCTTGCCGCAGAGCTCGACGCCCTGGTAGTCGGAGCGGTTCCACTCTCCCCTTTCCAGTGATGCGCAAGCGGCGGGGATCTTCCTGGCGACGGCCATGAGCATCGCCATGGTGTGCTCGGCCGCGGAGATTATGTTGCTCTCCGGCACGTTCGCGACCATGACGCCTTTCCTGGTGGCGGCATCAAGATCGATGTTGTCTACGCCGATGCCGGCGCGCCCGATGATCTTGAGATTCTTACCTTTTTCGATCACCTCGGCGTCAGCCTTCGTCCCGCTGCGCACGACGAGCGCGTCGTATTTGCCTATCTCGGCGAGCAGGTCTTCGCGTGGCATCTTGTCGTAGGCGTCAGTATCGAACATCTCCTTGAGCTTCTCTACGCCCTCCGGAGATATCTTCTCGGCAACCAGTACCTTGAAGTCATATTTTTCTGCCATAGCATCTCCAGTTTTCTTCGGAGCGGGTCGTTCGCCCGCCAGCATGAGCCGGGCCCGCAATTCAAGTCGTCTTGCCGGACGTTATTCACTGTGATGCCCCGGCGCCCTGGTGGACGCTGAGCATTTCACACCGCAACTCGATCACATACCCGCGAGCACATTGAGCGCCGCGGTCACTCCGGCGCCTATCACCACAGGGTAACCGAGCTTCTTGAGCGCTAGCTCGAGCCCGGCAAGCTGGCTTGTTATATCGAACTGGTCGAAATAGCCGACGTGACCGAGCCTGAAGATCTTGCCCTTCAGTTTGCCCTGGCCGCCAGCGATGAACATGCCGAAATCGTTTCGCATCGCCTTGACGATGTCGCCTCCCCTTATTCCCTCGGGAGCCCACACCGATGTGGTCACGAACGCGCGGGACCGGTCGGTCGCCACAAACTCGAGCCCGAGCGCCTCGACTGCCGCCTGTGTCGCCTTTGCGAACAGCTCGTGCCTGGCGAACACATTCTCGAGTCCCTCGTCCTTTATCATCGACATCGCCACGTCGAGTGCTTGTATGAGCGTTATAGCCGGTGTGTACGGTGTCTCGGGCGGGGTCTTGGACTGTGACGCCTTCGCCGCCTTGAAGCAGAAGTAATAGCGCGGCAGCGTCGCGGTATCTACCGCTTTCCACGCCTTTTCGCTTACTGCCACAAAGGCGAGGCCGGGAGGTATCATGAGCGCTTTCTGGGAGCCGCCCACTGCCAGGTCCACGCCCCACTCGTCCGTCTTGAGGTCTACGGCTCCGAGGCCGCTGATCGCATCCACCAGGAACAGGGCGTCCGTCCGGGCGACTATCTTGGCGAATGCCTCGACGTCGTTCACAACGCCGGTCGAGGTCTCGCTCTGCGTAAGGAACACACCCCTGGTGTCGGGGTTTTCCTCGAGCGCCTTCTCGAGGGCGGCCGGGTCGGCGTTCTCGCCCCACTCATGCTCTATTGCAATGCAGTTCAGCCCGAAGCAGTTGCTTATCTCTACAAGGCGCTCGCCGAACTTGCCGCCGGCGAACGCGATGACCTTGTCCCCGGCGGAGAAGCAGTTCGCGATGGCGCCTTCCATCGCTCCCGTACCGCTCGACGTGAACATGATTACGTCGTTCTCGGTCTGGTATACGTACTTCAGGCCATTCAGCACGCGGTCGAGATACTCGCCGAAATCAGGCGAGCGGTGATGTACCATCTTGACCTGGGCAATGCCAACCTCCGGCGGCACGGGGCTGGGCCCCGGTGTAAATATGTAGCTTTTCTTCACTTCGGGTCCTCCTATGTTTAGCGGAAGGCGCAATTCACGGTGCGCACATTCCGCCCGGTATCACTTGTTGAGCCACGACATCATAGAGCGGAGTTTCTTTCCGAGCTCCTCGAGCGGGTGCGCCGCCTCGACTTTTCGCATGGTCTCGAAAGACGCGCGGTTCGCCTGGTTTTCCAGGACCCACTCGGTCGCAAACTTTCCGGTCTGTATCTCGTCGAGGATGCGCTTCATCTCATCACGCACCTCGGCGTTAATAACCCGCGGGCCTCGCGTGATGTCTCCGTATTCGGCGGTATCGCTGACCCTTTCGCGCATTCCGCTTATGCCGTGGTGGTGTATGAGATCGACTATGAGCTTCAGCTCGTGCAAACACTCGAAATACGCCACCTCGGGTTGATACCCGGCGGCGACCAGAGTGTCGAAGCCGGCCTTGATGAGCTCTGAGGTCCCTCCGCATAAGACGGCCTGCTCACCGAACAGGTCTGTCTCCGTCTCCTCCTTGAATGTGGTCTCGAGCAAGCCCGCCCTGGTCGCGCCAAGACCGCGGGCGTAAGCCAGGCCGCGCTCGAGCGCCTTGCCCGTGAAATCCTGCTCGACGGCTATGAGCGCCGGCACACCGCCGCCCTCCTGGTAGACCTGGCGGACCATCGGCCCGGGGCCCTTGGGGGCTACCATGGCGACGTCTATGTACTCCGGCGGCCGTATCTGGTTGTAGTGGATGTTGAACCCGTGGGCGAAGAAGAGCGCATTGCCCTGCTCGAGCCCGGAGCTAATGTACTCGCGGTAGACGCTCGCCTGCTGGTCGTCGGGGATAAGCACCATGATGATATCCGACATCGCCGCGGCCTCATCGACGGGCGCAACGGTCAGGCCGGCCTCACGCGCGCGGTCCGCTGTTGGGCTGAACTCGCGAAGGCCTACAACGACTTCGAAACCGCTGTCGGAAAGGTTCAGGGCATGCGCATGTCCCTGGCTACCATACCCGATAATCGCTATCCTCTGCCCTTTCAGAGCGTCGGGGTTCGCATCCTTGTCGTAGTACATCTTCGCCATTTCAACCTCCTGCGTCTCGTATCCGGTTCAAGCTACCAGCCGGTTGACCCCGCCGCGCATCAGCCGCGGGGTAGCGCTATCGTCCCCGTGCGCACCAGCTCCACCAGGCCGTACGGCCTTAGCAGTTCCTCGAAGGCCGTCAGCTTGGACGCCGGTCCGGTTACCTCGATACTGATGGTCCCTTTCCCTACGTCCACAACCTTCCCTCTGAAAATATCCACTATCTCTATGACTTCGGCCCTCGTCTTGGCGTCGGCCTTGACCTTGACCATTATCATCTCGCGCTGGACGCTGTTGTCGTCCGGCAGGTCGATGACCTTGATCACGTTTATGAGCTTGTTAAGCTGCTTGTACACCTGCTCGAGGGAGTGCTCCTCGACGTTGACTACGACGGTCATGCGGCTGACCTCGGGTTTTTCGGTCACGCCGACAGCCAGGCTGTCTATGTTGAATCCGCGCCGCGAGAAGAGCCCGGCGACCCGCGCCAGGACCCCCGGCTTGTTCTCCACCATAACGGAAAGGGTATGCTTCACCGCTAACCCCCAATCATGTCGTCGAGTGACGCCCCGGGCGCCACCATCGGGAAGACGTTCTCCTCCTGCTCGACGATGAAGTCGATGAGAACGGGGCCGTTCTTGACCTTGAAAGCCTCCTTGAGAGCCTGCTCGACCTGGTTTGCTTCGGTGACGCGCATGCCTTTCGCGCCGTACGCCTCCGCGAGCTTCACAAAGTCGGGTGACTCGCCACGGCGAAGATGCGTGTGAGAGTAGCGCTTGTTGTAAAAAAGCTCCTGCCACTGGCGCACCATGCCTAGGTAGCCGTTGTCTATTACCGCTATCGTTATCTCGACATCGTTGAGCACGGCCGTCGCAAGCTCCTGCGAGTTCATCTGGATCGAGCCGTCGCCGGCGATATTCACGACCCGCGAGCCAGGCTTCCCGATCTTCGCTCCAATGGCGGCCGGAAGGCCGAAGCCCATCGTCCCGAGGCCTCCGGAGGATATGAACTGCCGGGGCTTCGAGCACTTGTAGAACTGCGCGGACCACATCTGGTGCTGGCCGACATCGGTCACGATGGTCGCCTTGCCATGGGTGACCCTGTATATCTCGTCCACCACGAACTGTGGTCGCAACCCGCCGGCGGGTATGGACAGCGGGTACTCTTTCTTCCATGCCCTTATCTGCTTGTGCCACGCGCTCGTGTCCGGCGGGCCCGACTCGGCGACGTTCGCCTTGAGCACCACGAGCAGCTCCTTCAGTACTTTCTTGGCGTCTCCCACTATGGGCACGTCGACGGGAACGTTCTTGCCGATCTCCGCCGGGTCGATATCGATATGGATTATCTTCGCGTGGGGCGCGAAAGTGTCGAGCCTCCCGGTGATGCGGTCGTCGAACCTCGCGCCGATGGCGAGGATGAGGTCGGTCTTCATCATCACGTAGTTGGCGTACGACGTCCCGTGCATCCCCAGCATGCCAAGCGACAGCCCGTCGGTCTCGGGGAAAGCGCCCTTCGCCAGTAGCGTCGTCGTCACGGGGAAGTCGAGTAGCCTCGCGAGCTGGCGCAGCTCTTCTGACGCGCCAGCGGTTATCACACCACCGCCCGCGTATATGACGGGTTGCTTCGCTGTCGCGATGAGCCGCGCTGCTTCCTTTATCTGCCTGTTATGGCCTTTCGTGGTAGGTCTGTAACCAGGAAGGCTCGTCAACTTGTCCGGGTACTTGAAATCGACCTGCGTACGCGAGACGTCTGACGGCATGTCTATCACGACCGCCCCGGGGCGCCCTGTCGAAGCCAGCAGGAAAGACTCCTGGACCGTACGGGCGATATCTTCAGGGCGCGTTATCAGGTAATTGTGCTTTACGATGGGAAGCGTTATACCCGTGGTGTCGGCCTCCTGAAAGGCGTCCGTCCCGATCACGTGCGTCGCGACCTGTCCGGCTATCGCAACCAGCGGTACCGAGTCCATGTTGGCGGTAGCGATGCCCGTGACGAGGTTTGTCGCTCCCGGACCGCTGGTGGACATGCACACGCCCACTTTCCCCGTTGCGCGCGCGTAGCCGTCGGCGGCATGCGCCGCGCCCTGCTCGTGCCTCGTCAGGATGTGCCTGATCTTTGAATCGAGCAACACGTCGTAGACCGGCATTATCTGGCCACCCGGGTAGCCGAACATCACCTCGACGCCCTCTTTTTCGAGGCTCTTTATGAGTGCCTGAGCTCCAGAGATCTTCACGTCGTTCGACCTCCGTTCCCCGATCTGGTTGTAAAGTCAATTACGGCCCCCTCGGCCGCGCTGCCCACGAGTCTCGAGTAGATGCCGAGGACTCCCCTGTCGTACTTGACCGGCGGCGGGCTCCACTCTTCCATCCTGAACTCGAACTCATCCTCGGAAATGTTTATCTCCAGCCGGCGTTTCTCGACGTCGACCTCGATCTCATCACCGTCGCGCACCAGCGCTATCGGCCCGCCGGCCGCCGCTTCGGGAGAGACGTGGCCGATGGCGCCACCCCTGGTGCCGCCGGAGAAGCGCCCGTCCGTTATCAGGATCACTTCGTCATCGAGGCCCATGCCGGCTATCGCCGCGGTCGGCAGGAGCATCTCTCGCATTCCCGGGCCTCCACGAGGCCCCTCGTATCTGATTATCACGACATCGCCTGGCTTGATGCCGCCGGCTTTTATGACTTCTATGCCTTCTTCCTCCGAATCAAAGACCCTGGCCGGACCCTTGTGCTTGCGCATCTTGTCGCCCATCGCCGCCTCCTTGAGGACCGCGCCGCCCGGCGCGAGGCTGCCTCGCAGCACCGCAAGCCCCCCCCGGGGGGAGTACGGATCGGAAGCAAGCCTGATCACATCGAGGTCCAGGCTCCGCGCCCCGGCGATGTTATCACCGAGGGTCTTGCCGGTCACGGTCGTTACGTCGAGGTCGATGGCCCCGATCTGCGCCAGCTCTCCCATGACCGCGGGTATGCCGCCCGCGGCATGAAGGTCTTCCATGTGATGCCTGCTCCCACCCGACGGTGCGATACGGCAGAGGTTGGGCGTGGTCGAACAAACCCTGTCGACGTCCTTGAGTCCCAGCGTTATGCCGAGCTCGGAGGCGATCGCCGGCAGGTGCAACAATGAGTTGGTCGAGCCGCCGATGGCCATGTCCACCGCCAGCGCGTTGAAGAATGCTTTCCTGGTAAGTATCCGGTCGGGCTTGATGCCCCTCTCCACCAGGTCGACTACGGTCGCGCCGGTCTCGCGGGCCAGCTTCAGGCGTTCTTCGTAAACCGCCGGAGTCGTGCCATTGCCGGGCAGGGCGAACCCGAGCGCTTCGGTAAGGCAGTTCATACTATTGGCCGTGAACAGTCCGGAGCAGCATCCGGGCCCGGGGCAAGCGCATCTTTCGAAGCTCTCGAGCTCTTCGTCGCTTACGTCGCCGGAAGACGAAGCCTCGACCACGGTTATAAAGTCGTGCTTCTTGTCTCCGAGTCGCCCGGCCAGCATCGGCCCGCCGCTGACCACCGCCGCGGGGACGTCCATCCTCGCCGCGGCCATGATCATGCCGGGCACGACCTTGTCACAGTTGGGAATGAGCACAACGCCGTCGAGCGCGTGTGCCCTGACCATTATCTCGACAGTGTAGCTGATTATCTCGCGCGAGGGGAGCGAGTACTTCATGCCTTCGTGCCCCATCGCGAGGCCGTCACAAACAGCGATGGTGTTAAAGACCAGTGGAGTGCCTCCCGCAAGGCGTACGCCCTCGGATGCGGCCTGGTTTACTTTATCGAGGTGGACATGCCCGGGCACCAGCTCGTTCGCGGAGCCCGCGACTCCGATCAGCGGTCGGACGATTTCGTCTTCAGTCAGGCCGAGCGCGCGCAACAGAGCCCGCTGCCCCGCCTTCTCTCTTCCTTTCTTGATGCTGTCGCTTCGCATTTCCCCACCTCGCCGGGTCCGGCTGCCGCTCTCGGACCCAATTGTTTACCGCATTTACCGCGATACCCGGAGCCTGACCTCTGGTCCGCCCAATACAACATCGTGGTTGCCCGCCCCGATCCATTGCACGGTCCAAGATCCTAGACCCCGATCTCACAGCTAAAGCGATTGGATCGCCTTGACGATGGCGTCCGCCATCTCGCTTGTCCTGGCATCACCGCCAATGTCGTACGTAACAACTTTGCCCTCGCCGATGACCTTGCGCACGCCGGCAAGCACGCGCTCGGCCGCTTCCGTCTGCCCGATATGCTTGAGCATGAGGTAGCCCGAGAGTATTTGGGCGGTCGGGTCTACCTTGTCTAGGCCCGTGTACTTGGGTGCGCTGCCATGCGCGGGCTCGAAGACCGACAGCTCGCCGTCTCCGAGGTTGGAGCTCGGTGCGATGCCGAGCCCTCCTATGAGGCCTGCGCAGAGGTCGCTCAACAGGTCGCCGTACAGGTTGGGCATGACCATGACGTCGTACAACTGTGGTTTCTGCACGAGCTGCATGCACATGTTGTCGACGATGCGGTCCTCGAACTCCACGTCCGGGTACTCCTCGGACATGCGTCTCGCCGTCGCGAGGAAGAGCCCGTCGGTCATCTTCATGATGTTGGCCTTGTGAACGACCGTGAGCTTCTTGCGGTTGTTGCTCCGGACATACTCGAACGCGAAACGTACGATGCGCTCGGAGCCCTGCCTCGTGATGATCTTGATCGACTCTGCGACGTCAGGGGTCACCATGTGCTCGATACCGGCGTATAGGTCTTCCATGTTCTCGCGAACGACCACGAGGTCTATGTCGCGGTATGGAGTCTTCACGCCGTCGATGAAGAACGCGGGACGCACGCACGCGTACAGGCCGAGCTCCCTGCGAAGCGCGACGTTGACGCTGCGGAAGCCGCTTCCGACCGGCGTCGTGATCGGTCCCTTGTAGGCGATTCTGTTCTCGCGTATGTTGTCCAGCACGGCCTCGGGAAGCGGGGTGCCGTACTTCTCCATGACGTCCGCGCCGGCCTCCCGCCAGTCCCATTCGATCTCGGCGCCTGCGGCCTCCAGGACCTTGAGCGCCGCGTCCACGAGCGAAGGTCCGACCCCGTCACCGGGAATGAGTGTTACTCGTCTCTTTGCCATGATGTCTTTTCCCTTACCTATTCCGCGCCCTCGCGCTCGAGCGTGAGGCGTCCGTGTTTCTTCATGTACTGCACCAGCCCGCCTTCAGAGAGGATGTCGAGCATTACCTTCGGCAGCGGGCTCGAATTCAGCTCCAATCCCCTTGTGACGTCGCGTATGGTGCCGGCCGCAAGGTCGATCTCGAGCTCGTCACCCTCGGCGATATCGCTGGTATCGCAGGCCAGCGCGGGCAGCCCGTTGTTCACAGAGTTGCGGAAGTATATCCGCGCGAACGAGCCGGCGAGGACCCCGGCGACCCCTGCGTGCTTGAGCGCCAGCGGCGCCTGCTCGCGCGACGACCCGCAGCCGAAGTTCTTCCCCGCGACGATAAAGTCGCCCTTCTCGAGGCACTCGTAGAATTCAGGGTCGAGATCCTCCATGACGTAACAGGCCAGCTCGTCCATGTCGAGCGTCTTGAACTTGTGGCGCCCGGAGATAATATAATCGGTGTTGATATCGTCACCGAACCTGTGTGCTTTTCCCTTTATGACCATCTCAAATCCTTCTCATTACCGGCGCTTTTCGGAGCCCTGGCCGTCATAGCGCCTCGGGTCGGCGATCTTTCCCTCGATGCAGCTCGCGGCGACCGTAGCCGGTGATGCCAGGTAGATGAAAGCCTCCGGGTTGCCCATGCGGCCCTTGAAATTGCGGTTTGCAGTCGAAATGACGTTTTCACCGTCGCCCGGCACTCCCTGGTGCGTCCCGACGCACGAAGCGCATCCCGGGCAGAGCACAGAGCCACCGGCCTCGGTAAATACCTCAATGAGCCCCTCGCGGAGCGCCATAAGCATAACCTCGCGAGAAGCGGGCGCCACTATGAGCCTCACTCCCGGAGCGACCTTCTTGCCCTTGAGTATGCCGGCCGCGGCGCGAAGGTCCTCGAGCCTGCCGTTCGTGCACGTACCGATGAGCCCCTCGGCTACAGGCGTGCCCTCGACCTCCCCCACCGGCACGACGTTATCGACGGTGTGGGGTTTTGCGATCTGTGGCTCCAGGCCCGACACATCGAACTCGAGCTCGCTGGCATACACCGCGTCGGAATCCGCCCGTACGGACTGGAACCCGGATTTGGTCCTGCCCTTGAAGAACTCGAGAGTCTTTTCGTCGGCTTCCATGAGGCCCGCCTTTGCCCCCATCTCGACAGCAAGGTTGCTGATCGTCAACCTGCCGTCCAGGCTGAGGTCCGATATCGCCGGCCCGCCTATCTCGAGCGCCATATACGTGGCGCCGTCAGCCGTGATGCTGCCCACCATCATGAGGGCGATATCTTTTGACCAGACCCCCTCGTGAAGCTTGCCGGTCACGGTCACCTTCGCGGTCTCGGGAACCCTGAACCATAGCGAGCCGGACATCATGCCGGCCGCCATGTCGGTCGAGCCGACCCCGGTCGCGAACGCGTTGACCGCACCGTACGTGCAAGTATGAGAGTCTGCCCCGATAACCAGGCTGCCGGGCACCACGTGGGCCTTGTCGAGCATCACCTGGTGGCATACGCCCTCGCCTACGTCGTTCAACTCGAGCCCATGCTCGGAGGCGAACCGGCGCATGATATCGTGCAGCTGGGACACCGACCTGAGTGGGCTCGGTGCGTTATGGTCTATGCAGAGCGCGACTCGCTCCGGGTGCGCGACCTCGTCGTGCCCCATGCCCTCGAACGAGCGGATTGCCAGAGGCGCTGTCCCGTCCTGTGCCATCATGTAGTCCAGCTCGGCGATCACTATCTCGCCGGCACTTGCATCGGCGCCTGAATGCGAGCTCAGGATCTTCTCGGAGATGGTCTTTCCCACTCTTAAATTCCTCCAATAACCATTGTTCCCCTCTAAGGCCCCGGAGGACCCCGATGGGGAACGATTTGAAATTTCATTGTATTTGTTTTGCTGGATTTTGAAAAGTTTTCCGGCCTTTGTTCGCAAATTTGCGCGATTTTCAAGGAGAAGTCCAGCTTATTGGATCGCGCCAATCGCCCGCGGTCAGTTCAACGGTACCCTTCAGCACTCCCGCGGGATCGTATCGCTTGACCGAAAGATCCGACCTACTGTCAGCCTCGGGGGCCCCCGATCTGACCAGCACGGCGAACTCACCCGACTTCGGAGACGTTGAGATACTCGTGAACCAGGTGAGAGTTGGCGATTCGGGTGGCGCCACCAGTAGGTCCATCGACGAAGCCCCGCTGGCGCTCATTTTTACGAGGTAAGTCGCTGTAGCCGTTTTCGCTCCGGCCCCCTCGGTGATGAGTACCGCTATCGACTCCTCGTCCAGCCATGTAAGCGGACCGATCTTGCCGTTGACGACGCGGCCTTGCGAGTCCTTTGTGAACCCTGATTCCAGGACGGTCCGTTCCGTGATCTTTTTATCACCTCGACCCGTCGCCAGGCCGGTTACAACGTTTATCCTTCCGTTTTCCACGTATGCCAGGCGACCATCCTTCGGAGAGAACGAAGCGTAACTCACAGCCGATGGTATCTTTACCTCGCCGGTCCCCTCAGGACCCTTGAACGGAAACTCGATCACCGCGCCGCTCTTGATGTCCACCAGCCACATCCGCCCGCCCGAAAGGAACCAGATCTGGTTGTGCTGCCGGACAAACCCTATCTCATCTATCTTCTGCGGCTTCTCGCCGGGAACAACCCACTCGGCCTGAAGCCGTCCGCTGTATGCGCTCCTGCTCTGCACGGTTACCCTGTCGACCTTCCCGCCGGCTTTGTGGAACCACCCCAAGGCCACCTCTTCCCTGCTTCCGGATATCGCCCATGACGTATAACCTTCGTCGGGAGCCGGCTTCGCAACGAGCTCGTGCGTGACCCCGCCTCCAAGCGGCACGACGGATATGCCGCCGGACCGACCGACCAGGGTCTCCGCGTTTTGAAGTTTCCCGGGCAGCATGTGTGGCACTATAAGAGCAGACAGCACAAGCGCAGCGAGCATCACCGTGAGATACACGATCGTACGTGGCTGCGGGCGCCACCCCTTGCTCCGCTCCACGTATTTCTTCGCCTGGTCGACACGGATCTCTACGCGCTTCTCTACCTTGGATTGAGCCATGCATGTATTATATTCTCTATACCGCCGGTGGTTGACATGGTTATTTGTTTGAAATCGGATTTGGCATTTGGTATATTTCCGTTCAGGCCAACAAGGAGGGAAAAGATGGAGAATTACCCCGAGGACGTAAAGTATCACAAAGAACATATGTGGGTGCGATCCGACGGCACCGTTGGAATAAGCTTTTTCGCTCAGGACCAACTTGGCGAGATAGTCTTCATCGAGGTGCCCGAAGCTGGCGCCGAGATAGAGGCGGGAGAAGCTTTCGGCGAGATCGAGTCACGCAAGTCGGTCTCTGACCTCTACGCGCCCATCAGCGGGACCCTCAAGGAGGTCAACTCCGAGGTCCTCGACGCTCCCGAGACGATCAACGAGGATCCCTACGGCAAGGCCTGGATCGCGGTCGTCGACATCAGCGACCAGAGCGAGATGGACAACCTTCTCTCCGCCGCCGAGTACAAAGAGCTGGTCTCCGGCGAAGAAGCTCCTTGATCCGAGCCTCTCGGCTCAAACTACGCGATTGAAAAGGCGGGCATCATGCCCGCCTTTTTTCTTTCCCACTTCGAAACCTTCCATTCTTGAACGTGGTCTCTTGAGGCACGGGGTTATCGGATGACGCGTTTTTTGATGAGGTCGGAAGCCATCTCGGGGTTGGCTTTGCCGCGGGTCTTCTTCATGACCTGGCCCATCAGGAACTTGAGAGCCTGGTCTTTACCTTCGCGCAGGTCGCCTGCGGCGTCAGGGTTTTGAGAGATAACCTCGTCGACTACCGTCTCGAGCTCGCCCGCGTCCGCGATCTGCGAGAGCCCCTTCTGGTCCACTATCTCTTTGGGGCCTTTTCCGGTATCGAAGGCCTCTTTGAGAACATCCTTGGCCATTTTGCCCGAGATCACCCGCTGCGCAACGAGCGCCACGAGCTCGCCGAGGCCTCTCGGCTCAATCGGGCACGACTGTATCGGGACCACGGATTCCTTGAGCAACGCGACCAGGTCACCCGCGATCCACTTGGCAAGCGCGACAGGGTCCTGGCCCGTCTCGACCGCGCGCTCGAAATAATCGGCAAGAGCTTTTTCGCTCGTCAGCATCGAAGCGAGCTCCCCGGGGAGCCCGAACTGCTCACGGAAGCGCGCGAAGCGTTCTCCGGGAAGCTCGGGCAGGCGCTCCCGCAGGTCTTCGACCCACTGCCGGTCGGGCTCGATAGGCACGAGGTCAGGCTCGGGAAAGTACCTGTAGTCGAATGCCTCTTCCTTACTGCGAAGAGGATGAGTCTTGCCTGCCGCGTCGTCCCAGTGCCGCGTCTCCTGGACGAGGGTCTGGCCGTTTTCGAGTGCGAAGCGCTGACGCTCCTCCTCGTAGGTCAGCGCGCGGAACAATGCGCGGAAAGAGTTCATGTTCTTTATCTCTACCTTGGTCCCCATTTTCCCATCGACCGCGATGGAAATATTGGCGTCGCAGCGGAGAGAGCCTTCTTCCATTTTGCAGTCGCTTATCTGGAGGTACTCGAGCGTGGAGCGCAGCAACTGCATGAAGACACGAGCCTCATCCGGGCTCCTCAGGTCGGGCTCGGAGACGATCTCCGCAAGCGGTATGCCGGCGCGGTTGAAATCCTCGAGGCTGAATTCCGCGCCGTGTATGCGGCCGCTCTCACCGATGTGAACACTCTTGCCGGTGTCCTCCTCGAGATGGACACGGGTGATCCCGACCCGCCTCGTATAGCCGTCCATCTCCACCTCGAGAAAACCGTTTCTCGTAAGGGGGATATCGTACTGCGATATCTGGAAGTTCTTGGGCATATCGGGGTAGAAGTAGTTTTTTCGGTGGAAGATGGACCGCGGGGTTATCTCGCAGTCGAGTGCAAGCCCGAGCAGGATGGTGTCCGCGATAGCCTGTTCGTTTGCTACCGGGAGCACGCCGGGATGCCCGAGGCATACCGGGCACGTGTTCGAGTTGGGCGCGGCCCCGAAAGTCGTCGAACACCCGCAGAACATCTTTGACTCGGTATTGAGCTCAGTGTGGATCTCGAGCCCGATTATCGTCTGATAAGCCATTTTCGATCAGCCTCTATTCGTTTTCCCGCTCTGGTCATCGACGACACCCCACCCTGACCCTCCCCCCTCGAGTGGGAGGGGAATGATTAGAGTTTAGTCTTCAATTGCCGGGGGGCGGGGGTCGAACTTTATCTCGCTCTCGAGGGCGAAGGCTACGTTTAACATCTTTGCCTCCGCCAGGGGTGGCCCCATGACCTGGAACCCTACGGGAAGCCCCTCGGAAAGTCCGCAGGGCAGGCTCAAAGCCGGTATTCCCGCGAGGTTTACCGGAATGGTGCATATGTCCGAGAGGTACATCGTGAGAGGGTCGTCCATCTTCTCTCCGAGCTTGAACGCCGTCGATGGTGAAGTCGGTGAGACCAGAAAGTCGTACGAATCC
>DATCGY010000261.1:0-2730 GCA_036508635.1 Candidatus Anoxymicrobiaceae bacterium
TGGCTCCAAGGCTCGTCACTTCTCGGCTCCGGCGAGGATGACCTCGGCGGCCCTCTTGCCGGAGATGAGCATGCCGCCGAAGGTCGGACCCATGCGGGGCAGCCCGTACGCGGCGCTCACCGCCATGCCGGTGACGACCAGGCCGGGCCAGATCTCGCCGGTGTGCTCCACGATCAGGTCCTCGGACTGCTCTACCCACATCGCGTTGTGGCCCGGCAGTTCGAGCACCCCGCGCTCGGCGAGCTTCGCCAGCACCATCGCGTCGTGGCCGGTCGCGTCTACCACGACGTTGGCCTCTATCGCTATAGGGTCGACGCAAGTGATCTGCCTCGGAAGAGACTGGACCGGGGTCCAGTTGATGACGACGCCCCGGACTTTGTTCTCTTCGTGTATGACGAGGTCGTCGAAGACGGTCATGTTAAGAGTCTTCGCGCCGGCGTCGCAAGCGGCCGCGATCAGCTTGGAGCAGGCATGAGGCCCGTCCGAGACGTAAAGGCCCGGGCTAAACTCTTTGTGCGGGATGCCAAGCTCCTCCAGTATCTCCTGGGACGGAGCCCGCGCCGTGATCTTGTTCATGAGATAGCCGCCGATCCAGAAGCCGCCGCCCAGGTAGTTGTTCCTCTCGATGATGACCACGCGCCTGCCGGCATCGGCGAGCGTGCGCGCCGCCATCAGGCCGCTGGGCCCTGCTCCGATGATGACGACATCGCTCTCGACGAACTCCTCGAATGTCGCGGCAAACTCCGACACGATGGCCCGCGAGACGTCCTTCTCCGAGACGGGCGCGAAAATCTTCTCAGTGGTCATTCGGTTCCTTCCTGTAGAGGCTGTTAAAGCATTGCGCTGTCGCTGGAGTCCACCGGCTCCTCGAAAAGCCAGGTCGACAGGTATCGCTCGCCGGTGTCGGGCAGCACAACAACAATGAGCTTGCCCTTGTTCTCGGGGCGCTTCGCGACCTGGATGGCCGCCCATGCGGCGGCTCCCGAGGATATGCCCACGAGGATGCCCTCTTGCTTCGCCAGGTCTCGCGCTGTCTTTCCCGCCAGCTCGTCCTCGACCTGGATGACCTCGTCGATGAGGTCGGTCCTCAGGATGTCCGGGACGAAACCCGCCCCGATGCCCTGTATCTTGTGAGGGCCCGGCTTTCCACCTGAGAGCACCGGCGACTTGACCGGCTCGACGGCGACGACCTTCAGGTCCGGTTTCTTCTCTTTGAGGACCTCGGCAACGCCGGTCAGCGTTCCTCCAGTGCCCACGCCGCTCACCAGGACGTCGACCTTTCCGTCGGTGTCGTCCCATATCTCGGGCGCCGTCGTCTCGCGGTGGACCTTGGGGTTGGCCGGGTTCTTGAACTGCTGAGGCATGAAGCTGTTCGGCGTCTCCGCGACCAGCTCCTCGGCTGCCGCGATCGCGCCCGGCATCCCTTTCGGGCCGGGGGTGAGGACTAGCTGCGCGCCGAAGATCGCCATCAGCTTCCGGCGCTCGACGCTCATGGTCTCAGGCATCGTCAGAGTGAGCTTGTAGCCCCTGGCGGCAGCCACAAAAGCTAAGGCGATTCCCGTGTTGCCGCTGGTGGGTTCGATGATGGTGGTCTCAGGCGTCAGCAGTCCCGCCTTCTCGGCCTCGTCGATCATGCTGACACCGATGCGGTCCTTCACGCTTGCAAGCGGATTGAACGACTCGAGCTTGGCATACACTTCGGCGCCCGCGCCTTCGGTCACCCGGCGAAGCTTCACCAGGGGTGTGTTGCCTACGGTCTGGGTTATGTCTTCATACAATCTACTCATCTGATTATTCCTCCCGTGAGTTCTGTGGATGCTAGTATCCCGAGCGGGCCTGCCCTGCGATCAGCGGGGCAGACAACATCGCATGATACATGGGCGACACCTGAAGGTTGCTCGAGAAGAACCGATGTCGTGTAAGCCCTTGGACCACAACATGAGCAGGCTCGCTCCCGGTTCGCCGTTACTCATTTCCGTCGTTCCGAACAGCCCCACTGTCCTGACCTTTCACATTGAAAATGACCCTGTTTTGAGGTATTTTCGAAATGTCTACCACAATGGTAGTATTTATAAATAATGTTACATTGCCGCGCGGCAGGCGTCAAGGACTGAGGGCGTTCGAAGCGCGATAAATTGTAGAAAACGGGGATGAAATGCAGAAGTTGGAGCACGCCAGCAAGCCCGCGGCACTTGAACGCATCCTGAGGGACATGGGCAGCGTCCTTGTCGCGTTCTCTGGAGGAGTCGACAGCGCACTCCTGCTCGCGGTCGGAAAAGAAGCGCTTGGCGATCGCATCCTGGCCGTCACCACATCGTCTCCCCTTTACCCGGAGTCGTTCATGGAAAGGGCCCGCCGGGTCGCCGCCTCGCTCGGCGTGGAACACATCTTCGTCGAGACGGCCGAAATGGAGGATGAGGCTTTCCTCTCCAACCCGCCCGAACGGTGTTACCTGTGCAAGCGGGAACTGTATGCCGATATGGCCCGCATCGCTACTGACCGGGGAATTGCACAAGTGATAGACGGGACCCAGGCTGACGACACCGGAGACTACAGGCCGGGAATGCGGGCGGCGTCCGAGTTCGGTGTCCGGAGCCCTCTGCTGGAAGCCGGGTTCACCAAAGAAGACGTGCGTGCGCTTTCACGCGAGATGGGGCTCGAGACGTGGGACGTCCCGGCCGGGCCGTGCCTCGCATCGCGCGTGCCGTACGAGGAAGCAATCACCTGGGA
>DATCGY010000262.1:0-7044 GCA_036508635.1 Candidatus Anoxymicrobiaceae bacterium
CTTTGAGACCGAGACATGTAATACCTTTCCGAGCCCCACCACCAATGTGACGGCCTACGGCTCATGGCGGTTGAGCGCGCCATGTATCAAGGGGCCAGGTCTTTTATTGTTTGTGGTTAGTCAGCTTGAAATAAACAATAAAAGACCTGGCCCTAGTCTCCCCTAATCTTGTTATGAAGATAGTAAACTGGTTCCATCTGCATTCGACATGGACGGGAGAGCCTCATGGATCAGGAACGGGGAGGACATTACAGTCACGCGCTTCGCTACGCGTGGTTGACGTCCATATACGATCCGGTAGTTCGCTGGACCTGCAGGGAAAGTAAATTCAAAGCCGCGCTCGTTCAGCAGGCCGGAGTGTCGCCCGGCGACGAAGTCCTGGACCTGGGCTGCGGGACGGCAACGCTCACCATACAAGTCAAGGAGGCCTGTCCCGGGGCCGAACTGGTAGGGCTCGATGGGAGCAATCAGATACTGGACATTGCCAGAGACAAAGCCGCTGAAGCGGGTGCCCGTCTGACCTTTGTTCATGCGTTGTCCTACGAGATACCTTACGAGAACGACCGCTTCGAACGAGTCGTATCGAGCTTCTTCTTTCATCACCTGAACAAGGACGACAAGGAAAGGACGCTGGCAGAGGTATACCGCGTTTTGAAGCCCGGTGGCGAACTGTATATCGCGGACTGGGGCAAGCCCCCCAACGCGTTTTTCCGAGTCGCTTTCGGGATAGTCCAGCTCCTCGACGGATTCGAGACGACGCGGGATAGCGTCGAAGGCCGGCTTCCCGTCTATATGGAGAACGTCGGCCTTGCGGGAGTTGCCGAGACCGAAAGGGTTCTCACACCCCTGGGCAGTGTCTCCCTCTACAAGGCGGCGAAACCTGCCGAGAGATAAGCCATCAGGCCGTCACAGACCCGGATAGAACTGCGCGTAGAAGCTGTCTGCGAGGTTGCACGCGTTATTCTCGAGCCCGGCTTTGACGGTGAAAGGTACCTGTAGCTCGATGTTCCTATCCGTAGCCGCCTGGTAGTCGGGCCATGCAAAAACGCCTTTGGTGTTAGGGTCGCCGGTCTTCACGAACCTCGTCCAGTAGCCGATCATCTCGTCCGAGAGCCGCAGGTCGTCCTGGTAATACTTGTCGATGAACAGGCTCCTAAGATCGCGAAGCGTTCCCTCGAGGACAAGGCTCGACCACGAGCGCTTCACGCCGTCCGGCAGGCTGCCCTTCACGATGGTACCGGTTCAGCGGGCAAACCTTTTGGCATTCGAGGCATTTGACCCAGTAGTTGTAGCCGGCGGTGTTGAACACGAGCTCGCGGTTCTCCGGGCTCCTGTCGGCGGCAAACGCCAGCGGGTATATCGCGTGCCCGATCGATGTGCGACCGCACATCACCTTGTTGAAGTTGCCTTCCTCGAACGCGTTGTTCGGGCATGACTCGATGCACGCCGTGCACCCCGGCGGGCACGGGAGCTCCTCGACGATGGAGCTGGGCTCGAGTTCCGCCGTCGTTACGACCGCCCCGAACCGGAGGCGCGACCCGAACTTCTCGTTCAGGACGAGACCGCCCTTACCGATGGCGCCCAGGCCGCCGAGCACCGCCGCATGCTTCAACGAGAGAAGCCCCCAGGCACCGGTCTCCTCTACTTTGAGCGGAGCGTATGCCGGAACGGGCACGGCGAGCTCCCCTCCGGCTTCGATGTGGCGAACCACGTCCAGGGCCAGGCTGTCCAGCTCGTTATACGTCGTGTGATAGCTGCGGTGCAGGAAATACAGGCTATATTCGGGCGAGTAGAAGATCCCCCGCGGGATCGCCCTCGCAAGCACGATGACGGTACGGGCTCCCTTAAGGAGAGTGGACGGGTGGTGCGCTTCCGGCGCTTCCTCGAAACGCTCAACCGGCGCAAACCCGACCGCGTCGACCCGTTCACCCAGCCAATCGACGATGTCGCTTCGATTGGTGATATCCATCGGATTCCTTTCGTCTGCATGTCGATTCTATTCGATCAGATTGCGCGTGGCCATGAGTAAATATGATGGATCTTAATCACCAGGGGAAGCAGTGAAGTGATGCTGACTTTAGCTCAGTGACTGCCGGCGGTTTTTTCAAACCCCAGTTGAAGGGCTTCAGGGTTGCCTCCGAGCTGCCTTTCGAGCACCTTTCCGGTGGCGTCGATGAAGATATACGTTGGAACGCCCTGGATGTTGAGGCTTTGCGCGGCCGGGTCGTTGTTGGCGTCTATCTTCCGGACCGAGACTTTGCCCTGGTACTGCTGTGCGAGCCCATCGACGACAGGCGCCATCTCCTGGCAAACTCCTCACGTGTCCGTATAGACGTCCAGAAGGGTGGGCCGACCATTGACCACCAGGCTGGCATATTGGCTGCTACCGCCGCCCCCTCCGCTGAGGAGCGCCAGGACGACTACAACCACCGCGATCACAACGACGGTGCCCGCGCCGTAGATCCATGGCGCGAGATACCACGGTTTCCCGGAATCGGATCCCTGGTCCGAACGCGGTAAAGTGGGCCACTCAGAGACGGCAGGGCCCGAATAGAATTGGCCTGCGCCCCCCGGCGGCGGCACCTCTCCGCCTCCCATCAACCCGCCCTCGAACGCTTCGCGGTACGGTACGTTTTCACCAGCCGGATGCTGGCCTGCAAACGCGCTCTCGTGCCGCCCGTCCCCGGTGAAGAGGCTTGAGCCGCACCACTCACACCTCGTGAGCATGTCCGACGTCTCATCTCCGCATTCCGGGCAGCGCATCAGTGTCTCCCTCGCGTTCACACAAGCGTGGCAGGTGCCGTACGGCGTCCCACTAGGTAATGTCGTCTCACCAGGGAGGGTGCTTTAGCCCGTGGGTCCATCAGACGGGGGGCGGCTTTATGGGGTAAGCGGTTGCTCCCCCCGCGGTCCGGGAGCCGTCGTCATAGCGAGCCGGGCGAAGAGCGCGTGACTCGTCTTTAGTCTTCGATGCCCGCGACCCGCCTGGCGAGACCGACCTTCTCGTCGAGGTCGGCGAGCCGGGCGATCATGATCCGCTGTGCTTGTGGGGAACCGGCGCCGTGCATGCTCTCGGTGAGGTACGCCGCCGCGCCGCACCCAACCGTCACGTTCTCGATCAGTCGAGTGACTTTCATGCGGTCGAGTGTCGGCACGCCATCGATGCCCCTCAGGTACTTGTCCAGGTACGCGGCGATGTCGGGGTTCTCGAAATCTTTCTGGGATGGCATTGTCACCAGGATGCCGCCGGCCAGGTCTTGCGCGAGACGCGCGATCTCGAACGGGAACCGGGTGACGTTGAGCTTGCAGATGTTGGCGAGCAGCGGGTCGACGTCGTAATTGCCCGCGGGTGTCTCCAGGCCCATGGCGCTGCAAGCGATGCCGCAAGAGAACAGCGTCTCATTGAGATGGACCATCTCGACTATCTTGTCGCGCACGTGACTTGCCTTCGCCGAGCCCTGCATCTGTGAAGCAAGCTGCGCCGCCCCGATGATCACGTCGCCGACGCCGACCTTGCACCCGCCGTAGCTCTGCCGGTGGAACGCCGCGAAGCGCTCGATGACTTTGCCGCTCTGGTCGGTCTCGCCGCACATGAACACGCGCTCGTTGGGGATGAAGACATCGTCGAATATCACGAGAGCCTCCTGGCTCCCGTAGGTGGGGTTGCCGACATCGAGCGGGACTCCCTCGACCTTGCGCGTATCGGAGGGCTGCCGGCCGAGGATGAACGTAATTCCTTTCGCACCTGCCGGTACCGCGAACGATACGGCGTAATCCTCCTCGCCCTTGCGCATCGCCGTCGTCGGCATTACCAGTATCTCGTGTGAGTTCAGAGCGCCGGTCTGGTGCGCCTTCGCGCCGCGGACCACGATGCCTTCGGGCGAGCGGTCGACGACGTGTACGAACATGTCGGGGTCCGCCTGCTGGCCGGGCCGGAGCGAGCGGTCGCCCTTCACGTCGGTCATCGCACCTTCGACGACGATGTTCTCGTCCTGAACCCATTCGATGTAATCTTTGAGGCGACTGTGGTAATCGGTCCCATGCACCTGGTCGCACTCGTAGGTTACCGAGTAGAGGGCGTTGAAGCCGTCCATGCCCACGCACCTCTGGAAGCAGGTCGCGGTCCTGCGGCCGAGCAGCCTCTGCATGAGGACCTTGTCAACAAGGTCACCGGTGTCCTGGTGGATGTGCGCGAAGCGGCTTATCTTTTTACCAGTGAGATGGGAGGTCGCATAGAGCAGGCCCTCGGCCTCCGGTTCTTCGCCGGTGTTGTACGACTCCGCGACCGCGTTCGCGGAAGGCCGGACGAGCGGGTGGTCGACAGTGCATTCGCACCGCTCTCCGAGAACGAACACGTTGCGGTCAAGCCCTCTAAGGCTGTCGAGATACGCTACCGGGTCGCTGATCTTCATCTCTCACCCCCGCGGTTCACGATATGTCACGTATCAAGACTACAACAAACCACGCCGGCATTGAACGATAGTCGTCAACCCGGGGCCGAGGCTCCCAGCGGGCGAAATGAAGGCTGCGCGCGGGGGTTGCGCGGCTGCGGGCTTCACAGAATCCAGCCGGGCCGCTGCCGGCAGGCTTCCTCCATGTACTCGAGCAACCACGGTTCGACCTCGGGGGCCAGGTAGAAAACCGGATGCAGGAGGTTCCGCCCCGGCTCTATCAGCCCTTCGCGCTCCGCGATTGACACGAGCTCGCAACCGGCGTAGATCCTTATGCCGACCGTGACCCTGACGGATTCGGGCTCGAGCTCTTCGACGAAACAGATGCTCTCCTCGACGCTCTCGCGCGTCTCGCCCGGGCCGCCCAGCATCAGGAAGCAGAAGTAGCTCAAGCCGGCCTCGCGGGTCGAACGGACCGACTCCAGGATCTGCTCTTTGCCGAAGCCTTTGCGCAGCGACGCGAGCATGTCCTCCGAGCCGCTCTCGTTTCCGATGCTCAACGTATAGCAGCCCGCTTCGCGCATGAGGTCAAACAGCTCCGGGTCGTTGAAAGCGGGGCTGTAGCTCGCTCCCCATGTCAAGTTCAGCTTGCGCGAGGCCAGTTCGCGGCACAGGCGCCTAGCGTAGTCGCGTGGGTAGTTGAACAGGGAGTCCGTGAACATGACCGTTTTTATACCCAGCTCGTCCAGCGCCTGCGCTTCGTCCGCCACGAGGACCGGGTCGCGCATGCGCACGGCGCGCCCCTCGATGAGCGGGCTGGAGCAATATATGCATTGCATGTGACAGCCGCGGCGCGACTGGACGTTAGCCATAAAGGGCTGCCCCGCCCCCGGATTGAAGTTATAGAGGCCGACGTCGAATGCGGCATGGTCGGGCATGATGAGCCGCTCGATATCGGGGAGCGCGCCGAGGGGATTGACCCTGGAGGTACCGTCTCTCCTGAGCGCGAGGCCCGGGAGGTCTCGCGGATCTCCACCGGACTCGATCACTTCGAGCAAGCGGGGGAACGACTCCTCCCCCTCGCCGACTATGCCGAGTTCGACGTCGAGGTACTCGAGGCACTCGAGCGGGAATATCGTGAAGCCGGCCCCTCCAAGCACAATCGGCGCGCCCGACCCGGACCTGCACGCGGAGACTACTGCCCTGACCGGGGGCAGGTAGAACTCGGTGGCTTTTATGTCCTGGTTGTCGATGTTCCTTATCGATATTCCGATGCAATCGGGACTGAAGTCGGCGACGGCACGCGCGGTGTCCCGGGCGATGTCGTCGCTGAACATCAGGTCGAGCCCGGCCACCTCGTGGCCCGCGCTCCGGGCCGCCGCCGCGATCCAGGCGGTCCCGAGCGGGTAGGGTATCATGTTGTCCCTGCACTGGTTCTCGCTGATGAGCAGGACTTTCAATGCTTGCCTTTCAGTCAGCCGGGGCGTTGTTCTGCTAATATATTTCTATGCTTAACAGGAGTGGTGGCGCAAGAAAGAATCTCAAACAGGCTTGCCGGTGGACTCGCGCGCTCGCGGCGATCGTCACGCTTGCGGTCGTTTCGACATTGATCTGCGGCACCGCCATGGCCTCCGCCTCGTACAAGTGGGACGGCGGACACGATACGCTCGGGTGGTCCGCGCCGGCAAAGACGATGTACTTCGCCGAGGGGACGACTCGCAACGGCTTCGAAGAATATCTTATACTGCGCAACCCCGGTTCGACCGCCTCGCAGGTATTCATAAACTACCTCTTCACATCCGGAGCCCCACGCATGCAGCACCTCAGGCTCGAGGCCGGCGCCGGCACCTCGATCCTCGTCAATGACTTCGTGGGCTACGGCAAGGACGTCTCTATCGCCCTGAGCGCGGACCCCGGGATAATCGCCGAGCGCGAGACCTACTTCAACTATAAGGGCGTATGGACGGGCGGTCACGTCACGTGCGGGGTCAGGTCGCCCGAGGATACCTGGTACTTCGCCGAGGGTACGACGCGCGCAGGCTTTCAGGAGTGGCTCTGCCTGCAGAACCCCGGTAGAAAAGATATTCCCGCGACCATCACTTACATGCTGGGAACCGGTGAGACCCGTGACGAAAACGTCACCCTGCCGGCGAACAGCCGTAAGACCATCGATGTCAACAACTCGGTGGGCACCGGGCAGGACGTCTCGATAAAAGTAAAGGCCACGAGGCCGATAGTGGCTGAGCGCCCCATGTACTTCGATTACAAGAGTGCCTGGAGGGGAGGCCACACTGCTACGGGGGCTTCCTCGCTCGGGACTACCTGGGATTTCGCCGAAGGCACGACGCGGTCGGGGTTCGAGGAGTGGCTATGCATCGTGAACCCGGGCTCGGACGCCACGGCGAAAGTCGAGTACATGTTCCCCGGTGAACAGCCGCTGGTGCGCGACTACGCCCTGAAAGCGCACGCGCGCACGACCATCTTCGTCAACGGGGAGGTCGGCCCCGAAAAGGACGTCTCCATCAGGGTGACCTCGGACAGCGACATCCTCTGTGAGCGACCGATGTACTTCAGTTATCACGGAGCCTGGGAGGGAGGGCACGATGTCCTCGGCACCCAGGAAGGTGCCGTGACATGGTATTTCCCGTTTTCC
>DATCGY010000263.1:0-12970 GCA_036508635.1 Candidatus Anoxymicrobiaceae bacterium
CCTGGAAGTACCCCTCCAATGCGAACAGCACAGTAATCAGCACTTACCAGCACCCTGGACAGCCAGGATGATGGGAGAGTGCGCGCCGCTTTGCCCGTCGTTAAGCGATTATTGAGGCTCGCCCGCGCTCAGGGAACCCTCCCTCGACCTTGGATGAAATGGTTTTCATCCTCGGTAGGGTTCCCTGAGCGCGGGCGTCTCTCTCCTCGAAGTCGTCGCTGTTCCGGCGCGTCATTGAGAGAGAGTGGTAAGTGTGTATGCTGACATGGAATTAGGAGACTACAGAGCTTGGCCTTGTGTTTAGGTTTGGAAGGCCGGAGCTCTGTAGGGCGCTGGTAGTAATGATGTAGTAGAGAATCACTGCCAGGTGCTGAATGAGCAGTTCCTCTGGTAATTCGTATCTGAGCTCGTGAATCTTAGTTGCGACCGCATTCCAAGACGACCGACAACAGACTTACTGGTGGCACTTGCCCCGATTCGCCAGGCGCTTTCTCGGTCTCCGCTTGCACCCTGGGCTTGCTCGGAGTACTCGGCTGCCAGGAATACCAGAAAAAAAATCATTCCCACGTTGCTGACCAGGCCTCGCAATACTGTATTAGATGATTGCAGCGGTCTTGAAAACCGTTGAGCCGCAAGGCTCCGGGGGTTCGAATCCCTCTCCCTCCGCCACTCAAGAATGGCTTGCCCATGGGCTTTTCTGCAGATTCACATAGATAGAAATCCAACTTCAGAATGCCGATTGCAGCGGTTTTGCAAACGAGTTGCAAACCAGATCGGATTGAGGCATGATCCAGCAACGTTGAGGGCCTTGTAGCCGCAGGGTCGTGGGGGTTCGAGTCCCCCCCTCCGACACCACCATGTAGCGTACGCAATCAAAGCACGCTCCCTTTACCTGAGATTCTATGGTGGATCTAGAACGCGGGAAGCCTAGCTGCTATCGCCCTCGGAGTTCCCTGGACCAAAGGACGCCGATGCTTCCTGGAAAAGCACTCCCCCGAGACCGCTACTCTTTCAGCACCTTTTCCATCGGGCTGATCATTCTCTTGTTCCCTTCCTTGTACATTTGATTTCTCAAGGAGGGGATGCTCCGCATAGCAAGGAACAAAAGATTCAGCGCTAATGACTTAAGGTCTTTCTGAGGGAAATCATAGAGGTGATTTTCCTTATAATAGTCGTGGTCTGCCTTCATGATGCCTCTCATGCTGTAGATGAGATCCCTGAAGACTTTATGTCCTCCAACACCCAGGAAAGACGGGGGTCTACTGAACCCCACTTCAGTGCCCCACATTATCTGGTCTGCAAGTCCCTTGAGCAATAATGTGGTTTGTTCAGAATCCACACACTCGTCGGTTACGATCCCGACATTGCTCATCCGTGGATTCCCGGAAAATGCCTCCAGCACCTGTCTTAGATTGGGAATCTGCTTCAGTGGCCCGGAGATTATCCATGCGGTCTGCTGGCCGCCGAAAACAGGACGGTGGCCGTTGAAGAACATGCGGTCGAAAAGCATCTTCCACCTTGAGGACAGAAATCTATCCTTTATGCTCCCGGCATAGATTACCGCGTCTGCGCGCAGGAGCTTGTCCAGGAAGAAATCCCTCATGTCATCTTTGTAAACGCAGACTCCGTCGTAGACACAACCCAAACAACCGAGGCATCCACCTCGCAGGTTCATCTCATTCAAATTGACAAGCTCCACCTTGAAGGGAGCTGATTTCATGAATACATCTGTCATGCGCTCCAGGTTGGAATCACTCTCCGACGCATCCGTGATGAAGAGTATTCTTCTGTTCTTCGTTTTGGGGATATCCTCGATTTTGCCGGGAACGTATTCCGGCATCTTGCGCGAGACGCTCATGAAGGCTTTGCCGGTTGGCTCTTCCTTTTCAATATATCTGAAAAAGCGTTCCGCGAAGTTCCGTATCTGTATCCTCTCATCCGGCCTTAACAGGTCGTTGAATTCTGCAGAATATCCATCGACATATCTCATTTCCAGGTCTTCGCTGACAGCGTGCAAGTAGTTGTGGGCAGTATGGTCATAGAAATGGGCAGAGGTAGTAAGTGTGGTCGCATACTTGTCCTTGAAGGCATCTTCCGCCCCGCGTTCAAAGATCAGTTCGATGAAGCGTTTAAGTTGGGAGGGGATCAGCAACAGGTAAACAGGCGTGCACCACATGACTCCATCAGAATTCGCGACTTCTTCTATGATTTGCGCGAAAAGCTCAGGCTTTCTCTCGATACTCTTGATTTCGCGGCCGATGTGGAACACTTCAAACCTGCAGTCAGGATGTTTCTTCTGGAAGTACTTCACATACTGCAGGGTGACGCTTATTTCCCCTTTAGGGCTACCGCTTAGAACTGTGATTTTCACGATGTCTCCCTCCGCCCATGACTTCGCAACATCGTGATACTACCATGCACTATCCGAGATTATCCCATGTGCCCCACCGGCGCATGGTCGGTCGGCGATGCCGTGATGCGGACCTGGTCATCGTCGGCTACCAGTCCGTCGCCCACCTCGCTGACCTCGCAGGTCGGCCCCCAGTTGAGATCGTCATGATGCGCGAGGCGGTAGCCGGTGTCATCCTGGAGCATCTCGATGGTCCGGTCGACGAAACGCTGCGTTCCGACGGGTCCGACCACGCGCAAAGGGTTAGGCATCGGTGACATGGCCCATCGCATCGTTACAATATCGTTGAAATCGGTCACGTGATCGCTGTGGAGATGCGTTAGGAAAACCGTGTCGAAAGCCAGCGGTCCGGTCATAGCGGCGGCAGCACGCATCAACACTCCTCGCCCGCAGTCAAACAGCAGGTCGCGGCCCGCGGCGCGTATCAGGGTAGCGGGGCCTGCCCGGTTGGCATCCGGTAGCGGGCTCCCCGTGCCGAGTGTGACCACCTTCATGACGTCCCCATCGTTAGCTTCTGCTCGTTACAACTTCTTCCTATGCCGATTTACGCTCATCGCCAGGACAACTCTTCTTAGGTTTCTTCAGGACTTTTCCGAGAGCGCCGTCGATGTTCATCTCTTCTAGCGCGAGAGCCCGTGCGTGGTACTTCAAGAGACTGTCGGCGAGGCTCTCGATGTCCGGACGTTTCTTGCCAACGATGTGCTCCATGATCACTTCGACTGCGGCGCCCATGGTGATAGATGTCACCAGGTCGATGTCCTCAGGACGAATTAGCCCTTTATCCGCCATCATCTTGAACTCGTCGCGCTGCAAACTGCGCGCGAGGCGGTTCAGTTCGTCGAACCTGTCTGAGAACTGCTCGTCACGGCCGAGCGCCTCGCGGTAAGCGATCACGGTGAGGTCCGGGTTGTCACCGTGAAATCCAAGCACACTCATCACATTCTCACGCAAGGCCTGGATGACGTTGCCGCCCCGGTCGATTGTCTGCTCCAATCGCTCGTGGTTTTTTTTAAGGATACGGGCAAACTCATCGAAGAACGACTCAACCAACTCGACGAACGCGTCTTTTCTTGACTCGAAGTAGAGGTAGAAAGTGCCCTTGGATATCCCCGCGGCCTCCGCAATATCGTCGACCGAGGAGCCGTGGTAGCCCTTCACCGCGAAGACCCTTGCCGCAGCTTCGAGGATCGCCTGCTTTCTTACAGGCCCGGGCATGTAAGTTCTCTTTGCCGACATGCGAAAGTCCCTTTTCAGTCCCCCTGAGCGGCCATGTCGCCGCCAACAGAACGGTTGTTGCATTCCTGATGCTGGCCAATATAATATCAAATATCAACTGACGCGTCAGTTCAATTACGGCGCCTCTAGCTGTTTTCAACTGGACGACTGCATCTCGCTTCAAACGGGGAGGGACCGGATGGAGTGGCAGGACCAGGCAAAGCAACTCAGCGACTTCTTGCGCTTGATGGTGCGCCCCGTAGGGGTCAGGCTCCTCACCGCCGATGAAGCCGCCGAGGTACGAGCGATCAGGCCCGGGCCTGACCTGGGGCGGAAGTTCACCTACTGCCAGGCGCTTTCGATAGCAGGGCGCATGGGCCTGCCCGTGATGGTTACCGGGCAGGACGAGGGATGCATCATGATCCTGCAGGCATACGGGATGGGGAATTTCGACCCGTTGGCAAAGATACCGGAGTCGCAGTGCGCCATGGGCTGGGTCAAGGACATGGAGACCGCGTACAAGTTCGTGACTCAGATGGGAGAGGACTTCCTTGGGCAGCGGAAGTACGCGGCGCTACTGGCGTCACCTCTCGAATCCATGGAACAGCGGCCAGATGTCATCTTCGTCTATGGCATGCCCGCGCAGGTGGTACGCCTTGTCCAGGGATACGGTTATGTAACAGGCGAGGCGGTCGAATCGAAGTTCACGGGCTTCGGCGGGACCTGCGTGGCCGGGGTCGTCCGCACGCGGCGGCTGAACAAGCCGCAGGTGCTCCTGCCGGGGTTCGGCGACCGCATGCTGGCGCGGGTGGAAGACCATGAGATGGCCTTTTCCTTCACGCTGGACCACATGGATGTGCTCCTCGAAGGGATCAGGGAAGTCGGCAAGAGATCCGGAATCCCTTGGCCGTTCAAGTACGCGATCCACGACACCGACTTCACCCAGCTCAACAACATCTACCCGGAGTTCGCGGAGTATCTCGAACGGTTCTAGGCTGGCATGCGTGACCGTAAGGAGGAAGGCCGATGCCAGATGAAGCATACATCAAGATAGCCGAGCTCATAGACATGAACCCGCAGGGAGCGCCGAAGGCGGGTGGTGAGTTCTCCCGGTCTTTCATCGAGCACCTCAAGCTCCTTTTCACCGAGGAGGAGGCAGGGCTCATCCAGCACCTCGGCCCTCCCGCGACGAACCCTGCCAAGTTCACCATCGCCGAGAAGGTTGGCGAAGCGGCGGGGGTGAGCACTGAGGAGGCGCAAAGGATTCTGGACGGGGCAGCGGCCAGGGGAGGTCTGATAGGCATGGGGGGCGCTTATTCCCTGCCCCCGATACCTCTCATCCTAAACGCCCACCAGTTCCGCGAGAAGCTGGGCCCCGACGACATCAGGGCCGCCGAGCTCTACCAGGAGTACTTCATCAAGGAAGGTTTCTACAAGTACTACGAGAGCTCCGAGAAGGGCACCCAGGTCATGCGGGTCATCCCCGTAATGAGGACCATCGAGCACGAGGAGAAGGTGCTCGATTCCGAGGAGGCGCACAGGATAATCGACGCGATGGAGCCCCTCGCGCTGGTGCCGTGCCCGTGCAGGACGCGCACAGAGAAGCTCGGGGTGAGGGAGTGCAGAGACAGGTTCCCCATCGGCGCGTGCATAATGGGCGGGACCTCGGCCTTCTACTTCCAGGCGATCGGGGTCGGCAGGACCGTAACGGCCGAGCAGGCCAAAAAGTATTTCGACGAGATGCAGGACCTGGGGCTGGTCGGAACCACCGAGAACTACGCCGACCCGCGCCACACGGTCATCTGCCTCTGCTGCGACTGCTGCTGTTCACAGCTGCGCGGACGCACCAGGTGGGACAACCCGGAGGCGGTAGCCGCCTCCAACTTCGTGCCAGAGGCCGGCGACGACTGCGCGATGTGCGGCATCTGCGTGGACCGGTGCTTCTTCGGCGCCCTGGAGATAGACGAGGAGGCCGGGCGCGTGGTCGCCGACGCCGGGAAGTGCATCGGCTGCGGCGTCTGCACCATCACCTGCGACCAGGACGCCCTGAGGCTCCGCCGCGTCGAGCGCTCGGAGGTGTTCGAGAGGCCGGGTGACCTCTACAAGCGTATTTCGGCGGAAAACAGGGGCGGTTGACCGCCAGAACCTGAAGGGAGAGCAAGATGGGAACCCTTGAAGAGAGCATCAAGGATTTCGTGCGAAGCAAGGGCGTTGACGTGGTGGGCGTTGCCGGCCCCGAGCGGCTCGACGGGCCGCCTTCCCTCGACCCCGAATACACGATGCCGGGGGCCCGGTCCATCGTTTCAGTCGCGGTACCGATGGACGTGGAGGCGATATACAAGTTCCTCGGCAAGGTGACTCCTTCCATCCACAACGTCGACCAACTCCTCGGAAACCAGCGGGCGTTCAGGGTCTGCGCCCAGACGGCCGAGTACATCCGGTCGCTGGGATACCGGGCCGAGGTCGTTCCGTCCAACAACAACTACCGCCGCTCGCTCGACCTCTTCGCCACGCACCCGGACTTCTCGCATCGCTTCGGGGCCATCGTCTCCGGTATCGCGGCGCAGGGCTGGTCGGGCAACGCGATGACCAAGGAGTACGGCGCCGCGGTGTATCTCTGCACGGTCGTGACCGACGCGGTGCTCGAGAGCGACCCGCAGCTGCCACCCCGCTATTTCATAGACAACTACTGCTCCAGGTGCAGGCTGTGCGCGAAGTCGTGCACCGCATGCATGTTCACGGAGACCGATGACGAGGAGTACGTCCTGTTGAACGGGGAGCTGCACCCGAGAGGGAAGCGGCACAGCATAGACCTCTGCAACGCGTCGTGCTTCGGCCTGCATGCCCTCAACAAGGACAAGACCTGGTCCACCTGGGGATGGTACTGGATACAAGACTGGATAGGCAGGAAACCGGAGGGGAGCAGGTTGAAGCTGCGGCTCGACCTGCTGAAGTACGGAGGGTTGACCGGCGACTCGACCCCTCGATACGACCTGATCCGACACACAACGAGCATGCTATGGCCGGAGGAGGTCATCGACAGCATAACCCCGCTCGACCAGTGGCCGGAGGACCAGGGGGAGATGAACAGGATGCTCCGCGAGGACGAGACGCGCATATTCGGCGTCACGGGGCAGCGCGACCCCAACCTGGCGACCTGCGGGCACTGCGCCAATGTCTGCGGCCCGACACTCAAGGAGACCGCGAGCCGGTACAACACGCTGGTCAACGGCGGGATAGTTGTCCCGGGCCCCGACATCGACACATGGATCAGGTGCAAGGACTACGCCGAGGCCGTTGAGGTGCGAAAGAGGTACCCTTACAGGGTCAGCCGTTTCCAGATGTACAGGGACCAGGTAGCATCGCTCGCCCTCTGGACGCACTACTACTTCGGGTTCGAGCCAAAGTCGTTCTTCGGCGCGCTGGCTTACAAGCGCCGCCTGAAGAAGGCGGTCGACGAGTACCTCCAGGAAGCGAACCCGCCGCGGAAGGCGAGCCCCGCCGAGCCGGTCGAGGATGACGTATCGGCCGCCGTCTGAGAGTCAACCGTCCTAGCTTGAGGGGGTTTTAAACGATGTCGAAAAGGACAGTCGCGAAGCTGAACGGCCTGGTAGAGGAGTTCCTGCTCGAGCGCGGTGCCGTAAGTGTCGGCGTCGCGACCCTCGCGACCCTGGCCGGCGGACCCCCCAGCACCGACCTGGAGTATTGCCTGGAGGGCGGCCGCTCGGCCATCAGTTTCGCCCTTCCCCTTAACCGTGACCATATCCGCGCCTATCTCGCCAAGGAGGACCGCCTCGCTCATGAAAGAGACAACATAGACACCAACCTTCGCGCCACCGACATCTCCTGGGAGCTGGCCGAGATGCTCAAGAAGGAAGGTCACATTTCCAAGGGCACCAAGGCCAACCTTAAATACCGCCAGGAGATGAAGGACTGGGAGCTTTTCCTGCCTCCGGACATCAGCCATCGCTACGTGGCCGCCCGATCCGGTGTCGGTTCCTTTGGATGGTCCGGGAACGTTGGCGTCGAGGGCTACGGAACCGCCGTCATCCTCGACACGACCGTAACCGCCGCCGAGCTCGAACCCACCGAGCCGGTCCCACCAGGTGAAGGGTTCTGCGACATGTGCAAGCTGTGCACATCGGTCTGCGCTTCGGGCATGTTCGACAAGAAGAAAGAGACATCGGTGACCATCGGGGGTGTCACCTTTTCTTTCTCTGCCCGAAACAACTATCTCCTCTGCGATTTTTGCTGCGGCGGGTTCACCGGCCTGGCGAAATCCGGAAAATGGTCCACCTGGTCTCCCGGTCGTATCCCCTTTCCCGACGACTACGGAGAACTGTTCAAGGAGTTCGTGAGGGCCTTTGATCTGTACAACCGGAGGCCGCCCATGCCCGGCGGCATCCCGCACCCGGCCTTGAAGGGCTACAGGCAGCACCTGACCTGTGGCAACTGCCAGATAACCTGCTGGGGGAACAAAGAGGATACCAGGGAGAACGTGAAGCTCCTGCACGGCTCGGGCTGTGTGCTGCAACGGCCGGATGGCGAGCTCTATGCCCTTCCGCCGGAAGAGGCAGGGGCCGCCTTCGAGAAGATGGAACCAGAACGCAGGGCGCTGTACTGCTGAAGCGGCGGCTACCCGGTCAAGCCCCCCGAGGTCCCAGGATCTGGAGGTATCTTACGAATTTTTCGGTCACACGAAATCTCAGGACCGGGGTACGGGTTCAAATCTTGGAGCTACGAGCACCTTGAGGGAGTTCGGTCTGAGGCAGTTTGGGGCCTCGGGGGACACATCGACCACAAGTCTGTCGCCTTCAAGGTGTCAGTAAATCGAACTGATGTATCTCAAGGCCGGTGGCACTAGAATGGATTAGAGTCGTTTCTCGAGACTCCGAGATGGCGATCTGGAGTCAGCAATGAAGAAGAATACTACCGCGTCACTGCGGGCGCTCAAGATGAAGGAGCGTCTCCTTTCGAGCCCTTACGAGGTCGATATAGAGCGACCGCGCTACTACACACGAGCCTGGCGGCAGATGGAGCAGGCAACCCCGTGTGTGCGAGCGGCTTTCGCGCTTTCAGAAACCCTTCGACAGATGACCATCAGGATCGACGATGACGAGCTCCTCGCAGGCGTGAAGACATCCAAGAGGCTATCGCCCGTGCTCGACATGGAGCGCGGCGGAAACTACGACTTCTCGTTCCTGAGGAAACAAAGGAAAGACGCCCGGGCGCCAAAGCCGTACTCGATCTCTGATGGAGAGCTGCAAGAGCTGGAGTACGAGATCTTCCCTTACTGGAGGGGCCGGAGCGTGCGCGACCGGAAGCTGGCCCTCTGGGAGCACGAGGGTGCCTACGGCGGTCCGCCGAAGTATGGGCCAAGGTCGGTCAGCCGCATCGTCAAGGGACACGGCGGTGTTAGAAAGGCGCTGAAGACCACTCACTACGCCATCGAGGGAGACCTCAAAGGCGCCTACGACATGAGGCACGTGGCGGCGACGACCCAGGACCTCCTGCCCGACTTCGCTTTGCTGGTGCTCGACATGCAGGGGCACACCGTTCCGGGCTACAAGCGCGTCTTCGAGCTGGGTTTCCACGGGATATGGGCAAAGGCGTATGCAACCCTCAGCGGTCTGAACGAGGGTGAGGCCGACTACCCACAGAAAAAGGATTTCTACGAGTCTGTCGTCATCGCGGCAAAGGCGGTATGCGACCACTCGAACAGGTACGCGGAGCTGGCTGAACAGATGGCCGGGAGCACGCAAGGCCCAAGGAAGCAGGAACTTCTGGATATCGCAGAGCGGTGCAGGCGGGTCCCGGCGAACCCCCCAGATACCTTCATGGAGGCCATGCAGTCGCTGTGGATGATGCAGGTGGTTCTCTCCATCAGCTACGGGGTCCCTGACGTTCTATCTCCTGGCCGCGTCGACCAGTACCTGTACCCCTTCTACAAGGCGGACATCGAGTCGGGACGAATCACGCGCGAGCAGGCCCTAGCCGTGATCGAGGAGTATTTCGTCAAGATAGCGAACGTCCTACTGCCGCCCTTGCCGACGGCGAACAACAACGGCCAGGGGCTTGCCGGCTCCAACAATCTGACCCTGGGAGGGGTCGACCGCGAGGGTGCGGACGCCACCAACGAGGTCTCCCACCTCTTCCTCGAAGCGCTCGAAGACATCAAGGCGCTTTCAAACAACCTGAGCGTGAGGATCTCGCGCAAGACTCCGCAGCAATTCCTTACAAGGGCGATGGAGACGCACCGCCGGGGCGCAGGGGTCGCTTTCTACAACGACGAGGTGATAGTCGAGCAGTTGCAGGAAGACGGCTACTCGCTCGCCGACGCGCGCGACTACTCGATAGTCGGCTGCGTGGAGCCGACCTCCACCGGGAATAACTTCTCCTACACGGCGGGCAACGGGATCATGCTGACCAGCGTGCTGGAGCAGGCGCTCAACGAGGGTTGCACTCTCATGACGGGATGGAAAAGGGTCGGGGCACCCACTCCACCGGCATCTACCTTCCGGACGTTCGAAGACGTGAAGGCCGCGTTTGTCCGGCAGCTCTCCTTCAACGTGGCGAAGCTGGTGCGCCTTGCCGAGCTCAAGGACCGGGCACACGCCGAGACGGTGCCCCAGCCCCTGCTGTCTTCCACCATCGAAGGTTGCCTTGAGAGCGGAAAGGACATGACACAGGGAGGCGCCCGTTACAACCACGGGCATGTCAACGGCCAGGCCCTGGCGACTGTAGCGAATTCACTCGTGGCGATACGCTGGGCGGTGTTCGAGCAGCGGCTGCTTACCATGGAAGAGCTGGTGGGCCTGCTTGGACGCGACTTCAAGGGCTCGGAGGACATCAGGCAGGCGCTGCTTTACAAGGCGCCCAAATACGGAAACGACAATGAGAATGCCGACGAGATGGCTGCCTGGGTAGCTGAGGTGTTCTGCCGAGAGGTCAGAAAGCATTCCTGCTGGCGGGGTGGCAGCTACCGCCCCAGCCTTTTCTCGTCAGGGACTCAGACGATTGAGGGATTCGCCTGCGGCGCCAGTGCCGACGGGCGAGTTGCCGGCGAAGCCGTTTCCAACGGCATCTCACCCACGAATGGTACGGAAAAGAACGGCACCACCGCCGCCCTGAGGTCGGCCGCTTATGCGGGAAAGGCCCTCCTGACCGACGGAACGGCACTCAACATGCGCCTGTCTCCAGTGACTCTCGACACGGATGAGAATGTGGAGAAAATGGCCGCGCTCATCAGAGCCTATTTCGATCTCGGGGGCAGGCACGTTCAGTTCACGCCGTTCGACACCGCCACCCTGAAGGACGCCCAGGCACACCCCGAGAAATACCCGGACCTGGTGGTCAAGGTCTCCGGCTACTCCGCCCACTTCATCGACCTGCCCAGGCAGATCCAGGACGATGTCATCGCCCGCACCGAGTTCTCCGATGCTTAGGCGCGGCTGAATTGGGGACGGTGGCGGTCCAGGACTCCAGGCCAATAAAAATACAGATGCTTCTTACTGATGCCTGGAGGATCTGCTGGAAAAACCCTCGTGACTATTTCGGAATGGCGGCAATAATATCCCTCGCACCGTTGGCACTGGGACTTCTCAGCATGGCGAGAGATTCAAAAGACTTGATGAGCCCGCGCAACTTGTTTCCTGGCCTCTTGCAGCTGGTGTTGATAATCGTCACGGTTCTCTACATCATCTACATGTTAGGTGCTTACACTCTGCTCGCAGCAGGTTCTCTAAGCGGACATCCTATGAGATGGACCGCCGCGATTTCGTGGCTGCGTGAGAGGGAGATGTTCTCAGGCGTCCTTCTTGTCGTTGTCCTGCAGGCGCTAACAGTCCTGGGCGGTTTGCTGCTCCTGGTTGTACCTGGCATCATCTTCGCGGTCCTTTTCATGCTTGTGATTCCGGCTAGGGTTCTTGGAGATCATAGCAGTCGGCGGGCGCTTTCCGAGAGCGCGCGGATTGTGCGACCGGTTCTGTTCCGCGGGGCCTTATCATTTGCCGGGCTCCTGTTCATACCGTGGGCCATCCTGCTTATCGTGCAGGTGATATTCGGCGTTATCTATGGAGCAGCATCGACAACACCGGTAAGGGTCCTGCCGCCTGCTTTGTTTACCTACCTGGTGACAGTCCTTTGGGTGCCGATAGATGGAGTCGCTCATGCGCTCCTGTATATCGAGAGGTCGGGCGGGCTTTCGGCCCAGCGACCTGATATCTTTCTCTGACTTTCCGACCCACCCATGATACAGAAAAGCCACTCTCACGGCCGGAGTGGCATGACGGTAAGGATCGGGGTCACGACCGTGACCGGTTCGCGATCGCTCACCTGAAAGCGGAGAAGGCCGCCGTCGTCACGCCGACAGCAATGACGGCGATGCCCGCTGGCGTTGAGACAAAGGCGAAGAGCAGAACCCCGCCGATGCATGCCAGCAGTCCGATTACGCTCAACCAGTTGAAGAGGAAAGAACCGCGGGCACCTTGAGTCTCTTCTTTCATCTACGCCACCAGATGCTTCGAGGGTCAACATTTCTCAGACCATGGGTTGTTCTCTGCATATAATCCCCTCGTTAAGAGCTATCAACAGATTTTTCTAGAGCTGACATCCACTCCTTCCGGCCCCGCAACTCGAGTACAGGCTACCGCAGCGTGCCGAAGAATACCTGCCAGGCAAGCAGCGACTTCGCGGCCAGGCTCAGGATGATATAGACCTTCTCCCCGAATAGGTAGTCCTTCCAGGGGCCGACCTTCTTGTACTGCAGGACCATGTTGACAGCGAAGATGTTGAAGAAGATGAACAGCGAGAACATTATGCCGTAGACGAAGCCGGGCATCTTGCTGGTGGGGTCGGAAGCGGCCGATATGAAGTAAAGCCAGATGATCACCCACGGGACGACCCCGGCTATACAGCCGAAGTAGAACGCGGTCCAATTGGTCTTCTCGGTGGTCTGGTTGTGAAGCTCCATCATCCAGCCGAACAGTATCATCATTGCGTTCATGAAGAAGAGGAGGATTAGCGTGGACAGGTCGTAGATGCCGGAAAGCATCGCGATGACGACTATCATGATCGAGGCCGTGATGGAGTATTCGATCCAGCGACCGTAGTTGGCACCTTTGAGCAGGTTCCTCTTGTACCAGTTGTTTATCCCCGGCGTCGCCATCAGCAGTAAGGCTACCCCGCTCAGCAGCAGGAACAGCGCGACCATGGGGCCGAGCCTGAGGCTTCCAGCCTGACGGTGAACAGGTATAGGGAACGCTCTTCCCGTGCCCTGGCCGAGATACTCGGTTGTCACCGGCGCGGCGTACTTGTTGCTCAGGAAGAACATGAGAATGCCCTGGA
>DATCGY010000264.1:0-10346 GCA_036508635.1 Candidatus Anoxymicrobiaceae bacterium
GCCTTCCAGAAGCGCCGATGCGGGGTCGCCGATCTTGGCGAGGACCTCGTTGAAACCAACGACTGCCGCCCTGCGCGCGAACATCGGCGTGCGGTTGTATATTTTTCGACTCAGGAGCCTCGGCTTCCAGCCGGTCAGGGATTTGTTGAACTCGTTCCACGCGTCCCTCTTGTCGTCGACGGCCATGGCCGCGATCTTGCCCGAGACAAGGCCCCCATGAACGCCGAAGAGCGCGAACGGTTCCATCATTCCGGAAATCGTGCCGGCCAGGATCTTGCCGCCCACGAGCAGCCTCGGGTTCGTGAGCTTGGCCGTGGGTGTCGGTCCATAGCCTTCGAGCCACTCCGTGTACCTGAACCCCTGTGTCTTCTCTATCTCGCGCTCGAACGTGGCGAAGGCCTTCTTGGATATCGGGTTCCGTGTGAAGAAGAACATCATGTCGACGCCGTTCAGGGACGCCCAGTAGGCGTAGTCGCTGGTGTAATTGTTGAAGTAGATGAGCGCCTCGGAATCGCGGCCCGCGGTGCGCCCCTTTCCCCCGAAGCAGTACCCCATCTCGTAGGGCACCCCGAGTGCGTCGAAGCTCTCGGCGTAGAGCCCGGTAGCGATAATGGTGTCACGTGGCATTGTCGCTATTTCGCCTTGTCCAAGCACGGGTTGCTCGAATTCGACGACTACGCCCTCTGACTGCGCGATGTCGAGCAGGTAGCCCTCAAGCCCGGTCTTTCGCGGCCCTCTCTCGACGCAGCAGAGATTCGTCCCGGCGATGGGGACGTCGTACTCCCTGCCCCAGAAATACCCGGTTAGCGACTTGCACTTCTTTATCTGCGGCTCGCCGAGCGGTATGCCGATGTAGGCCCCCAGCGTCTCGGGATTCATGGGGGTGACGTCGACCGCGGGCCATCTTTCAGGCTGCCCCCCAACCGTCTTGTACTTCTCGAGAATGCGAACCTTCCTGCCCGTTCGCGCGATATTGATCGCCGCGACCAGCCCGGACAGACCTGCGCCTACGATAAGCTGCTCAGCCATTCCTGCTCCCCCTCCTCGTGCTCGGGCGGATGCACGAGCCGGGCTCCGGCGTCCCTGCACTCGGCAAGCGCTCCCGGAACTTCTTTGATGGCGCCTTTGTCGTCAACATTGAAGTAGCACACTCGCTCGCGGTGCGATATCTCGAGCATTCCAAAGAAGTAACGAACGGTGGGAAGGGCGTGGTCGAACACGTCCGGCCTCTTGAATCCTGCCGCCGACAGCCAGAGCCCCCGGCGCTCGGCCCTTTTCTCAACGGGCACGGTGTGCTCCTTGAGTACGTATTTCTTTGCCCAGCAGCACTGTAGCCGATCGATGAGGATCTTTGCCTGGGCGGCGAGGTTCATGCTGAATATCGGGGCGGCGAGGATTATCCCCTCGTAGGAGAGGAGCTTGGGATAGAGACCCTGCATGTCGTCCTGCTGCACGCACTTGCCGGTCTTGAAGCACGCGTTGCACGCCTGGCAGGGGTGGATGTCTAGGCGGGCTACATAGACCTTCTCGACCGAGGCGCCATACCCGGTGGCACCCACGAGCGCGCTATCTAGCATCAGGTCCGTGTTGCCGCCTTTCCTGGGGCTGCACGCGAGCCCGAGAACCCTGAAGTCGCCTTCGGCCATGACAAGCCTCCCCGTGGGATCGAAATGGTGTACCAAGCCTCACTCATTATATCGAGCCGAAGCGAGCCGGGAACCCCGCGCGGGTAAAAATATGCAGGTGCCGGCTTGGATGCCGGCCCGGGCTGTTTGATAGAATCTAGCCGGTCGTCGGATCAAGATGCATGCCGGCTGGTGCGATCCAACCGCACCGGTGCAAATTGGAGGTTTGATGAAAGAGCAACTCATCATCGGGGCAGGTCTCTCCGGGCTTGTGGCGGCAATCAACCTCGCGCGGGAAGGGTACGAAGTCACAGTGAGGGAGCGCCGCAAGGAAGTAGGCGGCGAGACAGACCTCAAGGGGCTCGAGGGCAAGATAATAAACATCGGAGACGGAACACCTATAGACGTGGCGCGCATGGAAAAATACACAGGCATCGACCTCTCCCCCGTCGTTACGCCCCTCCGGTCGGTGCGAAACCACATGTACGGCAAGACGTTCGACCTGGATTTTCCCCCCGGGATCCCGACGTTCCTTGTCGAGCGCGGGCCGAGGCCGACGTCACTGGATGTGTACCTCTACCAGATCGCTTGCTTGGAGGGAGTGAATTTCCAGTTCAACGATACCGTCACGGAGTTCGACGATCTACCTCCCGACACTATCATCGCGACCGGGCTCTTCGGCGATTCCTGGGGCGAGCTGGGTGTCCCGCACGTGCCCGTATACGGCTATATAGCGATGGGAGAAACCGAGGACCTAAGTGCCATGGTCATCGTCTACTTCGACGAGTACACGCGCGACTACGCGTTCTATTCGCAGGTCAACGGGGCGCGGGGCGCGGTTCTTTTCTCGCGGGGAACACCGCTGGACAAAGCCGTTCAGGACAGGTTCCGCCTGCAGTTGGCGGAAAACGACGAGATAATCTTCGACGAGTGGGACACCGTAGACGTGGGCGCCCTGCCGGTCGAGACGTGGCGAAACCCGAGGCTCTTCGCGAAGAACTACATCCTCACCGGCACCCTCTCCGGCAGCATCGACCCGTTCCTGCTTTTCGGCGTGCACGGGGCGCTTGTATCCGGAAAGATCGCCGCGATCGCGGTCCGCGACCACCAGAGGGGCCTCGAGGAGTTCAAGAGGATCAACAGGATGTTCCCCCAGGGCTACCTCGTGTCGTGGATATACAGGCACATGCCCATGCCGGTCTTGAAACGCGCCGCCTGGATGGGGATGAAGAGCTTTAGCGCGATGGCACCGGTTGTCGGCGACAGGCTCTTCAGCCTCCTCCCCGGTTACGGCAAGTTGTAATCTCCTCCCCCTTCAGGTGGGAGGGTCAGGGTGGGGGTGGAGTCAACGCCACTCGTCAATCGCCCTGTTCCGTTTCTTTCCTGGCTTCCCCGGCGTAGCCTGCAAGCCGGTCCCACCTCAGGAAAACGAGCGCCGCAAGAAACGTCATGTAGATCGCTCCGACCAGCCAGCCGGCGTAGAACGACAGTACGATCGGTAACGCCGAGAAAGGGGCCGACACCATCTGCACCACCGAGTACGTGGGACGTATCAATACAATTATCGCCGCGAACACCACGAGGATCAGCGCCGGTACGACCGGGTACAACCCCGTGATAACCAGGAACAGAAAAAAGGAGAAAACAAGCGCTAGATCCGCCGGGATATCGACCCTGGAGACCCACGAAGGAGGCGTCCCGGAGCTCCTCGCCAGTGCGCCGTCGAACGTATCGGTGAGCCAACCCACGAAGACTGCGACGATCGCCGCCTTCAGCGCAGCCGGGCCGGCGAAGAGACCGAGGCACACGATGAAGACCGCCGTCGCCAGGCGGAAAAGCGTAAGACAATCCGCCAGGAAGCGCAGTGACTGGTACTGTTCGTTTTCGTCGCTGGCAATCTCCTGCGCGCTCATACTCAACTGATCCTCAACAGCAAACCGGGACGCGTCTTCAACTGGTGATTATATATTATTGCAGATGAGACGGACCCGGGTCGGATCAGCCGGAAGCGAGCCCGGTCACACGCTTCGCTTCGCCTTTTTCGACGCCGCTTTCCTTAGTGCCGGACGGGGTGCCGTCATCTGCTCGGCCACCAGTTCGTTGAAATGCGTGCGGAGCCAGAGGTCGATACGGATGTTTACCATCTCGGGATTCTCCGCCGGTGTAGCATGGCTCCCACCCGGGATGAGGGTGAACTCAGCGCCTTTTATCTTTTCGTGCATAGCGTCGGCGATGCGCCGGGGTGTCCATGTGTCTCTCGACCCGCATATGCCTGTTGAGCATCCGCGTCTCCTCGTTGTCCGGCAAGAGTCATGATTTGAATCGGATTATCGACGAATGGAGTTGAATTATTCCTGGCTGACGCAAGTCTCGTGTAAGCTTGACGAGCATTGTGATCGACGAGAGATGGAGGTTCATTCCCTGATGAATACCGCAGACGAGAAATGGATCTGCTATTTCGAGCGCCCGGGGCCGGTCAACACCAGGAAGACCCTCGAGTGCTGCAAGCGCAGGGCTGAAGAGCTGGGCCTCTCGACGGTCGTCATCGCGAGCTTGCGGGGGGAGAGTGCCTCGCTCGCCGTCGAGCTGTTCGAAGGGGCGGGGCTCAGAGTCGTCGCAGTCACCATACCTCCCGGGGCGTTCTGGGTCGTGGATTCGCTCACTAACGACCTCTGGAAGGACATCCCTGAATTCCGGATGCAGAAGGAAGAGTGGGAGAAAGCGAGCCTCGGGCGAGTCCGCATGGACATGGATGCCGAGACCGAAAGCCGGCTGGCCGATGCTGGCGCGACCGTCGTGAGGGGCACTATTCCTTTCTACGGCATCGGCACCTCGCTGACGGCCCGCTTCAAGGGACTTAACTACGAGCAGTACTTCACCGAGGCTCTGAGACTGATCTCGGGTGGGATGATAGTCTGCGTGGAGGTGGCTATCATGGCGGCCGATGCGAACGCGATTCCGGCGGACCAGGAAGTGGTTGTTGCCGCGGGAACATCGATGGGGCTGGACACCGCCGTGGTGATGCGGCCTTCCACAAGCCTGACGTTCGCCGATCCCGGGGCCGGACTCGAGATCCGGGAGATAATCGCTATCCCACGCGAGAAGCCCAAGTACTCGCCCGAAGGTGTCGGAGAAGAATACCTGTAGCGTGTTACGTCCCCACGCACCGCACCCAAAGCAGAAGAGACTCTCCGTCCAAAAATACTTTCCACATCTTCCCTTCTCGGGGTGGGAGACATTAGAATAGGTGCCGCTTACCCGTCATCGAATGGGAAGGGGGCCTCGTCTTGACGACAGTTCTCACGTCACCTGTCGATAGCAAGCTGGTGGAGCGGGCACGCCAGGAGCTTGTCGACGCTCTCGGGGAAGAAAAGGTAACCACCAACAAGGCGATTCGATACGGTTATTCCGGCACGGCGCTTCCACTGCCGAAAGTCATTCCGGACATGGTCGTACGGCCTCTATCCGTCGAGGACGTTCAGGTCGTCCTGAGGATCGCCGACAAGCTCGTCATCCCTGTCACGCCTATCTCGAGCGGCACGCTCGAGCCATCCGTCATCCCGCGGGCCGGGGGGATAGTGCTCGACATGTACGGGATGGACCAGATCATCGAGATCAACACCGACGCGGCGTATGCCGTGATCGAGCCCGGGGTCGGCCTGGGCAAGCTGGTGCGGGCCATTCGGCCGCACGGTTTCCGCGTGACGCTCGGCTCGTACCCGCCGGGGAACTCGGTGCTCGGGAACTATCACCTAAAGGGCAACGGCAGCCACCGCGCCTCGGGCATCGACTCGGAGGTCCTTGGGCTCGAGGTCGTCCTGCCGGACGGCACCATCGTACGCACCGGCTCCAAGGCGTTCGAGGACACCTACCCCGGCCAGGGCTGGCATGCGCCCTGGGGCCCTCTTCCCGATCTGCGCGGCATATTCATGAACGCATGCGGAACCCTGGGTATCATCACCAAGATGGCGACGCGCATGTACGCGCTCAACGACGTGCAGGCACTCCCTGTCGTCGGATTTGACAACTTCGCCGACTCGGTCGACTTCATGAAGACCGTCTCCAGGGCCAACCTCGTCGAGCACTGCGTGACCTGGCACTGGGGGCTTTACACAGTAATGAACAACCTGGCGGCCGAAGAAGGAGCCGCCGACTCCGCAGATATGCTTAAGGTCCTGACCACCGAGCCCTGGCAACACCCGGGTGATCGGCCGTACTGCCTCGCGCTCAACATCATGACCGGCTACGAAGAGGACATCGACGCTCACACCAGGCTGATAGAGCGAATTGCAAAGGGCCTGGGCGGCAGGCCGATGAACGACGAACTGATCGAGAGGTTCCCGGGAACTTGGGACTACTACAAGACTTACGGAATAGAGCACGAGCCGTGCATCCACTTCATGAAGGGGTTCGCGCTCGGATACGGCTTCATGCATATCGCGTTCGCCGAACCGAAGAACGTCGTCGAGCTCGAAAAGTTCGGGCTGGAGTATATATGGAACCGGGGCTTGCAGTACGGCACCACCTACTACAGCCACTGCACAGACCAGGGACGCAGCTTTTTCCTTCGCATCACCCCGTTCGTCGACCCGGCGGACGAGAAAGAGCACGAAAAGGCGGTGGAGATTTATAGCGGCTACCTCGAAGAAGCGATGAAGCGCTACGGTGCGACCCCGATCCGCTACGACGGCATCCACAACTACGTTGACAAGGCCGGGGGCTTCGGGGAGCTGATGAGGCGCATCAAGAAGGCGGTCGACCCCAACAACATCCTCAACCCCGGACTCAAGATGTACGAGGGGGGGTGGTAGAGATGACCATTCCGATGGAGATGCTCATCTATACCTGCCCCAAGTGCAAGATCTGCACGGCCAACATGCATCCCGGCGACGGGCCCGATTTCCTCAAGCTCTGCCCGGCGTACACGCGCTATGGCTGGTTCTCGTACTCGGGCGGCGGCAAGTGCTATATCGCCCAGGGGCTGCGCGAGGGCGCGATAGAGCCCGACGAGGAACTGGCGGATGTGCTGTTCCACTGCACGCTCTGCCGCTCCTGCGCCCAGCAGTGTGCTACGGGGCAGGACCCGACCCAGATCGCCCGGCTCGCCAGGCGCGAGGTAGTCCAGGCGCTCGGCGGGCCGCCCGGCGACGCGCAGGCCGTGGTCAAGAGCACTATCAACTACCGCAACCCTTACCAGCAGCCCCGGGCCATGCGCTACCGCTGGGCGAAAGGTCTCGATATCAAGGACGCCTCGAAGGTGAAGGTCGAGACGCTCTACTATGTCGGATGCACGGCCGCAATGATTCCGGCGCGCACCCACTTCGCGCTCAACACGGTGAAGCTGTTGAACGCGGCGGGAGAAGACTTCGGGACCCTCGGCCAGAAAGAGATCTGCTGCGGGGCGACGACGTACAACCTCGGCGTCATGGACACGTTCAAGGAGATCGCCACCGAAAACACCGAGATGCTCAACTCACTCGGGGTCGAGCGGGTCGTGACGAGTTGCTCCGGTTGTTACAGTGTCATGAAGAACGAGTACCCGACGATCGTGCGCCGCAATTTCGAAGTCGTGCACGTTGTCGAGTACCTCGACCAGCTCATCAGTGAAGGCAGACTGAAGCTCACGAAACCAATCAACATCAAGGTCACCTATCACGACCCATGCCACCTCGGCCGCTACAGCGAGCTGTACGACGCGCCTCGCCGTATACTGGAGGCCATTCCCGGGCTCGAGCTCGTCGAGATGCCGCGTAACCGCGAGAAGGCGTGGTGCTGCGGGGCCGGCGGCGGCGTAAAGACTGCGTTCCCCGATTTCGCCGCGTGGGTCGGCGAGGAGCGCGTCAAGGAAGCAAAGGAGACGGGCGCCGAGGCGCTGGTAAGCGCGTGCCCGTTCTGCGAAGGCAACCTCGCCGACGTTTTGAACGCGACGTCGGCTGGCATGGATTTTTACGACATCAGCGACCTGGTGCTGATGTCGCTGGATGGTTGAAACGACTTTGTTGTCGCTCGCGCAAACACTTGAGGGCGGTCTCTCAGGCCGCCCGGAGCCGGGCCTGGAAAGACCCGGCTCAAGATTTGGGTCAGCGGTAGGAATTGAACTGTCAAAAGGAGGAGGGCATGGCTGACACGGTATTATTCGGCTCTGATGAGTGGCTCAACGCCTACGTGGAGCTCTTCAACAAGAACACGACGGTCAGGGACGCGCTCAAAGACCTGACCGCGAGGGTCGCCTACGAGTTCACCGACCGGCCGGACATAACGCCGAAGTACGTCTTCATCAGCGGGGGCGCGATCGATGAGCACGGCGCCGTGACCGATATCGGTGATATGGACTACGTCATCAAGGCTAACTACGCGATCTGGAAGTCGATGACCGAGGGCGAGACCGACCCCATGAACGCGCTCATGGCCGGCAAGGTCAAGGTGACCGGCAACATGGCGGCTCTCTTGAAACACGCCGACGGGTTGCAGGGAACGTTCGAAGTGGTCGAGGCAATCCCGACAGTGTTCGACTGAGAGGCCGAAGGAGTTCCGAACGAGCCTGCCCGGCCCTTGACCACATGAACCGTTCAGAAATGACATAAAGCTGTCGAACGCGTTGGGTGAACCGGAATGGAGGAGAAATGGTAGAACTGAAAGGGAAGGTAGCGCTCGTTACCGGCGCAGCGATGGGGATGGGCAAGCTCGAAGCCTTGAACTTCGCCGGAGAGGGCTGCCGCGTGGCGATCGCCGATGTCAACAAGGAGAGGCTTGCGGAGACGCTCGAGGAGTTCAATCAAAAAGGCTACGAGGCTTACTCTTACATCCTCGACGTGACAGACCGCGAAGCGTGCTTGAGGGTTGCCGAAGAAGTTAAGAATGACATCGGGCCGATCGACATACTGGTAAACAACGCGGGCGTTGTCGAGTGCGGAGATTTCCTGCAGATGTCCGAGAAATCGCTGCGCTGGATGTTCGACGTCAACGTCTTCGGGCAGGCGTGGATGATGCAGGCCGTATTGCCCGACATGGTTCGCCGCGGCAAGGGTTACGTGGTCAACGTATGCTCTTCGGCCGGGAAGGTCGGGGTTGCGAGGATGGCCGGTTACTGCTCCACCAAGTTCGCCGGCATCGGCCTCACCGATACGGTGAGGGCGGAGCTGCGCGGCAGCGGTGTCACCTTCATCATAGTGAACCCCGGGTTCGTGCAGACCGGCATGTTCGAGGGCGCGAAGATCCCGTTCTTCACGCGTTGGATCCAGCCACAGGAAGTAGCCGACGCGATGCTCAAAGCGATCAAGAAGAACAACTGGGAGGTCTTCATCCCGAATTTCGCCGTCCGCATGGCCGCGCTCTCCAGGGGGCTGGGCCTGCCTAAGATCAGCGATTGGGCGTTGACTGTCATGGGCGGCAACAAGTCCATGACCGAGTGGCGCGGCCACTAGCCCGGACCAAAAATCACAAAACGATCTCGAGCCCGGTCGCCAAAACCGGGCTCTTTCTTCTCCATATAAACTGCGATATAACCTTCAGCCTTCGGATTTCTACCGTCTCGATCTGTATCATTTACCTCATATCACCGTTGGCCTATAGTGAATCTAGCTTTGCCTTGAGCGCTACGCGCTGTGGTTCGCCGGTCGTGCCCCTGACAGATGGCGATTTCATAAGGAGGATGAAGCGACATGGGCAACAATAATAAGCTCCTTGGAGGCCTTGCTCTTACGGGCAGCGTGACTGCCGGCCTGTTCGTAACCAACATAATCCAGGCGGGTAGCAGGAAACCGGACGGCCGTACTTTGGGCGAGATACTGGGAGTGGATCCGGAGAAGGCAACGTTCGATGACATAGAGAAGCTCAACCGGGCCGACACGATGCAACTGTACTACGCCGCTGACGCGCCCGATTTCGGCTCCATGAAAGGTGAGTACGAGGGCAGGCTCCTGAGCGGCGGCGTGCTCGGCGGCTCTACCGCGTTCTTCACAAACCACATGTTCCCCGCCGGAGTTCCGACCCTGAACACGCTTTGGCAGGGGAAGGCGTTCAAGCCCGAGTTCGAGCTCGGAGGCCGTGGCATCAACATCTTCAGCAAGAAGTCGGCGGGAGGCCGCGAGGTCTTCTTCGCCCGGGAGATGAAGACGTATATCGGCCCCACCACCATCGGCAAAGACGGCAAGGATGCCATGCACCTCTACTATGGCGCATACAACTCGGACATCATCAGCGGGATGCACGACGAGATCCGCAAGGTCAACGACAACCTATACATATGCGCCGGTTACATGGCCTCTTCCGGTGGCCCCCTCAACCCCGGCCCCTTCGTGCTCGTCGGTCCCGCCAAACCCCACGACTTCACTGACTGATATCTATTCCCTCCCCCTCGAGGGGGAGAGTCAGGGTGGGGGTGACGTTAACGAGATTACTTGATTTCGCCTGAATGTGAAAAATGAACCGGGCATCTCACGAACCGGCTCAAGTACCTTCGAGCGTGGGTCCGCTGTGTCCAGACGGTCTTTTTTAACCGGCGCGCGATGTATTCCTCGATGACTTCGCTATAATAGTCCGAGTCGGGGTGTAGCGCAGCCAGGTTAGCGCGCAGCGTTCGGGACGCTGAGGTCGTCGGTTCGAATCCGACCACCCCGACCACCCCAACTATAAAGTCTGTGAGAACCGACGACTAAGGGGGGCCGGGGGAAGTGTTCCCCCGCACCTTCTCACTCAGAGGGGGGTACAGCGAGCGTCAGC
>DATCGY010000265.1:0-17376 GCA_036508635.1 Candidatus Anoxymicrobiaceae bacterium
AGCGGGGCAAGGCTCATCGAGTTGGTCCGGCGCATAATAAGCCCACTCAATCTCCGGCTCGACGATACAAGCCCCATGGTCGATGCCAGGCTGCCCGATGGTTCGCGCCTCAATGCGGTGATCCCGCCACTCTGCCTGAACGGCCCGGCGGTGACTATACGCCGGTTCCGCAAGCGCCCGTTTACGGTCGAAGAGCTCGTCGACTCAGGCACGATGACAGAGGACACCGCACGATTTCTCGAGCAGGCCGTCGCGCACAGGGCAAACATACTCGTCTCAGGTGGAACGTCAAGCGGCAAGACGACCCTTCTCAACGTCCTGTCCTCTTTCATACCTCACGGTGAAAGGCTCGTGACCATCGAGGATGCCGCCGAGCTGCAGATCGAACATCCGCACGTGATATCGCTCGAGAGCAGGCCACCCAATATAGAAGGGCGCGGCGAGGTGACCGTTCGCGATCTCGTCCGCAACGCGCTACGCATGAGGCCGGACCGCATAATCGTCGGAGAGGCTCGGGGGCCCGAAGCTCTCGATATGCTCCAGGCGATGAACACTGGCCATCCGGGCTCCCTTTCCACGGCACACGCGAACTCCGCACGAGATCTTCTCTACCGCGTCGAGACGATGGCGTTGATGTCCGAGGTCAACCTCAGCCAGGACGCGGTCCGCAGGCAAGTCGGTTCAGCCATTGACCTGATCGTGCATACGGAACGCACCCCATCCGGTCGCAGGATGGTCAGCAACGTTGTGACCGTCGCGTGCACGGACAAGGGGGAATATGAGCTCGAGTCAATGTTCGCCACCAATAAGGCGAGGAGCCGAGACCGTTGAGATGGTACGCGATTGCGGTTTTTGCCTCACTGGCCATATTCTTTCTTTTACTTCGGGGCCGGGCTCTATCCCGAGCCGCGACCAGGCATCGCTTGGCGCGGCACCTCGCGCCCGAGGGACACCAGACCTCACGCACGGCGTACCGGACTATCGCTAGTCTCAACGGATTGCTCGACAGAGCGATCAAGGCTGAGGCGCTCGAGGGTGCGCTGAAACCCGCGGGGCGAGCCCTGGATCGTACAGCGATCAAGGCCATGTACGCCGTGATGGTACTGACGTTGCCGGCGCTCGCGACAGCCCTCTGCGGGACTATTATCGCGGCACCGCCGGCGGCCTTGCTCGCGTTTGCGCTTCCGCGCGTCGCTCTCCTGCTCGTAGAACGAAGAACGGCCACGAGGATTCGTGAGCAGACCGACACGCTCGCGTCCGACCTCTCCGTGTACCTCCGGTGCGGGATTCCAATCGAGGACGCGATCGACCTGTGCGGTCGTGACATCGGTCCGCCTCTGAAGAATGCGCTGGATCGTTTTCACGCTGAGGTCGATCTCGGCATCAGCCCCGGCTCCTCGCTGCTGACCCTTGCAAGCTCACTCGAGGACCCCGACCTCGACCTCATTGCAAAGGCCGCGGCAACCTCCCGTGAGATGGGTTCGGACATCAGGAGAATAATGGGCAATATTGGTGAGACCGTGCGCGAAAGAGCGGCGGTACGACGCGAGTTGCAGACTCAGACCGTACAGGGCCGTATGTCCGCCCGAATTGTCGCCATTCTCCCTTTCCTCTTCCTCGTCATGTCAGCTCTCATCTCACGAGCAACGATCAAAGTGCTGGTCGGCACGGTACCTGGACTGGTGATGCTGGGGGTCGCAACCGCTCTGGACATAGCAGGTTTCACATGGTTGCGCAGGATAATGGATCTCAAGATGTGATCCCCTCCCGTTCCGGGTCATGAAGCAGACGTTTGAAAAACGGCTTCCACGATTACCGCGAAGGAGGCATGCGCCATTGGTTCTGGCAACTATGATGTCGGCGGGCCTCGCCCTGTTTTTCTTAGCCGGTGGGCGGCGCCGTAAGAAGCCTTCCGCCATCGCCCGACTCAATCGCCTGCACGGTGGCTCGCCCGACGCTGATGCCCACAGCGAGACCCTGGCAAAGCGGTTGGCCCTGGCGGCGCTCCTGATACCATACCGGGCATCGCCCGGCCGCTTTAAGCAGGCGCTCATCCACGGCATCCGTACCGATGCGGCGGTGTGCGAGCAGTTGCCCGCCGAAGCTCTCGCCGGCCTTCGGTTCTGGGCCTCGGCCATAATCCCGGCATTCCTCGTAGTCGCGGCGAGGTTCTCACCCGTCGTACTGGCGCTCGCACCCGCAATGGCGGTCGCGGGTTTTTCCATGCCCGGCCTGGTTGTCGCTCGCGGAGAAAGACGTTTTCACGATTCAATCCGTCAGCAGTTGCCGCAGGTCGCCGATATCCTTTACGCGCTGGTCCTTGGCGGGAAGAACCTCGACCAGGCATTCCACGGTGCGGCCGAAGCCACGCGCGGACCACTCGGCTCTCTATTGATGAGCGCCGTCAGAGAGATGGAGCTCGGCGCTACGCGCGGGGAGGCTTTCAACCGCGTTCTCGAGCGATACCCGATCGCAGAGCTCGCTTCGTTACTGCGCTCCCTCATTGAAGCCGAGCGGAGAGGTCACGGGCTCACCGAAACACTGGAGGTTTTTTCAAGAGAGATCAGGATGCGAAGGCGGGACCAGCTCAGAATCGAGGTCGCGAAGGCGCCTCTCAAGATGCTTGCCCCGCTGGTTTTTCTTATCCTGCCGGCCTCGATAATCCTGACGGTTGGGCCGACTTTCCTGGCGACGCTGGGCAAGATCTTCTGAATTAAGCTGTCCATCGAATCCTGCCACTAACCCGGCGTCTTGAGATTTGATTTTCAGACACGCGATATGCACGAAAAACAAAACCCCGCGTCGGGGTGTCCGCGGGGTTTTGTCCATCCTGGCTCCGGGGCCGCCATTGCATTCGAGTCAAGGGGGGGCTGACCGGTAGCGCTAGCTCCCGGGCAAGCCGCAGCTTCTGGCAGCTTTCCAAAGCCATCCTGAGGTCAGTCGGTTTGTGTCTTTCTTCTATCTATGTTCAGGCGCACGATGGCGCACGTTAGATACACGCTCTGCCCTCCATCTATATCCGCTTTATCTCCTCCTGGTCTGCGGTTCGTCCTAAATAGAGAAGCGTGACAGGTTTTTGCTCTTTGATTTCATTTTCGAGCTCTTCATAGAGGTTGTGTGCTTGTTCTTGCATTACTATCGTCCAGAATACACCAAATACGTTACTTTATTATGTATCTTCATGCTCCTACGACTACTCTTTCTCTGGATATGTTACTCTTTATAGCAACTTAATGCAACTAATATATGGATTATCACCCGATCTGCCTAAGAAGATGATGTTTGGGTGATTACCCGGCCGGTTTGATGAGCGCCCCCTGGGCGCCAGGGGGCGGTTTTAGAGAATCACATAGTCATTGAGAACAAGCTCGCAGAATATTTGAAAATACCTGGAATACGTGAGTTCGGTTTGCATAGACCGATCCCAGGTCGCCTTTGATGTCGATCGTGATCCTTTTCTCATGGAGCTCGACCGAAAGGTCCTCGATCACCCTGTCCACGACCTCCCTGACATCGACATGGTCCACGGAAACCGGCTTCTGTCCTGATTCCGCAAGAGCCAGGAGGTCTTCTACCATGGTGTAGGATTTGCCCACGTTCCTAATCAGCGCCTCGAGTATCTCGTTTCTATCTTCCTCACTCATCGCGTCGTTTCGTTTGAGGAATTCATTGACTTTGCTTGAACTGCTGTGCTAATATTTGCTTGCTATGCTGGTGATGAACCCCTTCCTTTTCTCCAAAGGGCTCCGGCCGTAAAACAAGGAGGATACATGCGCGAGCTGATCAGATTGATCAAAGACGAAGAAGCACAGACCACTGCTGAGTACGCCCTGGTCATCCTGGGCGCGGCTGCGGTCGCCGGAGCGCTCATCGCCTGGGCGGCAGGCGGCAAGGTGATAAAAAACTTCTTCACGAAGATCTTCGACAAGCTCACAAGCGGATTCTAGACATGTCGTCCAACGGCACGGCCTCGCTGATCCAGATAATCGTTTTCTGTACGCTTGCTTCCTTCTTTGACGTTCGATACGGTCGTATCCCCAACAAGCTCAACGCGGCCGGGTTAATCTCAGGTGCGACAGTCGGTTATGCATACGGTGGTCCGCGAGGTCTCGCCGCCAGTTTAGCTGGAGCGCTCATCGGAATCGCGATATTGTTGCTGCCGTTCACCTTGAGGATGGTCGGAGCCGGTGACGTCAAATTCCTCGCCGCGGCCGGTGCGGTAGTAGGCTGGCGGATGCTCTGGCCCGCCTTCCTGGCCGGGGCGGCAGTCGGTGGCACGATCGGACTTGTGCTCATCGTCTTGCACGACCGTACTTTCTCAAGGATTGGCGCCCGCCTGCTCCTCCTCCATGCCGGTTGCTGGCGACAGCTCGAGACAGATCCGTCCCAAGCAGCCACCGTGTCGCCAGGCCTGGCCGATATCCGTATGCCCTATGCGGTTGCGCTCTCCATTGGGCTGGTCGCGGTGGCTTCCATCCATCTTGTCAGGTGAGGTGATAACTTGACGCTTCCCGGTTATCCGGCACGCTGGATGCGAGCCCGGGGTGGACAGGCATCCGTGGAATTCGCGTTGGTCCTCCCGGTTCTGGTCATCATCGCGGTCGCGATCTGCCAGGTCGCACTCGGCCTCAACTGTTATCTGATCGTTACCTCGGCGAGCCGCGAAGGTGCGCGCCGGGCCGCCGAAACCAACGATCCGGCGGCCGCCCGAAAGGCAGCGAGCAATGCATCATCGTCCCTTCCCGGCGATAAGCCGGTGATAGAAGTCTCCTTTCCCGAGGGGCGCGCCAAAGGTTCGCCGGTCAGGGTCACAGTCACGTACAAGATGCCTCTTATGCTGCCGGCGCTCAAGCGAATAATACCTGGCGCGACTTTCCGCGGGTCCACCCTGATGGTGCTTGAGCGAGGTGATTGAAATAAGACGCACCGCAAGATCCCTCGGCGATTCAAACGGAAGTGTGAGTATCACGGCACTGACATGCATTTTCGTAGCTCTGCTGCTATGCCTTGGAATGGTCGATATCGGCATGTTCATCTCCGCTCACTTCAGAGCTGAGAACGCCGCGGATGCCGCCGCCCTGGCCGGCGTGCAAGAGAGCTTCCCTTTCTTCGGCACGGGCTCCGGAGCGCGAAGTACGGCTTCGAAGATCGCCGTCGCAAACGGCGCGAGTCTCGAGAGCATCAAGGTTTCCGGCGGAGGTGACCGAGTCCAGGTTGAAGTGTCGGTTTCGGCACCTTCGCTGATCCTGAGCCGCATAGGCCTGGGTCCCGGCAGAGCCCGCGCCAGCGCGGCGGCCGAGGTAGATACAGAGGCTTTCCTCTCGAGCAACCATGTGTGGGCCGCCGCCGACCCGGCTACCCTGTCCCGGCTCAAGTCCCTCGCAGGCCGGCTTTCAGGGGACCCTGGCGGAGCTGCCACGCTTGTCACTCTGCTGGCTTTGAGCCATATCGGGCAACCTTACGTTTGGGGCGCGACCGGCCCCAACTCCTTTGATTGCAGCGGCCTCGTATGTTATGTGTACGCACAGATAGGTATCCAACTCCCAAGAGTGACGTTCTCGCAGGTGCAATCCGGCCGGGAGGTCAGCCCCGTACAACTCGCTCCCGGCGATCTCGTTTTCTTCCGTCACAACGCCCATGTCGGGATCTACCTTGGTGGCGGATGGTTCATCCATGCGCCCCACACCGGTGACGTCGTCAAGATATCCCCTCTCAGCGCCCGAACCGACCTCTCAGCCTGCCGCCGCATCCTCTAACCCACCCCCCTCCCAACCCCTTCAAAAACCAGGGGTCAGATCTGTTTATTCAACCCCCAAGAGCCGGGACTGATGCCAAATACTTGAGGGCGGTCTATACAGATCGCCCGGAGCCGGGACTGAGAGTCCCGGCTCAAGAAGTGGGTGTGGTGGGGTCGAGAGACGAGAGACCCGTGTTCAAGTGGTGATAACCCTCAAGGTGTGTTTGACTCCTGCCCACGCGATAGAAGTCTTCTTGTTGTCCTTAATTGCAGGGCGAGGGGTACTTTTTTCCGTCGAACTCCGCAGTGGACTTAAATCTGAAACATATCGCTCTTTCCACGAGGACCTCGAGGAAAAAACGCACCCTGAGCCCCCCTCGAGGAAAAACGTACCCCGAGCCCCTCTGGTCAAATGACAACTCTAAGGACTTCTTCGATTGCGGTGAGACCCTGTTTGACTTTGTCCCAGCCGTCCATGCGCATGGTTCTCATGCCCTGTTCCACGGCGATTTTCTTGATGTCGGTGGTAGCTGCTTCTTCGATCGTCAATTGCTCGATCTCGGGGCTCATCTTCATGATCTCCACGAGAGCGACGCGACCTTTGTAACCGGTACCGCTGCAACGCCCGCAACCGTTCGGGTTGGGCCGGTAGAATATTATCTCTTCACCTTCTTCAACCGGGAATTTGAGCCTCTCGAGCATCTCGGGCTCCGGTTCGTAAAGCTGCTTGCAGGTACACAACCTGCGGCCGAGCCTCTGGCCCAGCACAGCAACAATGCCGGATGCGGTCAAGAACGGCTCAATGCCCATCTCCGTCAGTCGTGTGATGGCGCCGGGCGCATCGTTCGTATGCAGAGTGCTGAAGACAAGGTGGCCGGTCAGCGCGGACTCGACAGCTATCTGAGCGGTCTCCCCGTCACGGATTTCGCCGACCATTATGATGTCGGGAGTGGTACGCAGAATCGAACGCAACGCGGATGAGAAAGTCAGCCCCGCCTTAACGTTGATCTGTATCTGGTTGATCCCGGAGAGGCGGTACTCGACCGGGTCTTCAACAGTCGTGATGTTCTTTGTCTCGTCGTTTAGAACGTTCAGCGTGGCGTACAGTGTCGTCGATTTACCGCTACCGGTGGGGCCCGTGACCAGGATTGCACCGCTAGGACGAAGGAACGCGCTTTCGTACCTTTCGAGAGTCTGACCGTCGTAGCCCAGGTCGCTCAGATGAAGCATGATGCTCGTCTTGTCGAGGACTCGAAGGACTATCTTCTCGCCGAAGACCGTGGGCAGCACGGCGACGCGGAAGTCGATCGGCTTCCCGCTTACGAGCTTTTCGTAGTGCCCGTCTTGGGGGACCCTGCGCTCGGCGATGTTGAGGTCGCTCATGATCTTGACGCGTGAAGTGAGAGCCGCGAGTGCCTTTATCGGAAGGCTCTTGACATCGTGCAACACGCCGTCGACGCGATACCTGATTATTATCTCTTTCTCCTGCGGGTCGAAATGGATATCGCTCGCGCCCCCGGTCACCGCCTCGTTGATGACGTAGTTCACGAAACGGACCATCGGCTCATCGGTGGTCGCCGCGCCGATGGCATCGGCAAGCTCCTTGTCGTCCAGCTCGCTCGTGTCAATATCGGAAACGGCATCGACACCGGCCATGTCGGTGGTTTCCCGGTAATAAGTCCGGATCGCGTCCTCGATATCCGCCTTGGTCGCTACCACGGGCCGGATCTGACTACCGGTCGTCATCTTGATATCGTCCAGGGCGAAAATATTGGTGGGGTCGGCCATCGCTACGATCAACGTCTCATCATCGAACGAAAGAGGTAATGCCAGGTGGCGGCTTGCCATCTTCTCGTCCAGGAGGTGAAGGGCCGTCAGGTCGACGCGGTAAGAGGCAATGTCAACGAACTGCAACCCGAGGTGTTGCGCGAGCACTTCGGTGAGCTTGGACTCAGAGACGATTCCGAGCTCTATCAACGTGCGCGCCAGGGACTTGCCGGTCTCCTTCTTTCTCTGCAGTGCTTCCAGCAACTGCTCCTGGGTGACCAGCCCATCCTCGATCAACAGGTGTGTTACTGATTTGGCTTTCTTTTTTGCCTGCGCCAATTCTATGACCCCCGGTCTTTAAATCGGATTGGCAGGCGATTTCCTGTAGTCCTCAGGCCTTGATTATACCGCTTACCCGTACCGTTTCACCGTCCGGGCCGGCGTTGAGTTTACTCCTGGGGACGCCTGTCCACGAAACGGAGCTCCTTGATGCCCCCGTCCGCGCACAGTCGCTCGACAAGCTGGTCGAGCTGAAGGAATTCGATACGGTTCGGCTTCACCTCTGTTAGCAACTCCAGCTCGTTCTCGATCTGGGTCTTCAGGTCATCTTCGGTGGTACCCGGCTCCGCCGCGACGTATACATTGAGAAGGTCGACCTCGTACGGATCGCCTTCGGCTTTGTCTATCTCCACCTGCCAGTCGGCTACGCCGGGGTTGTTCGCGAGAGCCGAGAAGAACGCGCCCTGATCGACGAGCGTGCCCTTCAGCTTGGTAAGGTAGAATCCCTTGACTTCAACGCCACGGGTGATGTCACTGCCGATTCGCGGGACTATCCTGCCGCACGATGGACAAGGCTCGTAGACCAGCCCTCCCCTGACCAGGTCACCGGTGCGGAATCTCATCACGCACGTGCCCTGCCCACCCAAACACGTGTACACCAGCTCGCCATCTTCGCCCTCCGGGACGGGTTCGCCCGTTTTAGGGTCGATGAGCTCGATATAGTCCATGTCCGGGTACAGGTGGTAGCCGGTCGTGGGGTCAGGCGAGCACTCGGAATAGCTCTTGCGCCCCTCTGTGAATCCATATGCCCCTATCACGACGGCGTCCTTTGCGCCCAGGTCCTCCAGGAGCTCGGATATCTTTTCCTTCATTCCTTTTGAGATGCGCTCACCGGAGATGACCAGGACTTTTACCGACGAAAAATCGCACCCCTGCTCGGCGGCCGCGCGCAGGATATGGTAGACGTAACTGGGCATGCCCGTCAGACCGGTCGCCCGTATATCTTCAACGGCATTGATTATCCGTTGCGTTCCGAGCACCCTTCCACCACCGGAGTTCAGAGCGAGTATGCCGGCTTTATCGAGAGCCTTCGATGACATCCAGAACGCAAGATGCGGCGCAAACGGCATCAGGTTGATGACCGAGGCTTCGGCGCGGTCGATCCTCGTTCCAAAACCCGCGAGCTCCAGAATGCGCCGACCTGCCTCCGCCATCCTCTCGACATCTTCAGCGGAGTACATGATAGGTGTCGGCCTGCGCGTGTGCCCGGTCGTGAACTGCACGTGCACGGGCGAGAACTGGCGCCATATCTGCTTACGCACGAACTCGTCGCCTCTAAACAGGCGGTTCATGCTGCGCCTGGCCTTATGCATGCCGGAAGCGTATTTATCGAACAACTCCTCGTCGGGCTGTAAGACGAGGGCGCGGAACTTCTCCGGGTCATCGGCGTCAGGAGCTATGTCTACTTTGCTGGTAAACGGCAGCTTGCCGAGGTCGCCGACCCCGCGAATGCGGTTCGGATCTATCCGGTTCTCGTCGAAGAGCTTCCTGTAGAACTGGCTGTAAGGATAGAGCTGGGTGCGCACGAAGTAGGCGAGCTTCCGGTCCCTGTACTCACGTTGCTCCTCGAACGACATCCTGTCCCAGTTCCGGGACCATGGCTCCCTCGACATCCAAGTCTCCTTGTCCCTGATATCACGCACGCGTCAGAATAATACTTCAACGCAGGATTATATACGACTTCCCGGATCCGTCGGGTCGCGCGAAAGGCAATGGGAACCTGCCGCGGGTATTAACGGCATTACGCGACCACGGCCCGGAGATCTGCCCCCGCTCGGCTTGATGCGAGCAATCTCAGAAGACAGGCCTGAAGAACTTCGCTGCTTTCCAACCGTAGCCGGCCACGTAGCCTTTTGCTATATCCCTGTAGAGCATCGGGGTCGGGATCATCCACTGGTTAACGACGTGCTCTACCCGCGAGATCCCGCCGCCGGGCTTATGCGTACTGGCCAGGTCCTTGTACCGTGACGGCGTCATTATTAGGGGTGTCTGGAACGAGGCCAGCGTCATGGCCGTCCGCATCGGGCGGGGGGGGCAACCGGAAATGAATTGTCCCCTGGAGGCATGCTCAACAGCGCAGTCCCCGACGATCAGCGTTCGCGAGCGGGGCATCTTCTTGGGCAGGTCACCCACGCCTTTTCCGACGACGATGTTCATCTCGCGAAGCGGCACGTTGTTCTCGAGCCACGCGTCGAGCGCGCACCGGACCATGCCGCGGCATCCGTTCGCGCAGCATCTTTCGCTGCCCTGGAACACCCTGAGGTTGGGGTGGATTCCCACGAGCTGGGTGCTTGGCCGGTCGAAATCATGCGCGAAGTCCGATATCTTCTCGCCGACGACCTCGATGTCACGGTCGGACAGCGGGCCGATGCCCGCATCCTCGAGGTAGCGGAGGTGTTCTATCTCGAACGGGTCGAACCCCATCAACCTGCAGGCCACCGCATCGACAGCCACACCATTTGCGCCTCCGACCATGACCCCCAGCTCGTAAGGACGCGCGAGCATCGGGCCCTGTCCTTCACCGGCGACGATACTATCGGCGAGGACGAGGTCGGGCGGACGCACCCTGTAGAGGTCGGCAATCTTTTCCTGGAGCGTACCGTCGTTATGGTTATGGACGCGAGGTCCCTGGCGCTGGAAGCCCAGGTTGTTCTTTACTGAGAGAGTCACCTTGGCGAACTGGTTTACCTTGATCTTGGGGAGGCTGACAAAGAGGTCGGCCTCCGGCCATATCGCCGGGACCACGAACGATCCCTGGATCACGGGGTTGGGCACATCGACCATCTTGTGCCGCTCTTCATCGAAGTAGATGGGAGTGGCTATGTCGTGGATGTAAGGATATACGCCCATAGCGTAGAACGCTGCTCGCGAAGGCCCCAGCACCGAGTCCTCGCCGACCATCACCTTCTTGGCGCCCAGGTCCAGCAACGCCTGTACGACGCCCCTGACGAACGGTGGTTGCGTCACGATGCCGACGGTCGCCGGGCTGTGGCTGGGGTACACGAAGCTTGGCTTCACAAAGACACTCTTGCCTTTGGGGCTGACGCCGCTGCCGTCGATTATCTCGCGCGCGACCTCGCGAATTCCCGCGGGATCGTACTCTTTCTGCTGGTAGATAAAGACCTTCTCCATCGATTCCTCCGTCTAAGTCTCCAAACCATGCCCTTCAGCCTCTACCCGGCTTCAAGACCCTCAAGCGATTACGCGCTCGGCGCCAAAAACTTGGCAAATTTTAACATTGGGAACGGGTGTGTCATCAACCCTTTGATCTTCAGATTACCCGACATGAATTTGTTGATTATTATCTTTCCGTCCGGGGAAGCCATGTATTTGACCGCATCCAGACCGGCGCCCATCTGGGGGAGCTGCATGAGGACCTCGAAGTCGCAAATGAGCTTTATGTCGGGATTCGGCACTACCCCCGGCTCGATGATCGCGTAGCCATTCGAGAACGTCATCGTGATCGCGGTGTCGGGCTGCTCGATCGGCTCGATAGAGAGCACGAGGTTCAACGTATCGAGCACCTTGATCTTGGCCGGGTCCTTGAGGAACTCGCTTATCAGCGAGCCCATGATCGAGCCAAGGCCGCTGATGTTCTCCTCGTCCTTGATCAGCAACCTTTCCTCGGGTTTTCCCGCAGTCACGAATGATCCCGCCTTGCTCCGCCTCGAGACCGCGAATGCGACCGCCCCCGCGCCAACCGCCAGCAAAGCCAGAAGCTTTTTACTTTTACCACCCTTGTTTGCCATGCCCGTTGCCCCCCTTCTTACTGCCCTCGTCCAGTTTTGCTATTGCCCTAGTCCGGTATGAACATCGTTAAACCCATGGAAATAGATTCGGTTTGATACCGCTCCCAGGGCTTCACGTATTCGCCGGGTAACCCGCGAACGCTGCGACCAGAGAATACCACTGTTGTCAACGTAAGGCATCGTATAGGTAACGGATTTGCCTCTACGCGGCACGGTCAGTGAGGCTATCCCGAAGGTAGCCCCCGGTTAGAGTACCGAGCCGCCAACCGTGCCAGCCTCGGATCCGGTTTCCAGGCCGGGACTATCCGCAATCGTCGGGCTGGACCATCGGTCATGCACGGTCCGGATAAGGCCGCCATTGAAAGCGGCGGCCCTTTCCCATCAATCATGATCGAGCCACCCACCACCGGGAAGGTCAAGCGACTTACGTCTAGACGCCAAGCCTCTCGACCAGGGTCATTAGGTTGAGCTCGTCGAGCTTGCCCCGGGTCAGAAGGCCTTGCTCGTCGAGCTGACGCTCCTCGTAGAAGTCTTTTTTCATCAGTTCCATGTTGGGGATAGAGCCCGCGGCCGCTCCTTCCTGCACCGGCGTTCCTATCCTCGGAGGCATTGTATCGTCGGCGCCCGACGAACCCCACAACTGCTGGAGCCCACGCTTTACGAACCAGGCACGCTCGCCCGTCCGCAGAAAGCCCTTTGCATCGTAGCCGAAGCCCGTGACCACGTTCATCGCATCGATCAACTGGTCATCGGTCCATGCTATCGCGGTTAGTACGCATATGACCGCGGAGTTGAACAACTGCCCGATATCCTGGGCGCGCGCCGTCATATAGCCTTTACCTTCGCTGACCTGCTCGTCGAAAGGCCCGCCCAGATCGAACTTGGGCAACAACTTCCCGGCGCCCTGTTCAAGGTAGAGGTTTGAGCTGGCGCAATGGCAAGCTCCCCGCACGGAAGTCGCATAGGCAATGGCGAACCCGTGGAACCCCCGCGGGTCGTGCGCCGGCTGATCGAGGCCCCGGACCTGCACGGCCATGGCAGGCGCTTCACCACCTATCCACTCGGTGAGCCTCTTGCTGCCAAGGGCCATCTTTGCGCCGAAGCCCTTGTTGGCCACGGTGAGATCTATCAGTTTGAGCATGTTGACGGGGTCGTTCCAGTCGATCTTGATCCCGTCACAATCCCCGGGAGTCAGGAGACCTTTCTCCTGGCATTCAGTCACGACAGCGACGACCTCGCCCATCGTGATGGTGTCGAGCCCGTAGCGGTTGCACACATCGTTTCCCTTGGCGACAGCCGCGAGGCTGCCGTTAAGCAGGTTGCTGCCGAACATACAAACGGTCTCGTACTCGGGCCCGGCGCCCTGTTCCATCTGGAAAGGCCCCTCGTCGACCTTGACGACCCGTTTGCACCCGATCGGGCAAGACCAGCAGGCGTAATTCTTAACGAGTATCTCGTCGCAGTACGTCGGGCCGTTCAGGGTCCCGGCCACCTCGTCGTTCTCGCCTACCTGCCAGTTCTTGAATGGCACGTCGCCAAGCCACGAGCCGACCTCGAAGTTGGCGTTGGTGCCGAAAGTCCTTACCGAGTCGACAACGACCGACGTCTTGATGTCCTCGAGTACCGGCTTGAGCCACTCTTTCATCCCCTCGGGGTCCGCAGGCTCCGGCCTCTTGCCCGTTCCGACGACGGCGATGGCCTTTACGTTCTTGGAACCCATCACGGCGCCCATCCCGGTGCGGCCGGCTATGTGGTGTTTGTCGTGCACGATAGCGGCAAACGAAACGCCGTTCTCTCCGGCCTGCCCGATGGCGGCGACCTTAGCCTTCTTTCCGACCTCTTCCTTGCTGCTTGCGATCAGAGCGTCCGCGGTCTCGTAGCTGTCCTTCCCCCAAAGGTCAGCGGCGTCCCGCAGTTCGACCTGGTCATCTTTTATCCAGATATAGACTGGCATGTCCGAGGCGCCTGTCAGAATGATTCCGTCGTAACCGGCGGCCTTGAGCTCGGGGCCCCAGTAACCGCCACACGATGCTTCCCCCCAGAGCATGGTCTGAGGAGAGCGAGCGGCAACGGCAAACCTGTTGCCACCCGGCACCCGGCTGCCTGTCCAGGGGCCGGTCATGAATATCAGCGGGTTATCCGGGCTGAGTGGATCGACGTCGCCGGGAAACATGTCCAGATACATCTTTGCGGCCAGGCCAGCGCCTCCGAGGAAGTCGTGGCATTCCAGCTCGTCGAGATCGCGGGTGGAAATGTCGCCGGTGGAGAGGTCGATTTCAAGCACCTTTCCAGCGTAGCCGTGCATATGAGGTACCTCCGTGGTTCCGATGCCGCCAGATGGCGGCGAGGCTCAAAAGCAAATGCATGATATCAAGGCGTAACGGGTATAGCAACAATAAAGTACCAGCCGGTGCAATTGTTGTGTTCATTCGCGAATCCGCGGCCTCACGCGAACCTTGAGATGTCTTTTGATATACGGAAGACAATGGTGCTAACATGTCAAAGGCAGGCAATACATTATCGATGGAGGACTTGGATGAGATCTAAACGGTTAGACTGGATTATCACGATTATTATCACTGCCGTGATGCTGGGGCTGCTCATGGGATTGGTGGGTTGCGGTGGTCAGGGCAAACCCAAGGTGATGGTTTTCCTGGGTAAGAGCAGCAAATCCTACGACACGATGAAACCGGTGGTCGACAAGCTCCAGAAACAGTTTGGAAAAAAGGTGATCTGGGTGAACGTCGACTACGACGACCCCGCCAGCAAAGGCGAGATCAACAAATACCACGTGAGCATGAACCCGACCGTCATCCTGTTCAATTCTCAGGGTCAGATAAAGGAAACATACATGGGGTCGGCCCGCGAGGATATGCTCTCCGCCACTATAGAAAGCTTTATTCCCGGTACTTCAAAAAAGCAGACCAGCCAGCCGGGCTCGGTGACCACCCCGGCGGCACCCGTGACGCCGGGATCTTCGATACCTGTGAACGTCCCCCAGACTTCGGGTCCCTGAGTGGTCTCAAGTCGGGGGGTTCGATTTCGAACCTTGAGAGCGGTCTCTCCAGGCCGCCCAGGGCCGGGTGTAACCAGAAAGGACTCGAGGGGAGTCTCTGAGGCCGCCCGGAGCCGGGCCTGAGAGACCCGGCTCAAGCAACAGGAGGCCGTGAGGAAAAAGGTGACGATGGCGGGATACTTCAAGAAGGTGCGGATCTCCTACCTGTTGCTGTTCTTCTTTGTTGCGATCTTCGCGCTCGGCCTGTTCTGGGGGGGGTTCGGTAAAGTCCTGGCCAACGGCATTGTTATCTGCCTTGACTGCATAGGACTCATCTGAGGATGAGGGTCCGGCGCTGGACTCAGATAGCGGGAACCCTGCTTGCCAATCCATGGTTCGCATACTTAAGCACCAGGACCATCTACCAGGGCAGGGTTAAAGGCATATGTTTCCCCGGTTTCAACTGCTATGCGTGCCCGCTGGCGATGATGTCCTGCCCTATCGGCAGCCTTCAGCAATCTCTCACGCTTATCAGCCCGAACAAGAGCGCCTCGGCGGCGGGCGGTGCTTTCGGGCAGGTCGCGCGACAGGCGGCAACAAACTCCATCGGGGCCCTGCTCTATGTTCTTGGATTCATAGGCATCGTCGGCGTTGTAAGTGGGCGCCTGGTTTGCGGCTGGATCTGTCCTTTCGGGTTTCTCCAGGATCTCCTCTATAAGATACCTTCTCCAAAGCTGAAGCTCCCTCGCTTCATGCGCTACGGAAAATACGTGATGCTCGCCGTACTCGCCATGCTGATACCCTACCTCACGGGCGTGCACTGGTACTCGAGGCTGTGTCCTGCCGGGTCGCTCGAAGGAGCCCTTCCACTCGAGGCGATACCACCCAGAGCCTCCCTGCCGCCGATCGGCTGGTTCTTCTGGTTGAAGATCGGGATACTCGTTTTTTTCCTGGCATGGATGGTCGTCACCAAGCGCCCGTTCTGCAGGACCGCCTGCGCGCTCGGAGCGGCATACGCGATTCTGACGCCGGTCAGCCTCTACAGGATGCATGTCGATAGCACATGCGACGGGTGCGAGAAGTGCCGGGAAGTCTGCCCCGTCGACATCAGCATCTACGAAAACGCCAACTCGCCAGAGTGCGTGCGATGCCTGGACTGCAAGAAGGAATGCCCTGTGGGCGCTGTCAGTTCGGGCTTCCGCCTTGGCCTCACCGGTGGCGAGGAAGATGAGCCATTACCGGAAAAAGGCACTGTTGAAAAGGAAGGCGGCAAGCACTGATATCGCTGCCGTCGCGATAAACCTCACCAGGGCCCGGCCGCCCCGCTCGCGCCTGTAGTCGGTCCGATAATGATAGAAGCCACCTGAAGCGACAAGGCAAGCTCCCGCAAGCACTCCGACGCAGCCGGGCAATCCGAATCGATGCGACGACGAGCAGGCGGACAATCCCCACAGGAACACCCCGAGCCCCGGGCCGAGCATCGCCAGCAGTATGGCGAGCTGGCGAAATCCAGCTCTCGTTTCCTGGTGTAGAGTCTTGTTGGTCACCATTCAGCCTCCTTCTCGTTGAGGACTTTCTTCATTCCGGACTCCAGGCCACTCTTGATGCCTGACTGCATACCTTTCCTGGCAATTTTCACCAGGAGATCCCCCAGTCTCTCACCGATTCCCCGGCGGAAGAGCGAGAACCTGGAGAGTAACGCTCTGAGGCCCTCACCGTTGAACGAGAGTGCGATGCAACCCATTGCCGCTCCCGCCGCGAAGCTGGCTACCAGGCCGGACAGCGTTATCGGCTTGTGCGTGGCAAGGCACGCCAGGGCGTCGAGTGTTGCCGCGAACGAACCGGAGATGGTGACATAGGCGAGCTTCTGTCCCAGTGAAAGCGCGAGCTCTTTGCAGATGACGAGCACTCCCTGAAGCCGGATCGAGAGCTGTTCGAAGACAAAGACGGTCTGGGAGCCCAGCCCGGTGACCGTCGCGCCCGCCCAGCTCTCACCGATTGTGAAAAAGCCCGTCAGTCGCTCGGTGAAAATGCCGCTGCTGAGGACCCTGGCGAATGCGCCTGAGAGCGCACCCACACAAAACGCCACGAGCATTCTCCTGATAGAGACGTGACCGGTGAACGCGTAAGAAATGCCCGATTCAAAGATAGCTGCGAAGACACCATTCCAGAAGGCGGCCTTGAGCGTTCCCGCTACGCCCACTTCGGCCCACCCGGCCGCGAACGTGCCGGACAGCATGCCGCAACTGGCTGCACCGGCGGCCACGACCGCGCCGGCGGCCAGGCTTCTCGTGAAACAGCCGGCCAGCGAGAAGCCTGACGGGTGCGATGCCGCATAATATATAGCCATCGCGATGCAGGCGATGGCTCCGGCAATGCCTGCGATAATAGCAGCGACAGCGGAGATCGGCAGCAGGATGAACGCGACTACCACGCCCAGGACGACAACCACTGCCGCGGCCAGCCCTGCCGCTATAGCCTGGACATACCTGTTGCTCCAGACATATTTCGCGGCGGCTGCGACCTTGCTCATCGCCGGGTACAGGATATGTTGCCACGCGGCCACGCACCCCCGGCCTACCCATGACGCTGCCGTCTCCACCCCTCCCCATGCGCACTCGATGCCTCTCGAGATAAAACCGAGGATGCCGTGAGCTTCTGGACGTGTCTCCAGGCGGTCGCTATGGCGGGACCGATTGGAGCTTCCGGACTCACCTGCGGGCCCGGTCGAAACGGTCCCCTTACCGTCGTCACCACGCTCAACGGGGCAGAGCCGCACGTAGGAGGAG
>DATCGY010000266.1:0-5347 GCA_036508635.1 Candidatus Anoxymicrobiaceae bacterium
GAGCGGAACGGCCTGGAGGAAGATACCCTGGTGATCTACGTCTCCGACCACGGGTTCCCCTACGGGCACCACGGCCTCTGGGCCGCGGGGCTGACCATGCCCCAGGTCCTCTACGAACAGAACGTCAACATCCCTTACATAGTCCGCCACACAGGCACGATCGAGCCCAACCGGGTGCCCGACCTGCTGGTGAGCGAGTACGATATCTTCCGTACCATCCTCGACTACACCGGGTTCGGTGACGTGGAGATACCGAACTCTCCCGGGCGAAGCCTCGTGCCGGTGTTGCACGGCGGGGCACCGGGGTTCGAGGAAGATGAGGTCTACTTCGAGCACGAGGAGAGCCGGGGGGTGCGCACCTCGAGGTACTCGTACTGGAAGCGCCTGGATGGGTTCGGCGACAACGAGCTCTACGACCTCGTGACCGACCCGGAGCAGGACATTGACGTCGTCGCCAAACCGGAGTACAAGGACGTGGTACGCGATCTCGACGCCAAGGTGGTCGCGTTCTTCGACCGCTACACCGACCCTGCTTACGACGAGTGGAGAGGCGGCCGGGCCAAGCTGATATCGTACCGCGGTCCCATGTTCGAGCAGCGCTTCCCGGGCTGGGAGCTGGACACGGAGCTCAAGCCGGAGTTCAAAGAATAGGACTTTACGAAAGGAAACGGCCATGTCCCCAGACGGCAAGACCCGGAAGATCGTGATCACCGCGAACGGACCATATCTGGTCAGCGGAGCGGTCCCGCTGCGCCGGGAGGTCGCCGTGCCGAACGACGAAGGCGACCCGGTGGAGTGGCGCGAAGAAGAAGAACTCGAGCACGGGGAAGATTACTCACTCTGCCGCTGCGGACAATCGGAGAACAAGCCTTACTGTGACGGATCGCATCTGCGGGCTGAGTTCGATGGGACCGAGACCTGCGACCGGCTCAAGTACGAAGAGAAGTGCAGAAAGATCGCCGGCCCGGAGCTCGAGCTGAGCGACGCGGAGGAGTACTGCGCGGAAGCCCGCTTCTGCCACCCCGAGGGAGGCACCTGGCATCTGGTGAGGCACTCCGACAACCCTCGCAACAGTGAGCTTGCTATAGCCCAGGCGTGCAACTGCCCGTCCGGCAGGCTGACGGTCTGGAAGGACGGCAAACCCATCGAGCCGGAACTCGAGCCATCCATCGGACTCGTGGAGGACCCCGCGGCGGATTGCAGCGGCCCGCTCCGCGTCAAGGGTGGCATCCCGATCGAATCGAACGACGGCACTCCCTACGAGACGAGGAACCGGGTCACGCTGTGCCGCTGCGGGCATTCGAAGAACAAGCCGCTCTGCGACGGCAGCCACAGGAGCGCGGGGTTCAAAGCCTGAAGTAGAAAGAGGGGTCAGGCACTTTTCGGCCTTTTTTTCTACTTTCTGGCGGAAGATATCATAGCGGACGCTCATGGGATGGCTGACCTCAATCAAGTGTAGACTGTGCCTTTGAACTGTCGGACGTACTCGATAAAGGAACCCGGATACATGAGCTCACTGGGAGTCGGAATAGTCGGACTACCGAACTCGGGAAAGACGACGCTGTTCAACGCGCTCTCCCGTTCGGGGGCGCTCGTTGCTTCCTATCCCTACGCGACTATAGAGCCCAACGTGCGCGAGGTCCCGGTCTCAGACGTCAGGCTCACCGAGTTCGCGCGGCTCACCGAGAGCGCCCGCATGGTGCCGGCGACCGTGCGCTTCATCGACATTGCCGGGCTGGCCGAAGGCGCCAGCCGCGGGGAGGGCGTGGGGAACCGGTTTCTCTCGAGCATCAGGGACGTGGACGCGGTGGTCCACGTCGTGAGGGGGTTCGAGGAAAGCGACGGGTGCGACGACAACAGCGATATTAACCCGGTAAGGGACGTCGAGCTGATAGAGACGGAGCTGAGGCTCTACGACCTCGAGATCATCGGCCGGGAGCTCAAGAAGGCGCGGCACCTTGCGAAGAGCGGGGCGAAGGACTGCGTGGAACGGGTCACGGCGCTCGAGAGGATCGAGGAAGCTATAAGCTCGGAAGTGCTGTCAGATCGCGCCTCGCTGGCAAGCGAGCTGGAGCTCATCGCTCCGGACATGAAACTGCTTATCCTCAAGCCGACCCTGCTAGTGCTCAACCTGGAACACCCCGACGACCGTTCCGCCGTGCATGAGCGCGAGCTGATGGAATGGGCGCGGCCCCGCGGCATGGCCGTCCTCACCGTCAACGCGCTGGTCGAGGCCGAGCTGTCGGAGCTCGATGAGGAAGACGCGCTCCTTTTCTCCGTGGAGATGGGCATCCAGGAAGGGAGCCTGGACCGCATCGTCAGCGCCAGCTATGAGCTGTTGGGCCTCATCACGTTCTTCACCACCGGCCCGGACGAATCGCGGGCGTGGCCGATCCCGGCGGGTCTGACGGCAGCCCAGGCCGCTGGAAAGATCCACAGCGACTTCGAAGCGGGCTTCGTGAAGGCCGAGGTGGTCCACCAGGACGACTTCCTGGCGGCGGGAGGCAGTTTCACCGCTTCGCGCGAGGCCGGGACCTTCCGGTTGGAGGGTCGCGAATACATAGTTCAGGACGGCGACGTCGTCGTCTTCAAGTTCGCGACCTGACCCAGGTTGACCCCACCGGGGCGTATCTCGACGAAGCCACAGCGCTTTAAGCCTGCAGGCGAATCATTTGAACGATATCAAAACTGACTCAGTTCTCGTCAGCTGAGATTTCTGGCACGTCCACCTTGCGTTTCGGGAGAGCGAGGGTCCTGATGGCCTTCACCTGGTCGGGCAACGCCCTGGCGAAGTCTCGAAGGCTTTGAGCTCTACCCGGTGCTCTCGGCTGGTTCGCGCCGCTCGCGCCGGCTCCTGATGAGCACGTCAGCACTAACCAGGAACACCCACAATGGCATGAGCAGATTGATGTACGCCACGACATCGGATGCAACAAGAAGGATCAGTGCGATCACAATGCCCAGATACGAAAGCCAGCGGTTGATGAACGAGGCGCGAAGGGCGATGGTCGAGGTGGATAACATGAAGACCGCGGCCATCCTGATGGCGAATATGTTCAGCAAAGCGAAAGTCGTGTGGTACCCGAGAGTCCATATCTGGCTCTGGGCGGTCTCGAGTGGCGCCGCTTTGAGCATGGCTATAAGGCCTATGGCGACCGCCGCCGAAACGAACAGCAACGCTACAAACAATAACCCACTGCCCAGAAATATGGTGGCGAAGAACTTGTCCTCGCGCTCACCCATGCGGTCACGTATTACGCCCATGAACCAGAGGAAGGCGATTCCCGCGAAGGGTATGAGGTTGATAGCTACGAGCGCCAACGTCCTGCGGCCTCCCTGGGCGAGCCACACTGCCGCGTCGGCGGGGTTCCTGGCTATCGAGAGCCTGATGAGTATGATGCTTGTCGCAAGAAACACCGCGAAAACCATGCCGGCGATGGCGGCGCTGCGCGGAGTCCTCAGTGCCTTAACTTTTCTACCGTCTCTTTTCATTTTCACGTTTCGGCCCCTTCAAAACGATTTGTACATGCGGCAACACCAGGATCTTGCGTATGTGTCGCATGGGCCAGCTGTCCTCCAATAGTGTAATACCCGAGGCTGGCCTTAATCCTCAAGCATTCTATAGTAGTAGTTCCATGCCCGCACCTGGAGAAATGAGAACACTGCCATGTTGTTGACGATGAGCTTCCCCAAAACTAACATTGCCCTGTCAGCCGAGAAGCTGCCCGGCATGCTCAAGAGCTCGTGGCGGGTCTGGCGCAAATATTGATAGTATGGAGTAGAGAGCGGTAGGGCTAGAGGAAGGGTCTGACGATGAAGAAGTTCAGAATGGGTGTCGTGTTGGTTGCCGTCGGCTGCATGTTCGCGCTGATAGCCGGCTGTGGAAGCAGCTCAAAGAGCGGCAAGACAACGACCGCTTCGTCGACGCCCTCTTCGACGAGCCAGACACCCGATTACTCGAAATCCGCAAACTGGCTGGCTTTGCCATCTTCGAAAGCTGCAAAGAAGAAGGTGGATGTCTTCTTTCTCTATCCGACCGTCTACCAGCAGTCCAGCCCGAGCGACCCGATGGTCTGCGCGATAAACAATCCGCAGATGCAGTCAGGCGCCAAAGCGGCATTCTCGAGAGACGCCACCGTGTTTGAGCCCCTGGCTGATATATACGCGCCCTGGTACCAGCAGGCGGCCATCGCGGTCCTGGATCTGCCGTTGGACCAGCAACAGTCGATAGTGGGAGGCGTACCGACGTCGGATGCGGTTGCCGCTTTCGACTACTACATCAAGCACTATAACCACGGACGACCGTTCATCCTGGCGGCTCATTCACAGGGATCGAACATAATGATCAACCTGATGGCCGAATACATGAAGAAGAACCCGAAGGTCTATAAGAGAATGATCGCCGCTTACATCCCGGGGTATTCGATCACACCGCAATACCTGTCCCAGAATCCCGAATTGAGATTCGCCGAAGGCCCCGACGACACGGGTGTCATAATCTCCTACAACACAACTTCTCCCGCGCCTCAGGTGCCCGATCCCGTCGTTCTGCCCGGCGCTATGGTCATAAATCCGATCACCTGGACCAGGTCTGAAACGCTGGCGACGGCCGCACAGAACCTTGGCGGCATCGCCATCGGTAGTGACGAGTACCCGGTCATGGATGCACAGGGCAATCCTCAAAAAGTATTGAACTACGCGGACGCGCAGGTCAACACCGCCAAGGGGACCTTGATCTGCAGCACGGCTAACCCCGGCCAATTGGCTCCGGGGAACCAGTTGGTCGGCGCGGGGATCTACCATACGTTCGACATTCCGTTCTACTACTTCGACCTCAGGGCAAACGCCGCGAACAGGATCGCCCGGTACTTGGAAAAGAAGTAGGACTTTCAGCGACAGTCAGACGGGGCGGCTTCACATCAAGGGTTCTATGAATGTCGCCCGCAATCGGCGCAAAAGGTCGGCGTCCAGCCCGAGGCCCTCGGTGAAGTAGCCCTCGATCGTACTGAACCGCTGCCGCATCTCGTCGAGCGCGGCCTGGAGGTACTCTTTCCGCACGCCGTAGACAGGCATGAGCAACTCCGGGTCACCTCCCATCGATTCGAACCGGTCGAATATTGGTTTGCTTGCCGGCAGCAGTTGGTCGTTGGTGAGAAGATACTCGCGCATCACCACCTCGTCGGGAACGCCGAGCAAAGTCAACATTGATGCTGCCGCCCAACCCGTGCGATCCTTTCCCCCCGTGCAGTGGAACAGCGCGGGACAGTGTTCCTCGAGACACAGATCGGAGAACAGACGCTTGTAGCCCGCCAGCGCGCTCGGAAGAGTCACGATCTGCTGCTTCTCC
>DATCGY010000267.1:0-26106 GCA_036508635.1 Candidatus Anoxymicrobiaceae bacterium
GCACGAACTAGGGAATCTCACGTACACACACAGTTCGTATCTATCCAGCAACTCGACGGTGGTCTCAGGGCTCGAGCGCACCGACGCGGCGGTCAGCAAGGCGGCAGGCGTCTCTACAAAGCCTTACATGCGTCTTCCTTACGGCTCCATGACCTCAAGCCTGCTCTCGGCGGTGAACCGAGCTGGATACGCAAGCGTGACCTGGAACGTCGACCCAATGGAATGGGCGGCGCTGCCTCCTGAACAGGTTGTGAGCAATACCATGGGCGAGATGAAGCCTGGTTCGATCATCCTGCTCTATGCGCTCAGCGCCCAGCGGGAAGAACAGGAATTGCCGATGCTGATAAAGGCAATCCGGGACAGCGGCATGGAGATAGCACCGCTCTCCGAAGTCCTGTTTCTCGGCCACTAAACCCCGGTCAAGACCCAGACCGTTGTCTTCCTATTGTCTTAAAGTGCAGGGTGAGGGGTACTTTATTCCGTAGAACTCCGCAGCGGACCTGCATCTGACATGCATCCCTCTCTTTCCGCGAGGACCTCGAGGGAAAAACGTACCCCTCGCCCCCCGGCTCAAGAGGCGTGTGACACGGGTCAAACGTACCTAGGTCAGGAATTTATCTCCGAGTTCACTGACAATGGTGCGAAGTTCGTCTGTCTCAGCCGGGGAGAGATCGGTCGGGAACTTGCCTCCCACCTCGGCACTGAGGTCTGTGAGGCGCTGGGACGCCTTTACGGCTCGGACTATCTTGGGGAGGTCGCCCTTGAGTTTGAGCTTGCCCTGCATCATGCCTTTTACCGCGTCGAGCTCCTTCTTGCCTACTTGAACCCAGCGATCGAGAGCCCCCGTAATGACAAAGTCGCCGTTCTCGCCGACCTCGGCCGGGACTATTTGCGCTGAACGGCACTCCCCGTGCCAGAGATCGAGCAGGACGTAGAGGTCGATGTCGAGGCCATGCTCCGGATCGGCCAGGACGTGAAGGACGACAGTGCCTTCCCAGTCCTTGGCCGCTTCCTTGTACGGCTGGTCGTTCTGGATTAACTTCTCGTACAACGATACCCATTCGGGAGTGAAATAGATGTACGGTGGTGGTGCTTTCAGCCTCTTTGCGAGTTCCGCCGCGTACTCGCTCTGCCATTCATCCGAGCTGTACTGGATCGCCATTGCAAGCCCTCCTTTGTCCTCTGTCCTATGATGTCAGACCGTTTCCTGGTCGGTACCACAATCAGATCGCTGACACGGAGAAAAAGACTTACCTGCAGCTATTAACCGTCACCGGGCGTGATATTCCGCACTTACGGTAAATAACGGCTGCGATTATAACATGAAAGCGAGCAAAAGCTCCTCGTTTTTCAATCGTATTTTGCAAGCCCCGGAACTAACAGGGAAATGACCGGTAGATAGAGAAATACTGCCGTGGGAAGATAGATCAAGCTAAGGACTGGGGGTGGTAGATCTAGCGGTGCAAGCCACTGTTCCGGTTGTTCTATCATCCTGGAGTGGATTCTCACGGATTCCTGGAACCTCATGTGTAATCGGGTGGAGTGCCCACTTGGAAAGGAGTTGGAATGGAAGAGGCGTACATCGGCGTAAAGAACTGGTGGTCCTACCTCATAACTGGGGTCATCGCGATCATCTTCGGCATCATCCTCCTGGCGTGGCCCGCGTCGACGATCAAGGTGCTTGCATACGTTGTCGGAATACTCGCGCTCGTCATAGGCGCCGTCGAGACGATATGGGCGCTTGCGCTCCTTTTCAAAAAGGAAAAGATGGGGTTGCTGTTGGTGCGCGGCCTGGTCGGCGTGCTGGTCGGACTACTGTTGCTGACCAAAACCGGTTTCGCCCTCACGCTCGTCGTGGTTGTCATCGCCATATGGGCAATAGTATCCGGCGTTGTAGAGTTCATCGCGTCGCTCGAGATGCCACCCAAGTCCGGAAGGGGTTGGCTGGCGGTCAGCGGAGTTCTCACGATAATACTCGGGATACTGCTCGTCGCGCTTCCACTCGAGACGGTATATGCGATTATCGTCATCCTCAGCATCTTCCTTTTCGTGGGCGCTATCGTGCGGTTCATCCTCGCGTTTTACGCTCGCAAGTTCGAAAAAGAGTTGCAGGCTTAAAGAACCAGGCGTCAGTAAAGGTTATTACGTCAGTACTCCGTAGCTCGATTTACTGGAGGAGACATGATCGAGGTGGAGAGGTGTAACGAATGCGGCGTTCCGAGGCAGGTCGCCGACGATCACCAGTGGCTGGACAGCGGCGTGATCGTCTTGAAGAGCGATCCGCACTTGAGGATGGCGTTTGCCGAGAGTGAGAACCTGGACTACCTTTTCGACGTCATCGAAGAACTCATAGAGGTCCCTATTGAGCATCTCCTGATAGACATCGAGCGCAAAGGCACGCGCGATTACTTCAACCCCCTGATACCTCGCGAGGTCAAGGACATGTTGAAGTCGCGCGCGCTCGGCCTCGACCCGATCATCGATGCCCTGATAATGACCAACAGGATAAACGGCCTCGGCAACTACGATCTCGTCAGCTATCGCTACGAGCTCGACAACGACGACTACATCACGGTCGTCAGCTACAACGCCTATTCCGTGCCGCTCGCGCTCGGAGACATGGCGGGTGGGTGCGAGGCCGTCGTCGAGCGCGAGTACAGCAAGGTCTCCCACAAGGAAGTGACGGCCGGGGTCTACGAGATGACCGCCGCCGTGTCAGGTGTCCCGGCGGAGCTTCAGGACCGGCTGGAGCTTAAGGAGTACCACCTCAGAAAGGGCGAGGTCGCCCTCGAGAGATGCGCGACATGCGGGTGCCCCTCCGCATTGCGCGAGTTCAAGTGGGACCTCGAGAGGGGGACGATAACAAGCGCTTTGAACGGACGGCGCATGGCGATCGTCCACCCGTCCGTCATCGACCCGGTGTTCGAGGAGCTCGAAGCGGAACTCGGCGAAGAGATCCCGAACGTGGTGATCGAGGCGCAACGCCAGATCACGAGGAGCGGGTTCTTTACAATCGACGAGATAGCCGACGGCGGGCGTTTCGCGGACCACCTGGCCCTGCGCGGCATGGGCAACCTGACGGAGTTTGAGATGAACGCGCGCGGGCTTCACCTCGAACTCGACAATGTCTGCATGCACCTGATGGTTGCGGGCATGGTCCAGGGTCTCTTCGAGATGTCTTACGGCGTCGAGTCGGATATCGAGTGGGAGCTCACCGAAGAGGGCGACCTTCGGGTCGAGGTGACCCCTGAGGCCTGAGGCTCCGAGGCCACCTCTAACTCGTCCTTCGATCCAGAAGGCACCGCGGTCTCGTGTCACTGTCCGCGGTTGCCTTCGTTCACAGGTCAGTCGATGCGAATTCCGGTACGGGGTCGGCCGGGGTGCTCTTGTTCGGAAACCGGATGCCGGTGACATCGAGCGCGATGTACAGCAGTACCTTCGCCATGAAAGCGAGAGAACGGAAGCCTCTTATGGATGATGCGCCGCGGGCCCGCACCCTCATCACAACTGGAACCTCGACCCACCTTATTCCGTTCATGTGCATGAGCACCAGGGACTCGGTCTCCGCGTAGCCGTTCGGGTAGTGTTGGACGAGGAACTCGAGGGCACGCACGTTCATCGCCCTGAACCCGGACGTTGTATCCCAGGTCAACTGGCCCGTGTTCCGCGTTACGACATTGGAAAGCAGGGTCGTCCCTATTCGCCTGAGGAACGGCGGCTTGTAGCCATCGGTGCCCAGAAAGCGCGAGCCGATGGCGACGTCGGCGGTGCCCACCTGTAGAGGTTCGAGAAGAGGGAGGATGTAGGAAGGGTTGTGCTGCCGATCACCGTCGACCTGGATGGCGTATGAATAGCCGCGCTCCAGCGCATGGACCATCCCCGTGCGTACGGCCGCTCCCACCCCCGCATTTCCCCTGTGGGACATAACGGTTGCGCCAGCCCTTAAGGCTGCGTCGGTGGTGCAATCCACGGAGCCGTCGTCGACCACCAGCACGTCGACGAACGGAGCCACTCGCCGGAGTTCGGCCACGACTTCACCTACATTCTCCGCCTCGTTGTAGCACGGTACGATAGCCAGCACACTACCTCCGGTGGGAGGTTCGGACTTGAAGGTGTCTAGATAGGCGTCCGTTCCGTCGGTCGGGACTTCGGGATGCGGTGCGCCATCGATGTCCCAAACGCCTTCGTCCGGGCCGGGTTTCTTTCCACCGGGCCTGAACCAGTCGATGAGGATCGCGGCCAGCGCCAGGAAGAGAAGAGAATAGACAACGTACCAGGGGATCACCGTCCCTTGAGACGTGACCCTGGCCGTCGCCGACGAGTTGAGATAGACGCTGTAGCTGCCGGTGGTGCCGACCGGCTTGTAGTTGGAAGTATCGATGCTCTGGCCTTGCGTCCCCGGCCCGCCCATCGACATTGCGCCGCCGCCCTGCCAGCTCGACACTATGACAAGCGTGGCGTTGCTTGCCGAGCTACCGTTCGAGCCGTCCGACTTCACTTCGTGGAACATGCCGCTGGTTGAGGCGCGGCCTGTGAGACCGGTGATGCAGTTGCCCAATCCGCCATCGGTGACGTACACGATCTGGTCTTTGGTCGTATTTGCCTTGACGATCTTCGCGAGCTTGACCAGGTCGGATGATATTACGGATTCACCTGACAGGGATTGCGAGCCCCTCGCGACGGAGCCATTGATAAGGCTGAGCAGTGTCGTGTCAGCCCTGGACAGGCCGCTGCTGGAGCTACCGGGGCCGCCGCCCATCCCCTGGGCGCCCGGAGGTCCGCCGGTGCCGTTCTGCTGGCCGGGAGGCTGGATGGTTCCGCCCGATGGCGGCTGCGGCATGCCGTTGCCGTTCTGAGCCTGTGCCGTCGTGGTGCCGGAGCTGCTCGTGCCGGATTTGCTTGTTGATATCTGCGTCGTCTGGTTCTGCGTGCTGGTCCCGAACTGTTGCGTACCCTGCTGTTGCTGTGTCTGTTGCTGCCCGGGAGGCTGGCCCGCGAAAGCCGGGCCGCCACCCACACCTCCACCGCCACTCGAATAGACCGGGTCGACGAGCAGGAAGAGGGCAACGGGAATCGCCATCGCGACGGTGACGAGAGCCACACGTACAGCCCGGCTGTGAACGATGTCCGTCAAGCGCTCCGCGAGGAACCCGTGGAGGCCCGAGAGGGCCACCGCGCCAAGCATCGCCAGCGGCACGAACACGTGGGCGTTCCAGAAACGGTCGGGATAGAAGAACACTATGGGAATAAACCCGAGCAGGAAGCACGGCAGCAGGTAGTACTTGCCTTTCTTGAAATAGCAGTACGCGAAACCCGCCAGCGCTACGGCCCATATCAGGATATGCACTGTGACGCCCGCCCCGTTGCTACTGTCGAATCCGAGCGACTTGTAATGGGTAAGGATCTGGATGCCCCATGGCAGCCATAGCAGGTACGCACCCGCCAGCACTTCGATGATCTCCTTGAACATCTGGCGCCTGTGGACGGCGTAGAGGAGAAGGCCGAGGGCGACGAGATGCCCCAGCGTAAGGTGGCTGTACAACGCCAAGGCGAGAAGCACCGCGGCCGCGACCTTTTTATTCCTGTCGACAGCCACGAAGATAAGTGGCGTGAGTATCAATACGAGAGAAGCGGCGCTCTCGACGGCGGAGTGCCAGAACAGGAGGTAGATCGATGACAGCAATACGGTGCAGTAGAAAGCTGCCCTCGTTGAGAAGATCTTCCTCACCCCGTACCAGCTGCTCAGCATGAGGAGCGGGAAAGCCGCGAAGCTGACGAGCCTGGCCACGGTAACGATCGATAACCCGAACTTCGTCAGGGTGAACATCAGGACGTGTAGCAACGGCGGGTATAGCTGGGCTCTTCCAGCAGGCGCGAATTCCCAGAATGAATGAAGGGCGATGCCACCCGCGCTGGAATAACCGGAGGTAACGCCCACGTGGTAGTACATGTCCATGTGAACGGGGAATTTGTGCCAGTAAGTGATCGCCATGGCCAGTATGAAAGCCATGACCGCGAAGGCCAGCCAGTCATACAGGTCCAACCCGGCGATCACCCTACGGATCCTGTTCATATCGACGGTCTCCCTTCAAGCGAATCTGTGAAATCTATGAGCTTCAGAGCCGGCCCGCCGTCGGTGGCTGCCCCGAACCTTCCGGTCATCCGAATGGCCTGATCCGTGACGTCGAGAATGCTCTCGTCATGTAACGCCATGTCTACGCGCCCGCCGCTTTCATCCGCGGGCCTGGTGAGGAATTCCACGACGTCACGTTTCAGGTCGCTGCCCGGGTTTCCGGTTGGTTCATCTTCGAGGATGACGTCGAGTTCGCGCGCCAACGCCCTCGCGGCTGCCATCCCCAGTGCATCACCTCCGCTCTGGTTGTCAGGTCGGTTCTCGAGGAGCTTCATCGTCTTCAGTCTTCCTTCCGTCTCAGTGTCCGTCTCTTTCTCGATGCACAGCTCTGTCGCTATGTCTCATCCCGTATTCTCGTGGGGGTGGGTTAAGCACGATTGGAAGGGATTTGGATTTTCGGTTAATTATTTGTAACGCGTCAGGGCACCCTGACATGGCGCAAGACGCTGTGGAAAAAGCTGGTTGGAACCGTAAGACCCGGAGTGGCTTCCGGGCGGACCCCCGGTGAAGCGTCAACTGAGACTGGCCGGGTGAGAGATTCGACCGTGTTTCAGGGAACGGATGTCGGAACGGTGAACGAGATGGTCGTTCCCTCGCCCGCTTCGCTTTCCGCCCAGATATGGCCGCCACCCGCATTGACCAGTGTCCGCGCGATGGCCAGGCCGAGCCCCGTCCCACCGGTTGACCTTGTCCTTGATTTGTCCGTCCTGTAGAAGCGCTCGAAGATGAAGGGAAGATCCTCGCGGTCGATTCCGGGCCCGTTGTCCGAGACAGCGAAGATGAGCCCGCTTTCCGTCGGCGTGACACTTACTGTAATGGCGCCACCCGCGGGAGTGTGCTGAAGGGAGTTCTTGACCAGGTTACTCAGAACCTGTGTCAGGCGGAAACGATCGGCGTCAATTCGCTCCAGGTCGTCTTCCAGGCGCACGTCGAGCGATACGCCTTTCCTCGCCAGCTCATTCTCGAAGCGCGACGCGACATCGTCGACGAATGCTTTCGGGTCAATGCTTTCGCATTGGAGGGTGAGTTGGCCAGCGTCGGCGAGCGTCAGCTGTTGCAGGTCTTCGATAAGACGGGAGAGCATGAGAACGTCTCCCATGAGGTTTTCGAGCACTTCGGAGCCGGGCTCGAGGAGGCCGTCCTGCAGGGCTTCGAAATCGCCTCGCAGGGTCGTCAGCGGAGTCCTGAGCTCGTGCGCGATATCCGCCACCATGTTCTGCCTTAGAAGCTCGTTCTTTGCCAGCTTCTCCGAGAGCTTGTTGAATGCGATCGCGAGCTCCTCGATCTCGCGACCGCCGGCCACATCCACGGTATTACCGTACTCGCCGTCGGCGATGCTGCTGGTTGCGGCGGTAAGGGCCCCCAGGGGCTTGGAGATCCGGTTCGCCATGAAAAGGCTGAGCCCCATGGCCAGCACCAACCCCGCGATGCCGGCGACGAGGAAACAGATCCAGAGCCACGGCGGCACTCCTTTTACAGGTGGTGGTGCGGGCGGCGGTGGCTCACCGGGAGGTGTCGAGTACTCTAGGCGGTGCTGTACCTCTCGAGAGGCCAGGACGAGCGCAAGCACGGCGGAAGTCACGACGCATACGATCGCAACCGCCAGTATCGCAAGAAAGAGTTTGGGCCCCAGGCCGAACTTCTTGCGCTTCTTACTTGTGTTTATCCTTTTCTTTCGCATTGAACCTGTACCCGGCGCCGTGCACCGTCTCGATGAAGGACCAGTCGTTTTCTATTCGCGCGAGCTTCTTGCGAAGGTTCTTGATATGTGAGTATATCGTGCCGTCGTAGGTCTCACCGGAGTCGCGCTCCACCGCCTCGAGAAGGCGCTCCCTCGAAAAGACACATCCAGGTTGCGATGCCAGGAACTGGAGGATACCGAACTCGGTCGCGGTGAGGGGGACCACAACGTCCAGAAGCTCGACCTTGTGCTTGTCCTTGTCTATGACGAGCGGACCTTCGACGATCGGTCGCTCGTCAGCAGCTTGCGGCGCGTCGACCCTCCGAAGGACCGCGTGGACACGGGAGACGAGCTCGCGGGGGCTGAAGGGCTTTGTCACGTAATCGTCCGCGCCCAGGCCGAGACCCTGGAGCTTGTCAAATTCGGAAGACTTTGCCGAAAGCACGATTATCGGGGTGGTGGATTTTTTTCGGACCTCGCGGCAGAAGCCGAGCCCGTCCAGCTTCGGCATGAGTATGTCGAGGACCACTAGGTCGGGTTGCTCCCGTTTCCATGTCTCGAGCGCCGCGGCGCCATCGTAAGCAACCAGGGACTCGTACCCGTCGTTCTCCAGATATTTCCTGACGGTATTGACGATCCTCTTCTCGTCATCGACTATCAGTATCCGCGCTTTCTCACGCAATGCCGTCCCCCTGCCTCGCGGTCCTAAGCCAAGATTAGCCCCGGTGCGTGAACCTCTTATGGAGAGAGCATGAAGATTGTGTTAAAGGCCCTGGCTCACGGCGACCGGAACTGGCTACTGCGCAGGGACCAGGTGCCAGACGAGCGGCGTGTACTGCTGCTGGTCGACCGGCACGGTCACGTTCAGCCCGGAAAGCGCGGGGGACCCCTTGGTGGTGCCCTTGTAGAAGTTCAGTGTTAGCGAGTTCGCCGTATTGCCCGCGGCCACCATCGAGTAATAGTAGGTGGCGTCCGCGATCCTCGAGAATTCCATGCCTGACACCTCGCCGACCTGCGATGTCCCCGGCACATAATCGGCGACCGATGTTTCGCTTCCCGAGGACGCATTCCTGAACGCTGCATCAACCTGCTGGCCCTGTGTCGTGGTCGTATCCTGCTCGGCGAAAAGCATCTGCTTGAAGTATGAGACGTACGCTCCATCCCTCGAGAAGCCCGTCATCTGGAACGCCACCGCGCTGTACTTCCCGGTGTCCCTCTGCATCGGCAGGTAGACGGAATCAGTGGCCGGTGGGCCCAGCGTGAGCATATGCGGCACAGAGGACGGATAGTCGGAACCGAAAAGGTTGAAGTAGAGGTCGCCACCCGCGGGGTCAGCCCAGAGCCCCTGGATGGACTGTTCCTGAAGGCCGCCGTAAGTGTAGAGGTGACTCACGCTATTGGCCGCGATGTCGTAGCGCTCGAAGTCCTCAGCGAACGGTTGCCCGGCTTCTATGTTGGCCTCCTCCGCAGTGGTGACCCTGGTGAAGTACATGGACTTGCCGGTCGGGTCGAACGCGGGGTTATCCGCGCGGCCTTTTTCGGGCAGCGTCACTTGCGAAACGTTGCTTCCATCTGCGTGCATCTTGAAGATGACGCTCTGGTTGCCGGGGTTTGTGACGAACGCTATCCAGGTCCCGTCAGGGGAGACCGCGAAGTCGACTATGTCGCCACGGCTGGTGAGCCTGCGCGCCCCGGCGCCGTTCATGTTTACGGAGTAGACGTCCTTGCTGCTGATGTAGGCGAGCCTCTCGCTCTTGACCTCGGGTATCACTACCTTGGGGGTCTTGATCGTCGACGGCTGGGAGGTTACAGGCTCGTTCTTGGATGAGCCGCTGGCCGCGAAGTAGATACCAACGCCTGCCCCCGCGAGGACGAGGACGACGGCCGCGGCGATAAGGACGATCGCCCAGGTCTCCATCCGCCGTTTGTGAGGCGCCGGGGCCTGCCCGGGTTGTGGGGCCGCGGCCTGTTGCCGCGCACCGGCACCGGCTGCGGCGGACAACTGGTCGGCGCCGCAGAAGACGCAGAACCTCCGCCCTTCCTCCAGCTCTTTACCGCACTGCCTGCAGAACATCTATCCTCCGATCGTCGCTCTTCTACCAAAGGAAATCATAGCGGTCTCGGACATGTCACATGAGGACAGTCCCATTCTACTTGCCGGGGTGAGAATTGTCAGTGTCGGCACTGTCATGTCAGGGTTGGAGCCGGGCAATGCGGGCCATGGTCTGGTCATTCATCCGGTGGTCCGTCAGGCGTGGCGGTAGCGCCAGACGGCGAGCGGAATGCAGAATAGCGGGAGAGCTCCTCTCTCTACACCGCGCGACGGTAGCTCCAGACGGCCAGCGGTGCACAGACCAATAATATCCCGATAGTCCACGCGATAGACTGAAGGACCCAGGACAGCGTCGGCCCGCCGTTGCACAGGGCTCTAGCAGCTGACGCCGTCACGGAGACCGGCTGGTAGGTCGCGAACCCATGAAGCCAGGAAGGCATGGTGCTCACCGGCACAAAGACTGACGAGGCAAACACCAGCGGGGCTATCACCGGGAAAGAAGCCGCCTGGGCGCTTTCCGGGTCTTTTAGCGCGAGCCCGACAGCTGAGAACACCCACAGCAGGGCATACGCGAACATCAGCACTATCAGCAACGAGCCGACGAAAGACGCGACGTTCGTGTTTATCCTGAAACCTACAGCGAAGCCTACCGCGGAGATTATCACCAGGACCACCGCGGTACGAGCAAGGTCGGCCACTGTGCGGCCCGCAAGCACCGCGGATCTCGCCATGGGAAGGGAGCGAAACCTCTCCAACATACCGCTCTGGACGTCGGTGGCCATGCTGATACCTGTGGTTATGGACCCAAACGCAACTGTCTGCACGAATATCCCGGGCATCAGGTAGTCGACATACGGCACGCCTGTCGTCGTGACGGATATCGCCCCGCCGAACACGTAGCGGAAGAGGAGCACGAAGATGATGGGCTGGATAATCGTGAACACGAAGAACCGCGGCACCCGGATCAACCCCGTCAGGTTCCGCCTGGTTATCGCCAGGGTGTCCCGGGCAACGCCGATGACCCTGGCCGGGCCCCGTGACAGCTTGCCTACCTCGACAGCCGTGTTCGCCTCCATCGTCTCAACCTCCATCCTTTGAAGCCGGGCCGGAGCCTCCGTCGAGGGGGTGCTCGCCGGTCAGCGCCAGGAAGACCTCGTCGAGGGTCGGTTCGCGGACCTCCAGGTTGACGGGCTCGAGGCCGTTCTCATCCAGTACGCGCAGGGTCTCGACTAGAGCCTGCGGCCCCTGCACGCAGCCCATGCGTACCGTCTTCCCCTCGACCTCGTTCGCCAACTCGCAGACGTGACCGATCAGTGCATCCGCTCGTATTGCTTCCTCTTCACTTCCCATCTCCAGCTCTATGGTCGTGCTCCCGAGACGGGCCTTCAGGGCCGTTGTGGTATCGTTGGCCACCACGGTCCCCTTGTCGATCACAGCTATCCTGCCGGCAAGCCTGTCGGCCTCCTCAAGGTACTGCGTGGTTAGCAGTACGGTAGAGCCGTCGCGCACAAGCTCGCGGATCACCTCCCACAGCTCGGTGCGGCTCTGGATGTCGAGTCCCGTTGTCGGCTCATCCAGGAAGAGCACCGGAGGCCTTGCTATCAGGGCTGCGGCCACGTCCAGCCTGCGGCGCATGCCGCCTGAGTAGGTACGGAGTGGCCTGCCAGCCGCATCAGAGAGAAAGAACCGCTCGAGAAGCTCGTCTGCTCGAGAGCGTGCAAGGCTCTTCGGGACCTGTGCCAGCATCCCTACCAGCACCAGGTTCTCTCGCCCCGTGAGGTTGGCGTCAACCGCCGTGGACTGCCCGGCAAGGCCTATCTGGAAACGGACGCCCACCGGGTCCGCGGATACGTCGTGGCCCATCACCTCGGCGTGGCCCCCATCGGCACGGATGATCGTGCTCAGTATCCTCACCGTGGTCGTCTTACCCGCCCCGTTGGGGCCCAGCAGCCCGAAGATGGTGCCCACCGGCACCTCGAAGTCCACACCCTGCAGGGCCACGACTTCCCCATAGTTCTTGCGCAGCCCCTCGACCAGGATGGCCGCATTATCCACGATTACCCCCCCGATAAATAATCCTTCTCCGACATCAAATAGAACAGGTATTCCCTCAAATCCCCTTCCCAACACTGCACTTCCTGTGACAGATTTCCAACAGGAGCCCCCATCGCCATTCAACGTCTTCGGTTATATTGCAGCCCGATGTCCTTGCTCTTCTCGTGAAGCCGATCGTATCCTCTCTCGATCCGATACAGAACGACCCCGGCGTCAGAGATATCTGTCGTCGGGATTGTGATGCTTGAAGCCAATTGCCACCATTCTGTAGAATAGCATACTGATTGAATACCTCCGAGCTGGCCTGCCTAAAGCTACAGCCATGGCGCGTCAGCCGATAGGGTGCGTGCGGAAACGCCCGCGCCTCCCATGCTTGGAAAGGGGGTTGAAGTTTGCGCCTTGCAGGCCACCGGATTATCCTGCACCGTTCCCGGAGGCCTTTGAATGCTTTACTGTCCGCTGGTCGCGCTCGATACGAATCAGCGGTTTTAAGCGCATTACGGACAGTTCGGCCCACCGTAAAGACAGTTGACCGAAAGTAGACAATTGGTGGGTGAACTGTGTGCGGACTTTGGAGAGAATAAATCTGGGTGAATAGATGGATAGCCGGCGCCGGGACGATACAGGACCGGGGCATGCCAGCGCTTCGGGCCGCGAGTCGGTCCAATATCAAGGGGTGGATATGAAACTCAATAGCGACACGGTCAGTTATACTGACCGCGAGAAAAACAGACTTCCCGCTGCCAGGACCATGGCACGCGGGAGCGGCGATTCGAAACCGGCCAAGCCGGGAAACATCAAGACAAAGATCGTGTGTACGCTTGGCCCCGCCTCACGCGATCCGGAAACGTTGCGCCAGATGGTCGAAGCGGGGATGGACGTCGCCCGAATCAACTCCAGCCACTGCGAACCCGACGGGGTGCGTGACTATATCAAACTCCTGCGTGACCTCGAGGCGAAGACCGGAAAACACGTTGGCATCATGCTTGACCTGCAGGGCCCGAGGCTGCGCGTCGGACAGATCGAAGGCTCGCAGGTAGAGCTGACTTCGGGCCAGTCTCTCACCCTATCCACTGAGCAGGAGATGGGCACCGACAGCCGCATCTCCGTCTCCCACCGCGCACTTACCTCCGACCTCGCCGCCGGTGATACGGTGCTGATCGACGATGGCCTTATAAGGCTCCAGGTCAACGGGACGAAAGGCACCGAGATAACATGTACCGTTATCGAAGGGGGAGTGCTCAGGCAGGGCAAGGGCATGAACTTCCCGGGCGTACCGATCAGGCTCCCGTCGTTCACTGACCGCGACCGTAGTTTCCTCGAGGTCGGTCTGGAGGTTGGCGTCGACTGGATCTCGCAGTCGTTCGTTCGAGACGGATACGATGTCAGGGCTCTTCGCGAGACCATAGCTGAGACGGGACACAACACTCCGATAATGGCCAAGATCGAAAAGAGCGAGGCTGTCGCCAACATCGATGATGTGCTGGAGATGGCTGACGGCATCATGGTCGCCAGGGGCGACCTCGGTGTGGAGATGCTCGCCGAGGAGGTTCCCCTGGTCCAGAAGCAGATCATCTTAAAGGCGCTGCTCGCGGCCAAGCCGGTCGTAACGGCGACGCAGATGCTCGAGTCGATGGTGGTCAACCCGCGGCCCACGCGCGCCGAGGCGAGTGACGTCGCCAATGCCATCCTCGACGGCACGGACGCGGTGATGCTCTCAGCCGAGACCGCGGCGGGTGCCCACCCGGTGCGGGCAGTCGAGATGATGGCGCGCATAGCCGCCATGACCGAGGGGGCTATCGATTACAGCGATTACCTCGAAGAGGGCGGCAGGTGGGCGCATTGCAGCGCTCCGGACGCTCTAGGTTTTGCCGCCTGCAAGATAGCCAGCGACCTCGGAGCCTCGGCGATCATAGGCATCACGCGCTTCGGATACACAGCGCACCTTCTCGCTAGATACAGGCCTGCTTCCCGAATAATAGCGATCAGCCCTGTCGAGAAGGTCATGCACAGGCTCTCGCCGCTCTGGGGAGTGCGAGGCATCGTCATGCCCCTGGTTGAAGACCTCACCGAGAACATCCTGATCGTCGTTGACGCGTGCAAGAAAGAAGGCTACGTATCAAGCGGTGACCTGGTCGTCGTGGTCGGTGGCTTCCTCGAAGAAAAGATCGGGACCACCAACATGATCAACCTCCACACCGTCGAGTAACCCCGTTCTCCCCCGCACACTCGAGACCGCCCTCAAGTTCATCTTTAGAGGGTGGATTCCTTGCGGACTTTCTTGATCTGATGGTCCATGTAGAGGTCTACGAGCCAGGGAACGAGCCTCTTTGCCAGCCAGAGGACGCGCACTGAACCCGGTCCTATAAAGAACTTGCCTTTCTTGATGCCCTGGACCAGCGCAGCGGCGACTATATCGGGCTGCATGAGCCCGCCACCCTCGCTGACGGCCACCGTCTCCGGCGGCTTGGTCAGGTTCTCGACCTTGAAACCGGGGGTGTCGGTGTCGGGAGGGCACAGTATTGAGACGCCTATCCCGTAGCGCTTCAGCTCGCTCCGGAGCACTTCGCTGAAACCGATGATCGCGTATTTCGACGGGCAGTAATCAGAGTAGCCGAAAGCACCCATGAACCCGAGGACGGAAGTGACGTTAACAATGTACCCGCCCCGCTTTTTCATGTATGGCAGGAGGGCGGCAACCGTGTTCCAGTCGCCGTAGATATGGACTTTCATCGTCTCGTCGAACTGCTCGTACGTGATCTTCTCGAAGTAATCCGGGTACGCACGGCCCTGGGAGTTGATCAGGATATCGGGGGCTCCGAACTCCTCGACGGCTTCTTTCATGACCTTGTTGACCTGGTCGTGGTCGGTCACGTCAAGTGGCTTGAATCCCGAACGCTGCGCGCCACTCTTCTTGCCGTCGTCGATCTTTGCCAGGGCGTCCTCGAGCCGCTCCTTACCCCTGGCGAAGATGAAGACGTTGGAGCCGGCGCCCGCCAGCAATGTCGCCGCGGAAAGGCCGATGCCGCTGGAGCCTCCCACGATGTAGACGGTCTTGCCTTCGAAGTCGGTGACTTTCATGTGCCCCCCTCCCGTCGAGACTTCTCATTCGTATCTTATAGGGTGAGGAGTCCATGGCGCCAGCGGACAACGGTACAGGCGCACCGACAGAACAATCTGAACGTGAGCCCCGCGGGTTAGCGAAGGCCGCCACTCCACCGGAGGTGTGTTGACCCTCGAGCGGGGCGAGGTTAGAGTGGAGCCGTACCGGCGGCCCAATGGAAATCTCACTCGACGCCAAAGAGGCGCATCAACCTGGCAACAGCGCGCGATCAGCCGAAGCTTCGCGAGGGCTCCGCCGATTGCTGTTATGTACCGCCGTCCTGATCACCTCGGTGCTGCTGGCTCTCGTGCTTGGGTCCATGGCGTACGCGGCCGGTCCTGGTACGAGCCCCCAGGTTATAGTTGAGCTGCAACAGAAGAACGGGTCGGATGTCACTCATCCGAGTACGTTCGGAGGGCAGCCTATCGGTGGCACCGATGGTGCGACGAGGCAGGCGTACAAGTTCCAGCGCGAGCGGGCCGGAAAACACTTCTCCTACACCATCGCAAACCTTGAGCCGGGGGCCTCCTATGAGGTCGAGCTCTCGTTCGTCGAACACGACAACGCGTCGACTGGCTCGCGCGCGTTCAACGTATACATACAGGGCACCCCCGTGCTGAACCGGCTGGATATCTTTGCACATGTAGGGAGAGACTTCGCGTGCCAGAGCGGTTTCGATGCGACAGCGACCGCGAAGGGACTCATATCGGTAGAGTTCCGCTCCGATGAAAGCGGCTGCACCGGCCAGGCGACCGTCAGCACCATTCGCCTGTCAAGGGGAGGCGCCGACGCGGTGGAGATTGACGCCTCCACGTCAAGGAACAAGCTCACCCCCTCGAGCCCTCGCCGCCTGAACACCGGGACCCAGGATGCGTACGAAGCTGTGCTCGGCCGGCTGGGGTCGCGGGCGAGCATCGACCTGGCGCCCCAGCAACTGGGTTGGCGTTACTCGCCGCTCGGTACGTGGACACCCGACCTGTCAGAGCTTGTGATCGCACTCAAGTACGGCAAAGAGATACGGGCGCTGCCTTTCACGGACAGGTTTGCGACATGGGAGAACCTGGACCAGTCGGAATCGATGACCTCGGTCTCTTACAGGTGTTCCTCGTCCGACGTGCCCCTCCAGATGAACGTGACTTTTCGCGCGCCGTTCTACCCGAAGAACGAAAAGGTGAGCTCCGCGCCGTTTTTCTACATCGACGTGACGGTCAGGAACGTCGGCAGCCGCCCGGCGTCGGCGGGCTTGATGCTGGCCAGGCCTCACAAGGAAGACCTCTCAGAAGCGGGCATCGCGCGTTTCACGAGCGGCGGGGCCACCGGCATCACGAACCGCACCCGGTACAGCTACCAGGACGAGACAAAAACGTCATATAACAGCAAGTCCGCCACGGAGGCGCTCGCCCTGCCGGATGGCGAAGCATCCGGGGTCACGTTCCTGGGCAACGCGGCAGCCGAGTTCCATGCCTTCACCGCGAGCAAGCTCTGGGGGTGGAGCGCCCCCGGTTACCCGTGCGCGCCCGCCGAGGCTGACAGCCCCGTGTTCGGCTTCTACCCGCGCGGGTACACGGGCGCGAAGTGGACAGCCGACAAGCTGGCACCCGGAGCTTCCGTGACAAAACATTTCATCATCGCCGGATACGTCGCCGACCGCATCTTACGCGTGAAGAACAGCTCCTACGAGGACAGCGGCTTCAAGTTTCGCTATACGGGATCGTTCGCGAATGTTCTCGGCGTCGCCGGCTACGCGGCTTCGAACAGGGATACCGGTGACGACATAGTCGGGAAGTCGGAGTTTTTCGACGATACGATCGGTTCGGATGACTTTCTCTCGGTGAACGCCTCCTATAAAGGTGACCTTCGCAACCTGATCGCCTGCAGCTTCAGGACGTATCTAACCAACACGTGGTGGGCGAGCTCGCCCACCGGGCGCAACTGGTTCAGCGTCTGGGAGGGAACATGGATGCGCTTTCAAGGCACGGTCGACGTGGAGTACAACCAGGCGTGGTTCTACTACCAGTACTGGCCGTCCCTGCTCCGCACCGTGATGGATGAGTGGTTGCTATACCTGAAATCGAACGAGAGGGGAGTGTTCGTACCGCATGATATCGGCATCGTGGACGCGGCGACCGGGCAGGCGTACGACCACGATATGCCGGTCGAGGAGAACCTCAACTTTATCCTCATGGCGTACAGGTACTGGAAAGCCTCGGGTGACACATCTTACGTGAAGGCGCGGTTTGCCACGCTCGCGAGACTTGCTTCTTTTGTAACGGCATGCGATACGAACGGCAACGGGATCCCCGACGTGGACTGCCCTACGACTTTCGACGACGCTACGCCCGCCCTGGAGCGCGGCCGGGATCAGTCGTACCTCGGGTTCAAGTGCCTCGCGGCATACCAGGCGATGCGCGCGATGGCGCTCGCGGCGAAACCTTCATCCGCGGCCGGCTTCCGGTCCCGGGTCGAGCTCATCAACCAGACTCTCGAGCACGACCTCTGGCTGGGAGACCACTTCGCCGTTTGCCTTGACGGTGACGTCGAGCGCGCGGACCGCGAGGCCTACAGCATCCAGACGGGCGGAGGCCTTCTCTTCGCGCTCGGCGCTCAAAGGGACTCCGGCGTGACCTCGGAAAACATGGCCAGGCTCAGGAAGGACATAGAGAGCTCGACGGCCAGGACATGGGGTGCGTATGGGAGCAAGCACACCAGCTATGGCTATGACCCGGGCAGGATGTGGGTGTCTTCGAACATCTGGCGCGATGCGCTCGCATGCTACACGGGCGCAAGGCCGCGCGGGGCTGACCCTCTAACCGCGGTCGACTCGTACTGGGCCCTGGAGCGGTACCTGGGCATGTATGCTGACGGCGGCTACTGGGACGGTATCGTGGGTGGCACGAACACCGCCGGAGGGGGCTCTTCGGGGAACGGCATCCCGCCACCGACGGCAATCCTGGCCGAGCGCCCGGTGTACTTCAACTACAACGGAGCCTGGACCGGCGGACACGACGTCGTAGGAGCGACCAACCCGTCATCGACCTTCTACTTCGCCGAGGGCTCATGCCGTCCGGGGTTCGACCCTTACATCTGCATACAGAACCCCGGCGCCTCATGGGCGGACGTCAGGATAACGTACATGCCCGGCAACGGCGCGACGAAGAGCCAGGCGCTCCGGGTCGCGCCTCACTCCAGGTCGACCGTCAGGCCCAGAGACACACTCGGGGTGGCAAACGACAACGCGCACGACTTCTCCGCTAAGGTGGAGTCCACCAACGGCGTGGGGATAATCGCCGAGCGCCCGGTGTACTTCAACTACAACGGAGCCTGGACCGGCGGACACGACGTCATAGGAGCGACCAACCCGTCATCGACCTTCTACTTCGCCGAGGGCTCATGCCGTCCGGGCTTCGACCCTTACATCTGCATACAGAACCCCGAGCCCGTACAGGCGGACGTCAAGATCACCTACATGCTCGCCGACGGAAGCACCAGGAGCTCGACCCTCAAGGTGGCTCCCAACTCCCGTGCTACCGTCAGGCCGAAGGACACCCTCGGGGTGGCCGACGACGACGCCCATGACTTCTCGGCGAAGGTGGTGGCGACGAACGGGACCGCCGGATTGCCGTTGATGAGCTACTACCCGCGCGGCACGGCGAGCCTTGCTCTCATCGACGCGGCCGCGGGCCTCGTACTAGACGACCCGGGCAATGCACTCTACTACGATGCGGGGACCCTGCCGTTGAAGGTCCCCGTCCTGAACCGGGCCGACTGGGCGAACCCCGATCCTTCCAGGAGAGTGCCGGTGCTCGATTTCTCGGACTCAAGGACCGACCCGAAGATAACGAACGAGGCCCTGCTACCGGGCACGCACGGGCCGGCGTCCGTCAGGGACCTGGAGAACGTGACAGTATCGGGGCATCCGCTCGATCCCGCGTCAGGGACGCCAGGAATTGCGAAGATATCTTACAGGCTCCCCGAGGGCGCAACGGTGAATGTTTCGATCTGGGACGGGTCCGACGAGGTCCGGCGATTTACCGCCGCGCGCATGGGCGCGGGCACTCACGCTCTTGCCTGGAACGGGAAGCGCGATGACGGGACGCCCGCTGCCGACGGGCTCTACCGTGCCAGGATCGACGCTGCTCCCGACAACGCGGCGCATTCCATCAGGCCGGCTTCCGCGCAGGTCTGGGTCAACTCGAGCGTGCCGAGCCTGTCGAAAGAGTGGTACTTCGCGGAGGGTTACACGGGGCGGTCACCCGCGACGGGTCGATACGAGGAGTACGTCCTCGTGCAGAACCCGGGCGCCAAGCGCGCGTCGCTGGAGGCGACGTTCCTGGTCAAAGGCAAAGGCAGCATCCGGAGGTCGTTGATCGCACCGCCCCACAGCCGCACTACAATCCGGGTCGCCGACATCGTGGGCGAGGCCGAGGTGAGCGTATGTCTATCATCCAGCAGTCCGGTCGCCGCCGAGCGCTCAATGTATTTCAATGCCCGCCGCGCCGGCCACGCGTCCGCGGGCGCGAGCTCCCCGGGCAAGACCTGGTACCTTGCGGAAGGATGCACGAGGCCGGGCTTCGACGAGTACGTCCTGATCATGAACCCGGGCGTAGAGCCCGCGAAAGTCACGGCTGTTTTCATGACCGGGTCGACCAGGCCGGTTGAGAGGTCGTACGAGGTGCCTGCCCGTTCGCGGGTCACCGTGGACGTCAACCGGGAGATCCCCGGCCAGGACGTGTCCTGCGGGGTGACGTCCGACCGCCCGGTCGTCGTAGAGCGTTCCCAGTACCTCAACTACATGACCGCGGGGACATGCTCCATAGGGGCGCGCTCGAGATCCCGGACCTGGTACTTCGCGGAAGGCTACACCGGCGGGGGCTTCGAGGAGTTCGTCCTCCTGCAGAACCCGGGGCCGGCGCCCAGCGCGGTCACGTTGAAATTCATGGATGGCTCCGGCATCTGCAACGTGAGGACGTACACGGTCGGGGCAAGGTCTCGCGCCACGGTGCGCGTCAACGATGCGGTGCCTTCGAGCGATGTTTCGATCGAGGTAGAAGCGGCAAGACCTATCGTTGCCGAGCGGGCCATGTACTGGAACAAACGCAGCGACGGCCATGCCTCCATCGGGTCGCCCTCTCCCGATACCGAGTGGTACGTTCCCGAGGGGTTCACCGGTTCCGGTTTTGAGACGTACGTTCTCGTGCAGAACCCCGGCGATGCAGCAAGGGCCATCTCCGTCGCTTTCAGCGAACCCTCCGGGAAGTCGTTCAGCCGTCGGTACACCGTGCCCGCGAGAGGCCGCTTTACGATCCCCGTGAACCAGCTCGTGCCTTCCGCTGAGGTAAGCACGGCGGTGGTCGCGGACGGCCCGGTGATAGTCGAGAGCTCCATGTACTTTGACGGCCGCGCGGGCGGCACTTCATCCGTCGGGATCCGAGGCACCGACCAGGCCCCCTGACGACCCATGGCCCCGGTCATCTCACGGTTGACACCTGATCAAGGGCCCATCTTCACTTGCCGGGGCGCCTTGTTCGTTATCGTATCGGGCCTGACTCGCGTCACAAACATGGAATCCATCTTGTTGCCTTTGTCCTTCTTGAACTCACGCACGACCTGGAGAGGCCACGATGAGGGAAGACCGGTCGATGCGCCGTTAATAATAAGGAACGTAGGACGTTCCGAAGCCGCCTTTTCGCAAGTGTTCCTCAGGTAGTCGGAGAACCCTTTTCTATACTCGAGCTGAAGCGTCACGATGTGAAGGTTGGTGTCATTGCCGGTATACAGTTGCAGCACCAACTGCACGAAGTAGTCGTTGACGACGACGTTGACCGCGCGGTTTCGGCTCAGGTCTTTGATCATGCGCGCGGTCTCGATCATGCCTGTTCCGGCATCGCGACCCTGGAGGTAATCGGATTCTCCCCGCGTGCCCCGGATCATCCCGACGGACAAGCTGGCGGCAGGCACAAGCACCGCTAACATCAGTGCGACCATCACGATAGCGGAAACCGCCGCAACGGGCACGCGGCCCGGCCGCCGCCTTCGCCGCCATGCCCCCAGGACGAAGACGGAAGCTTCATGGAGCGCGTATGCGGCGGCCAGCAGAAGTGGTGGGACGAGCACAAGATAGAACCTGGCCCACGTGAACTTGCCGACGAGAGAAACGACCGATGCGCCGATGACGACCCAGGCCCAGAGGAAACCCCCTGGTCTCCAGCGCTTCGCGAGGCCCAGGACCAGGCCGAGCACCGCGACGACGAAAAGAACCGGCGTAAGGTACCTGTACATCGAAAGCAGTATCGAGACGTTAAACCTGAAGAACGTCTTCAGCGGGGTGGCCATGGCCGCGGTTATCCCCTTTGAGCGCGTGGCTATGTAATGGCTGCGCGCGGCGTATTTGGGCGATAGCCTGAGAAGATTGAGGATCGCAAAACCGAGCAGGAGCGACAGGCCAACCGCAAGGCCCCATCTCAGCATGGGTCGCCGGCCGTCTCCGTCCCTCTCCTTTGGGCCTCTGACGAGATAGGCGAACGGCACGATCAGATAGAGCAGCGTCGCGGTTCCTTTTGTCAGGAGTGCCATGCCGGTGGCGATGCCCGTTCCAACCAGGTAGACGAGCTTGCCCGACCTTGCCGCCTTGACCGCGAAGTAGACCGCAAACACAAAGAGCGCCTGCAGCATGCACTCCGCTATCGCCAGCCTGTCGTAGAACAAAGCGAACGGGCAGATCACGTACAGGAATCCGGCAAGTACCCCGAACTCGAGGTTCATCAGCTCTTTACCGATGAGGATTAGTCCGACCGTCGTGAGAGCTCCAAACAACACGGACGTCAGGCGCCCGGCGAGGAGCGGGTCCCTGAAAACGCCGAGCAAGGGCACCATCGACCAGGAATGGAAAGGTGGCTTGCCATCCCAAAGAAGCGAAGCCCACAGGTGCCCCGACTGCGCGTCTCTCGCCCACTTGAGGTAGATCGCCTCATCGATGAAGATCGGAATGCCCTTGAGGTTGACGGTGCGGGTGACCAGGTACAGGACGAAAAGCGGTGGCAAGGCAAGTAGCGCGGGTTTCCGCCCGCCAACAGAGGTAAAATGCCGCCGCCTGTCCATTGCCAGATCCCCTGCGTTCTAGATTGCGAAGCAGTTGCCGATTTGCCCTGGTTACAATTATATCAAACGTCTCCGAGGCATTGCATTCGCCGTGGTCCGGCAAGCGCCTGCCTTTTTAACGCCTCTTTAACAGAAAACCCAGTTCATATTAATCGGTCCGAACGACAATCCTCATGATGTCATCGAGAGAAGTGATTGAAATGGCAAGTACATCATTATGCGAGACGGGCTCGGAGGGAGAGCGACATTTCCGCCAGGTAGGCCTGGTGTTGATCGGCCTCTCGAGAAGATTGCAGGACCTGGGTTCCCGCCCGCGTGCGGGCAGGGAGATCTCACCGGAACAGGCATTCTTTCTCATTGAACTGGTACGCGTTGGAACGATAACCATCCGAAAGCGAGGCTCGGGCGCGCCGCAGCCGGTTCGAGACCGCTTCGCGAAGAAGCTGGTGAAGAAAGGTCTGGCAAACAGGACCAGGGACTGGGACGAAAGGTGCGTGATCCACTTTACCTCGACCGCCGCGGGGAGAGAGCTCGCCGAAGAGCTGTTGCAAGAGTACGCACATGCGGTCGCGGGGGCCTTTGAAGGCGCAAGTTGGAGAGAGCGCGATGCGTTCCTGACGATGTTAACGCTGATAGACGAGTCGCTGACCGAATGAACGGTGGCGAAAGGCGAAAGAAAGGAAACCAGTATGAAAATGAGTAAGCGCAGGCGGGGTCGAGTCGGGATTGGATTGGTAGTTATACTGGCCCTGGCTTTGATGACGGTCTACCTGGCGTCGTGCAGTGGGACGAGCAGCAAGAAGACCACGACGAGCTCCAACTCGACCAAGCTCCCGCCGGGCACCACGGAATCGCAGGTGAAAGGAGCGTCGGCGACCACCTCACAGGCGCAAAGCTCACAGGCTTCTTCCAGCAGCACGAGCGGGACGAGCTCGACCACAGCAACGACCACAGCAACGACGCCGTCCGCGTCGGCGGACCTCGCCGGAGCTCGCTTCACGGTTGTGAGCGCGACGAGGCTCACCACTAACAAGAGCGTGATCTCCTCCAGCAGCCGCGAGGTCGCGGGTGATTACCTCAACGTGGAACTCAAGGTCCAGAACGTGGGTACCGGGCTCGTCGATCTCTCCGAATATTCCTTCAGGCTGTACAGCCCCGGAATAGCGGCGGACGCATACTCCGACTACTACGGCACAACCGGGACATATGGAACCTACGTCACCACCAACACGATTTCCGGAACGCTCATGGATTACACGAGCCTTTCCGCGGTCGCATACAAGGTCAAGATCGGCGAGGAGGTCGACAAGGTGTTCCTGTTCTACGACCTCAATCCGCAGAACGTGGCCAAGAACGCAGGGGTGACCAAGGACAACACGTCGCTAGTCATCAAGAAGATCAGCGGGACGGATTACGGTGAGAAGGTATCGGTACCACTGACCGGATATCCGGACTGAGAGGCAGGTCAGGCAGATGAGAGTATTTAACAGAGGGTTCAGGAGTTTCCGGCGAAACCTCGTCAGGAACTCGATAGTGGTAGTCCTGCTGTTCGTGTGCCTCACCTTCTCGATGTCGATGCTCGCGGTCAAGCTGGCCGCGGACAGCCAGGTCCAGACGATCAAGCAGACGGTCGGCAACTACGCCGAGATAAAGATCAGCTCCGCATACCAGATGAAACAGTTCGAGGCGGAGCGCACGAAGACCGCGGCCGAGCGTTCAGCGGAGGCCCGCAGCATGACCACCGCGCAGGAGCAGGCCAACAGGGTAGCAAGCCTCGTGTCCGAGAAGCTGACCGATGCATTCGCCAAGGACCAGTACGTAAAGACGTACGACAAGGTCCTCGAGACCAACGTGGCGGTATCGGGGATCACAAACACGAACATGCAGCAACTCTTTCAGATCCGCCAGAACAACGGGCAGGATGCGGGCGGCGGCGGAGCAGCAGGCCTCGGTACTGGCGGCGCGACGGCGAACAGCTTCTTCTTCGCGGGCAACACCAACGGGGCGTCCGCTTCCGATTTCACGACGGGTGCCAAGAAGCTCATCAAGGGGCGGTTCTTCACCTATGCGGATTACACCAACTCAAACCCGGTAGTGATCATTGAAAAGAACCTGGCCTCGCAGAACAGCCTGAAAATCGGCGATACGATCGAAGCCAGCGTAAGCGGCGCGAGCGGTGTCGGCTCAACGATGGAGCTCAAGATAATCGGTATCTACCAGACCGTGCAGTCGGAGTCCCAGAGCAAGAGCAGCTCAAGCTCCAGCAGCTCGCAGGCGAACTTCAACCCGGCGGGCAACGAGTTCTACGCCCCGCTATCTATCGTACAGAAGCTGAACAACACCACGGGGTATGTCACGCTGGGCTCCTACTACTTCGACTCGGTCGACAACACCGCGGCGGTCAAGGCGACGTTCAAGAAAGACGCCTCCGGCACCACAAGCAAGTACCAGCTCTCGACGGACCTTGCCGATTACTCGTCGATAGCCGACCCGCTTCTCAAGGCAAGGAACACATCTGTAATCGGCCTCGCCGGCGCACTGGGGGCTTGCGCTCTCATCATCCTGCTGGCGATGGTCATCATAATCAGCAACCGCACGCGAGAGCTGGGTATCCTCAAGGCAATCGGTTCCACCGACCGGCAGGTGATCGGCCAGTTCGCGGTCGAGATACTGTGCGTCTGCCTGGTGGCGATAATCCTGGCGATGGGGGCGACGGCGCTCATTGGACAGAGCATGGGCAACTGGCTGCTTCCCAAGACGACGACCACGGCTTCCAGCCAGCAGAGCAGCTCCAGCACGCCCGGCGGCGCGCCCGGCGGCATGATGAGCCAGAACAAGCTATACAAGGAAGGTAGCAGGTTCACAAACAGCTCATCCACCCAGCAGACCGCCAAGCTGAATGTCGTCTACCGGGGGACGCTATTCCTCTACGGGATACTGATCCTCGTAGGCATCAGCCTGGTGGGGATGGCGATACCGGTGTTCTGGATTATCAGATTGAGGCCCGCCAGGGTCCTGAGCATGGAATGAGGTCTTAGAGATGTCAGAGCAAGTGATCATAAACGCTATGGACGTCAACAAGGCGTTCCAGGTGAAGGCTGGCGAGGTGAACGCGGTCGACTCCGTGAGTTTCACCGCGAACAGGGGCGAGGTCACCACGATCGTTGGGCCGTCGGGCTCGGGCAAGACCACCCTGCTGTACGTGGTGGGCTCGCTCGAGAAGCCCGAATCGGGGTCTATCGAGGTTGCGGGAAACGACATCCTCGACTCGGGGACCGACCTTGTCCGATACCGGCGGGAGAACGTCGGGTTCGTGTTCCAGTTCTTTAACCTGGTCCCGACCCTGACCGCGCTCGAGAACGTGATGCTCCCGATGGACCTCGCCGGGGTCCGGGCGGACGAACAACACGAGCGCGCGACGGAGCTCCTCGACCGGATGGGCATCAACGACAGGTTGCTGAAGGCGAAGCCCACCAAGATGAGCGGGGGCGAGAACCAGCGAGTGGCCATAGCCAGGGCGCTGGCCAACGACCCGGACATCATCCTCGCGGACGAGCCCACGGGCAACCTGGACACCGCGACAGGCAAGATCGTGATCGATATCCTTTCGAGCCTTGCACGCGAGAACGGCAAGTGCGTCCTGATGGTGACGCACGACGAGAGCATCCTCGCGGTCTCGGGCAGGGCCTTCCACATGGTGGACGGCCAGTTGAGCGAGATCGTCCTGTAAGGATTTCGAATTACGCCGCCATGGCGGCGGTAACAGCGAAAGGGCTGGTGATGAAGAAAGCATTGTGGCTGGTTCCGGTAGCCGTATTGCTCGTGGCGATCGTGGCCATCGCGGGTTGCGGCGGGTCGAGCGCGACCAGCGGCTCGGGCAGCAAATCAACAACATCGGGAAAGGTAACCGAAGCATCGCTGGGAGTACCGATATACCCTGGGGCGACCCAGGTCGACATGTCCGCAGAGCGGCAGTCTGGTGG
>DATCGY010000268.1:0-22497 GCA_036508635.1 Candidatus Anoxymicrobiaceae bacterium
CGATGGTGATACCTTCGAGGAAGAATATCAGAACGAATACAGCCCACAACCTGGTCATGAACGGCGCCGCGAGTATTATCACCGCTCGCGACAGGTCACACCCGATCATGAGCTTCCTGCGGTCGAACCGATCGCTAACCAGCGCCGCGACAGAGCCGGAGAGCAGTGCGGGCACGATCCTGAAGGCGAGCATTCCACCGACCGCCAGCGCGTTGTGGTTCGTGATCTTATAGACAACCGACATCAGCGCGAGGGTGGCTGCCCAGTCGCCCATGCTGGAAACGAGTTGTCCCCAGAAGAGCTTCATGAAGTTGTGGTTGCGGACCAGGGCCCGGAAGTCGGCTCTTACGTCTCCCATCTGGCCGGCAATGCCGGCGGCAGGAGCATCGGACATATCAAACCCCTACGAGTCAATTCTCGATTACGTGCCTTATTGTAGTCTATAAAAACGGCGAATTCTGCTTACAATGGTTTCGAGCTTTGCAGGCGATTTCCGTTGCCGCGCGAATAAGTCGGTGACATCTGCCCGGGAGGAAAAGAACGATGCTAGACCCTGAGAGACTCACCATAAAGGCCCAGCAGGCGATAGGCCAGGCTCGCTCGCTCGCACAGACGCTGAACCATCAGGAGATAGATGTAGAGCACCTTCTGCTTGCGCTGGTGGGGCAGCGCGACGGCGTCGTCATGCCGCTGTTGCAGCGCCTCGGCGTCAACGGCAGTTCCCTCGAAGAGAAACTGAGAGAGGAGCTCGATGCACGGCCGAAGGTACAGGGTGCCGGCAAGCAGTACGGGTCGCAGCGCTTCGACAAGGTGCTGGATGCCTCCTCGGAGCTCGCCCGGGGGTTCAAGGACGAATACGTCAGCACCGAGCACATGCTCCTCGCCATAGTCCAGGCCGGCGGTCCGGGCGCGCAGATAATGAAAGACTTCGGGGTCTCCGCCGAGGACCTGCTCAAGGCACTCGCCGAGATCAGGGGCACACAGAGGGTGACCGACCAGAGCCCCGAGGAGAAGTACCAGGCCCTGGAGCGCTTCGCGAGAGACCTGACGGCTGAAGCAAGGAAAGGCAAGCTCGACCCCGTTATCGGGCGCGACGACGAGATACGAAGGGTCATCCAGGTCCTGTCACGCCGCACCAAGAACAACCCGGTCCTGATAGGGGACCCCGGCGTCGGAAAGACGGCGATCGCCGAAGGGCTGGCTCGACGCATCATCGACGGCGATGTTCCCGAGGGCCTCAAAGGCAAGCGACTGCTTGCCCTGGACATAGGCTCGCTCGTCGCCGGCTCCAAGTACAGGGGAGAGTTCGAGGACAGGCTGAAGGCGGTCCTCAAAGAGATAGACCAGGCGGCCGGTGAGGTGATCCTCTTCATCGACGAGATGCATACACTCGTCGGAGCGGGTGCCGCGGAGGGAGCGGTCGACGCCTCGAGCATGCTCAAGCCCGCACTCGCCAGGGGGGAGCTGCACGCCATCGGTGCTACGACCCTCGACGAATACCGCAAGTACGTCGAGAAAGACGCCGCGCTCGAACGCAGGTTCCAACCCATCGTGGTGAGCGAGCCGTCCGTTGAGGACACCATCTCGATACTCCGCGGGCTCAAGGAGCGTTACGAGGTGCACCACGGCGTGCGCATCCAGGACTCGGCCCTCGTCGCGGCGGCGGTGCTCTCAGACCGCTATATATCCGATCGGTTCCTCCCGGACAAGGCTATCGACCTCATCGACGAATCGGCGAGCCGGCTCCGCATCGAGATCGACAGCATGCCCACCGAGGTCGACGAGGTCGAGCGCCGTATGAAGCAGCTCGAGATCGAGCGTGAGGCCCTGAAGAAAGAGACCGACGAAGCTTCCAGGGAGAGGCTCGAGAAGATAGAGAAGGAGCTCGAGGATCTCAAGGAAGGCAGCGACGAGCTCCTCGCGCAGTGGAAGAACGAAAAAGAAGCAATCGCCAGGTTGCGCCAACTGAACGAGCGAATCGAGGTGCTCAAGAACGAAGAGCAGATAGCGGAGCGCGACGGCAACCTCGAAAAAGCCGCCGAGATCCGCTACGGCACACTCGTAGCCGCGCAGAAACAGCTGGAGGAAGAGAACCAGAGGTTCGCCGAGATACAGAAAGACAGGACTATGCTCAAGGAGGAGGTCGACGAGGAGGACGTCGCAGAAGTCGTAGCCAAGTGGACCGGCATCCCGGTATCGCGCCTCATGGAGGGTGAGGTCGAGAAGCTCGTCACCATGGAGGACCGCCTGCGTCAGCGCGTCGTGGGCCAGGACTCTGCGATCGAGTCCATCTCGAACGCGATCCGCAGGGCCAGGGCGGGCCTGCAGGATCCGAATCGCCCGATCGGGTCATTCATCTTCCTCGGGCCAACCGGGGTCGGCAAGACCGAGCTGGCGCGAGCGCTGGCGGAGTTCCTCTTCGATGATGAGCGAGCCATGGTGCGGCTCGACATGAGCGAGTACATGGAAAAACATACCGTATCACGTCTCATAGGGGCACCCCCGGGGTATGTCGGTTACGAGGAGGGAGGCCAGCTTACCGAAGCTGTCCGAAGGAAGCCTTATACCGTCGTGCTGCTGGACGAGATAGAAAAGGCGCACGACGATGTATTCAACATACTGCTGCAGATAATGGACGAGGGCCGCCTTACCGACGGACACGGGAGGACGGTCGATTTCAAGAACGCCGTTCTTATCATGACGTCCAACCTCGGCAGCCAGTCCCTGCAATCATTTGCCGGCGATATCGAGGAAGCCGAGCGGCTTGTGATGGACGCGCTACGCGCGAGGTTCCATCCTGAGTTCCTGAACAGGGTCGACGAGATACTGATATTCAACCCGCTCAGCCGCGAGGACATACGCAAGATCGTCGATATCCAGGTAAGCCTGCTCGAAAAGAGGCTGACCACCAGGAAGATAGAGCTCGACCTTGACGATGAGGCAAAGGATTTCCTGGCGGACAAAGGCTTCGACCCCGTCTACGGTGCCAGGCCGTTGAAGAGGGTCATCCAGAGAGATGTCCAGGACGCGCTCGCGCTTAAGATCCTGAACGGTGACATCAGGGAAGGCGACCAGGTCAAAGTCTACGTCGCGGACGGTCTGATAACGTTTGAGGTGAAGGAGCGCGAAGCGTGAATCAGCGCTGTCTTTCGTAATGTGGCAGCAGGATGACAAGCCCGATGTATATCGCGAGGACCAGGAGCATCACGAGGTGAACCGGGATTATCCAGCGAAGCTTCGGGATTAGCGCAAGTATGCCCGTTCCCAGGCATACCACCAGGAGTGAGGCGATTATCCTGTTGCGGCGTGTCTCCATCTCTGCTTTAGCCCTGTTGGTCGGATAGGGGACGAAATCCTGCTGCTCGTAGTTGGTCTCGCCCTCAGGGTAGTAGCTGTGCCTTATATATGGTTCGGGGTCCGTATTCTGGTAACCGCTCAGGTAGTATCCTCCCTTTGCGGGCTTATAGTTGTGGGTGCTGATGGCCAAAGCGGTCATCCCACGCCTGAAATCGGAGATTGTATTGACGGGAGAATCCAGTGCGCGCTCCCGGAGGATGTCCGGCAGAAGGATCGCCCCCGCGCCAATCAGAAGCAGCAGAAGCAGTAAAATCTCCAAAACCTACCCCCACAATGACTTCTAGATGTACTACTATATACCACTATATATTGTACTTTTGGAATGGTAGCATACAATATACAGCCAGACAAGGGTTATTTTGATTTCCAGAGCAGAAAACACACACTTCCTCAACCAGAAACGCCAGAAAATGCCTTGTTAATAGGATAAATTAGAGTTAGATGTGTTGTTTTTGACATCTAATATTTTTTTAACAAACTTCTTTAGCTAACATTTAACGTTTGTTGGAGCAGTACTCTTTTGTGGTTACGGGTAGAAGAAGCGGTTTTTGAACCTTCCTCTGCTGTCTGACGTCTTAGACAGTGTCGTCGTGAAAGGCTTGCGTGGCGGCAACAGGGAAGGAAGTTGCCTGAGCGAGGTTTAACGATTAGCATGTAGGGGCTTTTGAGATCATCTCAACGTATAAAGGAACATGGGAAAGCATTCCGGACAAAGTATTTCATACTGGGAGGCACGAAGGCGCCGTAGAGACCTGCGCAACAGGGCCAAGGGTATGCGGCCGCGAAGCGGCGGCTCCTCCAGGAAATGGATATGGTACGTATCATTTCTTCTCGTAGCCTTGATGGCCGGCGGGGCGGTAGGGTATTACGCCAAGCCGATCGGCAAGCTGGGCGCCGAGGTATACCTCACTTTCAAACAGAAGCAGTGGCAGGCGAAAGGCAAAGAGAAGAAGAAGATCGACAATACTCTCGCCACTCTTTCCAGTGACCCCAACGCGAGCGTAAACACCCTGGTCATCGGTTATGACAAGGGCAGTAACAAGGGCGAGGGCGGTTACTGCCGTAGCGACGTGATGATGCTCGTCTGCCTGATGGAAAAGCAGAAGAAGGCGGTCGTTCTATCGATTCCCAGGGACACGAAGGTCGAGATCCCGGGGCACGGTACTCAAAAAATAAACGCCGCACACGCTTTCGCCGGTCCCGCTGGTGCCATCGCCGCCGTCAAGAGCCTGACCGGAATCGACGTTCACCACTATGTCGAGATGGACTTCACCGGCTTCGAAAAGATCGTGAACGCGATCGGCGGCGTGCCCATCCACCTCAACACGGCGATCAACGACCCGCATGCCGGCTACCTGCCGGCGGGAGACCTCCTGCTCGACGGCTGGCAGGCGCTCGTCCTGGTCCGCAGCAGGAACCTTCCTAACGGCGACGTCGACAGGATCAAGAGCCAGCAGGCGTTCATCAAGGCGCTGCTGAACAAAGCCGAGTCGATGAAGAGCGTGTGGAAGGGCAAGCAACTTGTCGATATCGTGGCGTCGAACTGCCAGATGGATTATAACGCCGGCCAGTTGACCAACCTGGCCGAGGAGTTGAGAGGGTTCAAGGTCTCCGATGTGCAGTTCATCGCCGCACCCGGCGACTCCAGGTACATCGCCGGGGTCAGTTACTTCATCGCCAACGACCCGCTTCTCGCGGAGGTGACAACGGAGATAAAGCAGACCAATCAGATCTCTGATGAGCTCAAGGCAAAGCTCAATTCGCCGGACTCGCGCCGGGTCGAGGAGCTATACGGGCCCAATGCCGATGTTATCACCGTGCTCGCCGGGACCAAGGGCGTATCGTATGCTGTGCCGACAGTGGCACAGGAGTTGCGTGTGCTGGGACACCAGAAGGTTTTTGAGGGCACCGCCAAACAGGTGCATGAGCGCACCACGATCATCTACCGCAAAGAGGCAAAGGCCAGCTGCGCGGCAATAGTCAAATCGGTGCCCGAGTTTGCCAACGCCGACGTAGTGCTCGACGACCAGATCGCGGGCCAGTACAACTCACCGGTCGTGGTAGTACTCGGGGGCAACTTCACGACGCCAAGCCTCGTGTCTATCTACGGCAGGGTGATCGAACCCGCTGTCAACGTGCGGAACTTCGGCAAGAAGTTAAAGTCCTTCAGCTGAATCCACCCGCGCCCGGCGCGCGAGCGACGCTCCGGTCAACGCGAGCTGTCAACAGGTGCGACAGGGCAAAGAGAAAGCGATATCTCCGCCATACACTCGGCCTGTGCGAGCAACTCGGCTTCGGGCGGTGAAACGAGAAGTGTTATTGAGACGTAGCCCGCGCCCGATGTATCACCATCGCCACTCGCGTTCGAACCCCCTGAGACACGGAGAACGAACCTCTCGCGCAAAAGGGTCGTAGTCTTGGGAGGGTCGGAGGTAGTCGAAATCACATCGACCCTGTCCCCTGCCCTCATATCGTCGCCCGCCCCGGACGAGCGCACGCGTAGCGAGTATGCTCTCAGGTCCGCGGGGATGCGCGACGCCAGTGTCGATTTGCCCTTGCCCGAGAGCGAGGAGTCGGTGAAAGGCTCGCCCCTGCCGATGAAACGGAGCGCCCTCGAACCCGGGATCTCGGAGCGTTTTCTTATGGTGCCCGGTACCACGTAGTCGCGAGCCGTCTTGCGGGTTGTAACCATGTCGTCGCTTATCGCGGCACCCATAGCGATGTCTCTGGAAGCGACGGGGATCTCCAGGATGGGCCCACCGTCACCCCCACGGGCCGCGCGTGAGAGATAACCGAGGAGCAGAAGGCCGGCTATTATGGCAAATACGACGCCGAAAGCGGTATTGAACCCGGGATGCGATTTGACGAAATCGTTGAGCTTCATGTTTCCTTGAGATTGCCAAGCGGAGAGGCTTAACAGTACAAGCTAATAATAAATCAGTGCAAGCTGGATGTCAACCGAGAGCCGGTTCCGGTTGAGCGTTTGGCAGCCACGCGGATGATCGCGTTTTGATGTCACAGGCGCCTGCTAAGATCGGGCTCATGAAGACGATAACAGGTTTAAGCGCAATAACCTTGCTGCTCTCGGTGGGCGCACTTGATTCCAGCGGGGCCTGGTGGGTGGTCGCACTGGTATCCGCGCTGTGCTCGGTCCTGGCGCTCTTCTATACTTGCTCTCGCCAGGGTCTCTTCGTTCCGATCCGGCAGCGAAGGCAGGTCGCAAGCGTGTTCAGCCTCCAGGACGCCAGGGCCAGCGCCCGCTCGACCGCCATGCACCGTGGCTTTGATGTCGCGGCGGCACCTCGAGAATCGATTACTGTTCGGCAAGGTCGATAAAGTCCAGGCTCCAATCGAGGGTATCAAGGCACAGCATCTTTCCGCGCAAGGTCGTGCCCAGACCGAGGATCACCTTCACGGTCTCTTCGACCTCGATTGCCGCTGATATCGCCGGGGTGGTCGGCGGGTTGCCGGTCTCCAGCTCGATGCCGTGCGCCTTGCCATCCTCGCCTTTCGGAACAGGAGCGAATGAGGTGAGCCCAGGGTCCCCGGGGTGGATAGTCGTCACCTGCAGCGCTGTGCCGGCAATCGCACCATGTACCATTACGACCCCCATCCTGGCGCACGCCTCCTGGAGGAGAAAACGGTCCGTGAGGCTGTCAAGCGCGTCGATAGCCACGCTCGCGCCTTCGATGAGGGCCGGGAGGTTTTCGCTGTTGGCCGCCGTCCTGTGCGTCTCTATCACGATATCGTCACTGATCTCGAGGATGCGGTCGCGGACGACATCGACCTTGGCCATGCCCACGACGTCACAACATGAGAAGTTCTGGCGATTGAGGTTCGTCTCGTCGAACACGTCCGGATCGACCAGCTTGAGCTTGCCCACACCAAGCCGCGCAAGCATCTCCGCCGCGAAGCCCCCTATACCACCCGCGCCGACCACTACTACGACCGCTCTCAGGAGCCGGGCCTGACCGTCGAGTCCTATCGTCCCAATGTTCTTTACGTATCTAAGGGGTAGGAACCCGTTGTCCAGGGCCGTGGCCGAGAGTTCACCTGTGGACATTCCGAACCTCGAGGCAAGCGATCCTATGGCATCGAGCGCCAGGCAGTCGTACGTACGTCCACCTTCAGGCCGCTGTGAGGCGGCTTCGGCCAAGGCTGCTACGAGTTTATCCCGCACCCGTCACCCCCCGGAGATAGCCGGGATTATTATCACGGTGTCACCCGGCATGATCACGCGATCGATCTTACTTCGCCTGCTGTTCACGGTGACCGACCAGACCAGATCGGCCGGGATGCCGAGCATGTCTATCAGCGCCCTGATGTTGGTACCATCCGGACAGTCGCAGTCGAAGTCTCTCTTGGCCAGTGGTGGATCTGCCCGCTTCAGTAGTATCGTCGCGACCTTCACGTGTATATGCATCCTCCCGCCCTATCGCCCCATGTGCGCCACGCGGGCATCGACGTAGCGCCTCAGTTCATCTCTCGTGAGCATGCCCTTCACCTGCTCGCCGTCCACAATCAACAGGAATTCCGGCCCGGTCGTTATCGTCCTTAGAATACGGTCCAGGTGCGTGTCCGGTGTCACCGCCTGCCCCTCCTCCAGGGGTCTCGCGATGCGGCCCGTGTTCAGCACGTCCCACTCGGCCTGAGCCACACCCATCAGGTCCTCGCGGCCCACCGTGCCTATCAGCCGCCCGTTATCCGCAACCGGAAGAGCAGGCAGGTGGTACGCCGAGAAGTAATGGTTCCTCAGATCGGTGAGCGTCGTACTGGCGTCGACCACGGGTACATCAGTGTACATCAAGTCACCTACGGTAGTGTCGGCGGCGGCAAGCCGCAGGAGCGTCTGCTGATAGCTCGCACGCGAAAGCTGGAACAGGAACACGGATATCAGGATCAGCCAGACGCCGCTGACGTACGCGCCCACATAGAAGAAGTACAGGCCGGCCAGCCCCAGGCCGGCGGCCACGACCTGGCCCGTGACGCTCGCCACTCTTGTCGCCCGTTTGAGGTCGCCCGTCGTCTTCCAGATGATGGCGCGAAATACGCGTCCGCCGTCGAGCGGGAACCCCGGGAGGAGGTTGAAGACGCCCACGAACAGGTTGAAGGTGGTTATCAGCGCCAGCGGAGCGAACAAAACCGGGGATTTAAGCACCAGATACGCGATGAAATATAAACCGCCGAAGACCGCGGCCAGGAAGAATGTCATCAGCGGCCCCGCTATGGCCATCTTGAACTCCACGGTCGCGTCGCTGACGTCTTCGCTCATCTCTGCGACACCGCCGAAGATAAAAAGGGTGATGCGCCGTATCGTGATGCCGTGGCGCTTTGCCACGTAGCTGTGAGAAAGCTCGTGCGCGAGCAGGCAGGCGAAGATGACGATGGCCGTGATGATTCCCACGAGCCACGGCCACGGCCCGCCCGGGAAGCCCTTGTTGTCGACAACTGTTATGAACTGCAGGGGAGTTCTGAGCGTGTCCCCGAGGGTGAAAGCGACAAGACCGAATATCAGCAGCCACGTCGGGTTGATGACGATGTCGATCCCCATGATTCGGGCGATTCTAATCCCTGTACGAGGGAACAAGTGACCCTCCGTTCCTAGGGCTCGAAGTGCGATAATTCCTTGAGCATCCGAAACCGCTCCTCTATGTCCGCCATCCGCAGGGAGGACATGCCGCCGACACTGAACTCCTCCACGCTGAACGAGGCCATCACGGTTCCGAAGATGACCGCACGGCGCAGGCTCGCCGGGGAGACATCCTTCGACTTCGCCAGGTATCCCATGAACCCTCCGGCAAACGAATCCCCGGCGCCGGTCGGGTCGAATACGTCCTCACACGGAAAAGCGGGAGCACTGAAGAACGAATCGCCCCCGCACATGAGCGCGCCGTGCTCGCCCTTCTTGACGACCACGGTGGGGGGGCCCATGTCGAGGACCTTGCGGGCAGCCTTGATAAGGTTGGATTCTCCGGCGAGCTCGCGGCACTCGGAGTCGTTCATTATCATCACGTCGACCTTCTTCATGAGCTGCTCGAGAGCGGACCTCTTGCCCTCGATCCAGAAGTTCATCGTGTCGCACGCGACGAGTTTCGGTGACGATACCTGGTCGAGGACGGTAAGCTGGAGCTCGGGGTCGATGTTGGCCAGAAACAGGAACTCGCTGCTCGCGAGGCTCTCGGGCACCTCGGGCCGGAACGTCTCGAAGACGTTGAGCCTGGTATCGATAGTCTGGCGCTCGTTCAGGTCATAGCCGTAGACGCCGGCCCAGCGGAAAGTCTCTCCATCCTCGACCACAAGCCCGGACGTATCCACGCCTTTTGATTGAAGGAACTCGATATGCTCAGGGGGAAAATCCGTGCCGACGACGGCGACTATCGAGACCTCCGTGAAATAGCTGGCGGCTATCGAGAAAAAGGTCGCTGAGCCGCCCAGGGCGTCGCGCGCCTCCCCGAAAGGTGTCTCTACGCTGTCGAGCGCGACCGAGCCGACGACCAGGACGCCCATCTCATACCCCCTCGCTTGGCAGATACTTGTTAATAAGAACGTTCAGTCTCCTCCGGACCTCATCGGGGACGGCTTCCGGGCTCGAGACGAGCGCGTATTTGAGCGAATCGCGGCATTCGCAGCCCCTTTCGGCGGGAATGCGTCGTATGACCTCGTTGATGATGGCCTTGGCCATGTCCGCATTCTGGTGCAGGATGGCTACTATGGCGTCCACCGTCACGTCCTCGGAGTCCTCTTTCCAGACATCGTAGTCGGTGACAAGCGACATCGTGCCGTAGCACATCTCGGCCTCGCGGCAGAGCTTGGCCTCGGTTGCTCCGGTCATGCCGATGACGTCCACCCCCCAGCCCCGATACACTTTCGACTCGGCCCTCGTCGAGAACGCCGGTCACTCGATGCAGACGTACGTTCCACCCCTGTGAACTCTAGCCCCCACCTTGAGCGCGCTCTCGAACAGGAGCTCGCCGAGCACCGGGCACGTCGGGTCGGCAAGAGAGACGTGGATTGCCGGGGTCGAATCGAAGAACGTGTTCTTGCGGGTCCTGGTGTTGTCGTATATCTGGTCGGGGATGACTATGTCGGTGGGGCGGTACTCTTCTTTCATGCTGCCAACCGCGCTCACTGACAGGAGGGTGTCGCATCCGAGCGCCTTGAAGCCGAAGATGTTCGCCCTGTAATTGACACCGCACGCCGGGACCTTGTGGCCGCGGCCGTGCCGCGCCAGGAAGACCACGTCGACACCCTGGAGCCTGCCTTTGATATAGGCATCGGACGGTTGTCCGAAAGGCGTGGATACCTCGACCCGGTCGAGGATCTCCAGCTCGGCGATCTCGTAGACGCCAGTGCCTCCGGTTATGCCGACAGGGTTTATGTCGCCCATGAGCCAACCTCCGTGATCGAACTGCTTCCTGCGGGCAAGGCGATTTTACCTTAAAAGTAGCAGGTCTTAGCGGAGAACCTTGTCAGGACTTGCTCTCGGAGGTGTCGCCGGACTTGGAGGACTTGTCCGAATCTTTCTTCTTGCCGCCATTTCCGCTGGAATCGTCTTTTCCGCTGGAATCGTCTTTTCCGGAGGAGCTGTCCCTGTCGGAGGAGCTGTCCCTGGTGTCGGAATCCTGGCTGGCGGTGGACAGGTTGCTCGGCTTCTTTGCGTCGGTGGCGTAGAAGCCGGACCCCTTGAAGACGATACCGACAGGGTGGAACACCCGCCGGACCTCCCCTCCGCACGACTCGCAGCTATCAACCGAATCGTTGATCCCGTGGACGACCTCGAAACTCTTGTCGCACTTCTTACACTTGTACTCGTACCTGGGCATCTCGCACACTCTTTGCAGTACCAGAAGACTCGCCGGTTGACTCCGGGAGGAACCTACACGAAACAACGACCGGGCCGCCATTTCTGGTCGAGTCCGGTCTACTGATATGATACTACATTGTGGTGCTCGTTTCAATTGACGGATATCAAAGGGTCTGGACGCGGAAATAGCCCCAACGGGCCATAAAGCAACCTTTACTATGTTTCGATATCATGATCGGGACGCTGGACGCACCCAACCGGGTGAGACGTCGCGCCCCCCTTTGTTTAGCCCGGAGACGGGTGGGAGGTCTTGGATGTCTCAGGGTAACATCCTCCTGGCAGACGACAACAAGCTTGTGGTCAAGATCACTTCTGCAATCCTCGAAGACGCCGACTACGCAGTCAGCGTGGCATGGGATGGCCTCGAGGCCATCAACAAGGCGTACGCCGAGGAGCCGGACGTGGTGATACTCGACGTCGAGATGCCGAAGATAAACGGCTACCAGGTATGCCGCTTGCTCAAGGATGACGAGTACACGCGACACATCCCCGTGGTGATGCTAACGGGCAGGGACCAGCAGAGCGACATGTTCTGGGGTCTCAAGACCGGAGCGGACGCATACGTCACAAAGGGGTTCAAGCCCGAGCAACTCCTGAACGTCGTCGCCGAGCAGCTAGAGCTCAGCCGAGAGGCACGGGCCGATCAGGACAGGAGGTCCGTCCCGGCGCAACTTCTCGAGGAGTCGGGCGTCTTCAGCCGGGTGATCGATCTGCTGGACTCCAAGCTCTTCGAGTCGGTCATCCTCAACGAGCTGGGCTCCCTTGCCAGCGTTAGCAAAGATTACCGTGAGACCATTCAGGCTGTTCTCGATATCCTGGCACGCGTCGTGGGCAACATGGTCGGCATAGTTCTCCTCTTCGAGCAGAGCGACCTCGTGGTAGACATCAAGAAGCCTGTCACGGAGGAATTGCTCGAACAGGTCAAGGAGCAGGTGTTCGCGCTGGGATGGGAGTACGGCTGGGAGACTACCGATACCGAGAGGGTCGAAGTGGCTCTCTACGGCGAGGAGAACCTCAGAGAAAAGCAGGAAGTGGCCAGTGACAGGGGCCTTTCTTTAGTACATATTCCGCTCACCGCCCAGAAGAAAGTGATGGGAGTGCTGGTCCTGTGCAAGCGTCAAAGCCTGGCGTTTGTTAGGGAAGCCCAGGCTATCCTCGACCTGGTCGCGACCCAGGTCACGATAGTCATCGATAACGCGCGCCTCTACGAGGCGACCCGCCAGCTCGCGATCACCGACGGACTGACCAAGATATATAATCACAGGTTCTTCCAGGAGCTGTTCGAGAAGGAGCACACGCGCTCGGACCGCTACAACACGGTGTTCAGCCTGATTATCCTCGATATCGACCACTTCAAGCGCATCAACGACACGTACGGACACCTCTGCGGTGACGAGATACTCAAGGGGCTCGCTGCGCTGGTCAAGAGCTGTCTGCGCTCAATGGACGTGCTCGCGCGGTACGGTGGCGAGGAGTTCGCCATACTGCTTCCCGAGACCGGAGGGGCCGAGGCGTTTCAGACAGCCGAGAGGATAAGGCGCGCCGTCGAGAGCACGACGTTCATGGGAACCGAGCAGGGACTGAACGTGACAGTCAGCCTCGGTGTCGCCTTCTATCCGAGCCCGGACGTGCACGATCGAGCCGATCTCATCGCAAAGGCCGATAGTGCACTATATGAGGCTAAAGAGAACGGTCGAAACAAAGCTATCTTCCGCGATTGACCTACCGCCTGTTTCAAGCCTTTTGTCGCCATTTACGTACCGTGACGCCCCGGGGAAGAAAATTAGCCAAAAAAGAAACAAAGGTTTGGGACTGTTCTCTCGAAGTGATATCCTGATGTGTGCCGCGAAGAGCAAGTGAAGACCGATCAGGAAATAAATAAAAGGAGGAATCAGTATGGCGAAAGAGCAGCAGGACGTCTACGTCCTCGATGCCTGTCGGACCGCTTTCGGCAAGGCACGACCGGACGGCTTCTTCGGCCAGACACGGGCTGACGATATGGTGGTGAAAGTAATACGCACGCTCATGCACCGGAACACCGGGGTCGAGCCGGCGCTGATCGACGACAACATCTGGGGCGCCACGACGCAGATGGGCGACCAGGGCTTAACCATGGGCCGAACGGCCGCGATTCTAGCAGGATTGCCCAATACGGTCCCGGGTTATTCCGTCGACCGCATGTGCGCGGGCGGGATGACCGCGATCAACTGCGGCGTTAGCGCCATAGCGATGGGAATGGCGGACGCCATCGTTGCCGGCGGCGTGGAGCATATGGGACACCACCCCATGGCCCAGGGGGCGGAACCCAACGCACGTATCATCTCCGAGAAGCTCGTCGACCCGAGCGCTCTGAATATGGGCATGACGGCTGAGAACATTCACGACAGGTACCCGGAACTGACTCGAGAGATGGCAGACGAATATGCGGTTTACTGCCAGCAGAAGGCCAAGAAAGCGCTTGATGAAGGCTACTTCGACGACATTATCGTTCCGATGACCGTCTGGACCACGGAAGGATGGAAGATCGCCGACCACGACGAGCAGCCGCGTCCGGACGCGACCGTTGAGAGCATGCAGGGCTTGCGCCTGCCGTTCCGGAAGGGCGGGCGTGTGACAGCAGGCAACTCCTCGGGGCTCAACGATGGAGCGGCCGGAGCGATACTGGTATCGGGGAAGCTGGTCAAGGAGCTCGGCCTCAAGCCGAAGATGAAGGCTGTCGGGTTTGCCTACGCCGGTGTGGAGCCAGAGGTCATGGGCCTGGGTCCCATCCCCGCGACCGAGAGGGTACTCAAGAGGACCGGGCTCAAGTTCGACGACCTCGACTATATCGAGCTCAACGAGGCGTTCGCGGTCCAGTGCTTGGCCTACATCGACGCGTTCAAGATGGAAGGATACAAGGACAAGCGGCTCAACCAGCTTGGTGGGGCCATCGCCTTCGGGCACCCGCTGGCCTCCTCCGGCGGAAGGCTCGTCGCGCACCTCTGCAAGCTGTTCGAGCTGAACCCCAAGGCAAAGTACGGCATCACCACGCTGTGCGTGGGGCTCGGCATGGGCGCGGCGACTATCTGGGAGAATGCGAGCAACTAACACTCCGCCAGCCGGCGGATTTTCGAAAGGAGGCAGGATGGCGGAAGAGTTGATAACTCAGTTCAAAGTCACCTATTACAACCATCCAAAGGCGGGCAAACTCGCCATAATGACGATGGACAACGGGGCTGATTACAAGAAACCAAATACTTTCGGAGCGGGAGCCCTGGCCTCTCTGAATGAAGCCATGGATAACCTCGACAAAGACATAAAGGGCTTGATGCTCACCGGAAAGACTTTCATCTTCTCCGTCGGAGCTAACCTGATGGAGGTCACCGACTACAACTCGGTAGAGGAGGGCATAGAGGTCGGAAGGCAGGGACACGCGGCCTTCAAGCGCATCATGGACCTGGACGTGCCCACCCTGGCGGCGATCAATGGCGCGTCCATGGGCGGTGGCGTAGAGATCGGCCTCTATTGCGACTACCGCACCATATCCACCGGCGCCGCGCCGTACGCGCTCCCCGAGTGCTTCCTGGGGCTTGTGCCGGGCTGGGGGGGCACGCAACTGGTGCCAAAGCTCATCGGGCCGGAAAAGGCCATCGAGCTCATCATCAAGAACCCGCTCCAGAACAACCGGATGATCAACGGGAAAAAGGCTTTCAAAATGGGCCTTGCCGACAGGCTTTTCGAGCCAGTCGAGTTCTTGGATGAATCGATCGAGCTCCTGGCAAAGATAGTGACCGGTGAGGAGAAGATCGAGCGCGAGAAGCCTGACCTGTCCAGCATAAAGGCACAGGTCGACGAGGCGCGCGAGTTCGTGAAGGGCAGGGTCCACGGCGGCGCCCTCGCCCCCTACAGGGGATGCGACCTGATAGAGGGTTCGGCCGGGTGGAGTCTCGATGAGGGTTTCGAGCAGGAGAGCAAGGCGCTTGGAGAGCTCATCCAGAGCGATCAGCTTCGCGCTTCGGTGTACTCCTTCGACCTCACGCAGCGCAGGGCCAAGCAGATGGTCGGCATTCCAAGTGACGTGCAGGCGCTGCCCGTCAACAAGGTCGGCATCATCGGCGCGGGCCTGATGGCCTCGCAGCTAGGGTTCCTGTTCCTGCAACGGCTCGAGGTGCCCCTCGTGATGAAGGACATCAGCCAGGAAGTGCTCGACAGGTGCAAGGGATACATCGATGGGCAGCTGGACGGCCTTGCAAAGAAGGGCAGGATGGACGAGCCCAAGGCTAATTACCTCAAGACGCTTGTCACTTATACGCTGGAGGACAGCGGCTTCAAAGGCTGCGACTTCGTGCTCGAGGCGGTCTTCGAGGAGTTGGGCATCAAGAAGAAGGTCTTCGCCTCGGCCGAGGCAAACATCAGCGAGACGGCGATACTTGCCACGAACACGTCGTCGCTATCCATCACCGAGATGGCGTCCGAGCTCAAGCACCCCGAGAGGGTGATCGGGTTCCACTTCTTCAACCCCGTGGCGGTGCTGCCGCTGCTCGAGATCATCAAGGGCCAGAAGACCAATGACGTCACGGCGGCTACGGCGGGCGCGGTGGCAAAGAAGATCAAGAAGACCATAGTCGTCATGAACGACGCGCCGGGCTTCCTGGTCAACAGGTTGCTCATCAGGAACCTCGTCGTTTGCAATGACATCGCCAACGGGCCGAACACGCCCCAGGAGATAGACGAGGCGTTATCCGACCTCGGCCTCCCGATGGCGCCGTTCGACCTGCTGGCTCTGGTCGGCCCGGCCGTGGGCATGCATGCCACGGAGACCCTGGCGGCCGCTTTCCCCGAGAGGTACCACGTGAGCGACAACATGAGGAAGCTCGTCGAGGCCAAGAAGCCGGGAGTCTACCTGCCGATGACGAAGGAGATCGACCCGGAGGTCGCGGCTATGTGGGTGAAAGACGAGAGCAAGCCGAAGCTCTCCGCCGACGAGATCCGCGCCGCGGCGCTCGAGGCCCTCGCGGACGAAGCAAGGCGCATCCTGGACGACGGCGTGGTCGCCGAGCCCCAGGATATAGACACAGGCCTTATCATGGGCGCCGGTTACCCGTTCTTCATGGGCGGGCTTACGCGCTACCTCGACCAGAAGGGAATAAGCCAGAAGGTCAACGGCAAGCTGTTCCTTACCGACGAGGAGTTTCTGGCTTACCTGAGACGCTAGGCGCAATCGACAATAAGAAGAAGAGCCGGGCCTTTAAAGCCCGGCTCTTTCTCGTCATAGACGAAATATCGACAACAATCCGGAAAGAAATGGGAAAGGAGGGAGTTTTTGCTATGTTGAAGTGATTACTGATATACAATCACATCTAAACATCGCAGGCGGCAATAAGGGGGAGTTCCAGATCGGCAAGACCAGTAAGATGCGAATATCGGATCTCTTCAAGACGAGATTTGAGATAGTCGCCATAGCAGCATCCGCCGGTGGGCTCAGCGCTCTTCAAAGAGTCCTGTCGGGCCTGCCATCCGATTTCCCAGCCCCGATCCTAGTCGTGCAGCACCTCGACCCCCGGCACCACAGCCTTCTCGCGGACATACTCAACAAGCGAATCAAGCTAGCGGTAAAAGAGGTCGAGCACGGCGAGAAGCTCGAGCCGGGAACGGTTTACACGGCAAAGCCGGACCGGCATCTGCTGGTCAACCCTGACGGCACTGTATTTCTCACTCAATCCGAGCTGGTCCATTTCGTCAGGCCGTCCGCCGACCTGCTGTTCGAGTCCGTTGCAGCCAGCTACAAGGAACGCGCGATCGCGGTCGTCCTAACGGGAAATGGTAGGGATGGTTCTATGGGCGTAAAGGCAATCAAGATCACGGGGGGGACGGTCATAGCCCAGGACGAGGCCACCTCCGAGTTCTACAGCATGCCGGCGGCCGCGACCGCGACAGGCCAGGTAGACTTCGTTCTTCCGCTCGAAGATATCAGCGCCGCCCTGATGACCATGGCAGAGCAAGGAGGCCGGTGGTGGGTGGAGGGCATGGGCGCTCGGGCTTCAGAGCGACCTTATTCGATCGGGAAGACCACTTCAGTGACGTTCTCTGATGGGTCGGATACTTGCCCGGGGTCGGTCATGTAGATCTCGCGGACCGGGCCCGCGGTGGCGAGCCTCTTCTCTTCAACGTAGGCGGAGAGGGTCTCGTACGCGGCGCCGATATCATCGTACGCTCCCCTGTAGACGAGAGTTGCGGCTTTCCCGCCCCTTAGAATGTAACCGAGCAGCTCACCTTCGCCCGAGGTTTCTTGGGCAACCGGAACGCAGACCTCCATGTCGATTGATTCCTGCTTCGTCTCGACATCGTAGTAGAGAGCTATCGGCGGACCGGCCGGAGCAACCCCTATCCTGCCCATGTACTGGAATATCTCGCCGTAGCGCATTCCGATTTCCTGACCGATGGTCGCCATGGTCGTCTTGAAGCGGACGCCGAGTACCGCTTGATCAACCATCTCTTTGATCATCACGTCGGTTTCCAAGGCTTCCTCCTTTCTCTACGGCCGCGCGAACGATCGCCCGTTCGTCGATTCCGGGCGCCCGGTCTTCGAGTTGTTTCAGCCTGCGGCGCCAAATACCTCCACGCAATCAGAAATCGCGTCGATATCGCGGAGCCTGCAGCCGATTGCACTGTGGACTTCGGTTGTGGTTATTTGTGCGGCCATGCCTTCACCTCGGAGACTCTCTCTGATGATACGATATAACAGGTCGCCGGCATGCTCCAGAGCAGGAACCGGCGGTTATTTAGGACACCAGGAGGAGCTTTTGGATCTGGCGGTATTCGGGTGCTCGCTGGACGCGCTCGACGCGGAAGAAAGGGTGGCGGTAAAGCTCGCTTACCTCTACGCGGTCAGGCAGGGAGTCGTCGACGAGGATATTGCTCGAGACCCCTACGATATGCTAGTCGAATCCCTGTCCGCTCTTCCCGATGTGAGCGTGGCCGGCAGGCTCGAGCTGGAATCCTGGCTGACGCCGAGGCCGGCGCCGGGGGAGCTTGACAGGGTCGACCCGGCCCTCTACAGGGAGTTTATCGACACTGGTGGATGCGCGGTGATCTGCGCGAGGCTCAGGGAGTATGTGAAAGAGCGCGTGCTTCCGCTCCGCCCGCTGCTGGTAGGGGTGGACCATTCACTCACCGGTGGAGTCCTCGACGCGCTGCTGTCAGCCGGGCAGGAGCCGGCACTCATCGTCCTCGACAGTCACTTCGACGCCATACCGACATCGGTAAGAATGGCGGCGGTCGCGGCGAGCGGGACCGAGGGCGAGCCGGAGCCGATCGAAGGGGAGAGTTACAACTGTGGCACGTGGCTGGCGGGGGTCATCGAGCGTGAGCTGGTGGCGCCGGAACGAGTCGCGGTGCTCGGGGTATCAGACCACCCGGGCTACGAGAGCCCCGGGGAGGGTGAGTCCGCGGCATTCTCCGCCTACCGCCATGCGTACCTTGCGTTCGAGGAATCTGGCGTAACGGTAGTGTCAAAGAAACGCCTTCGACTGGAGGGCATCCGGGCGACTGTATCCGACATCCTCTCGCGTATCGGGGCGGGGCCGGTCTACGTTTCGCTCGACGCGGATGTCGGTGCGGGCGAGAATGTCGGGGCAGTTAGGTTTCTGGACACCATAGGCCTTGAGCCGGCGGAAGTCGTCGAAGTCGGCAAAGCGCTCCGCTCGGCGCTCGACGGCGCCGGAGCCGAGCTCTCGGGCATGGACATCATGGAGATAGACGCGCACCTAGCTGATATCCCGGGTTCGGGCGATTGCACTCTCGAAATGTGCTTGGCGTTCGCGCGCGAGATGCTTGGAAAGTGATGACATCAACCGTGCTGACAGTTGAAAACGACAGGGTCAGGCTCGAGCTGGACCGGGAGGCGGGGACGTTCTCGGTCTTCGCGGCGCAGCAACATGTTTTCGAGGGCGCGACCGGACGTATCGAGCTCGGGTTCCCGCTAAAGAAAAAGACCGAACGCTGGGTCATTTCTACGCGCGGCGAGTGGAAGGTCCTGGACTCGGACGAGACCTCGATGCTCCTGTCGATGGCCATGGAATGGGGAGAACTGCTCTTCCGCGCGGCGGCCCGGGGCGATGCGCTCGAGCTGCGGCTGGGCATCACCTGGAACGGCGAAGGCCCTGCGCCGATGGTGGGATCCATATCGCCGCTCTACGTTCCGCCGGGCGGAGTCTGGCCCGGGCGCGAGAGCCTCAAACCATGGCGTGTCTACGTGAACGGCTGGCAGTGCTGGACGCCGAGCGGGTCGGTCCGTGCCGGACGCCCCGGCGATTGCTTCTTGCCCTTGTTCCTTCCCAGGTTCCTCAAGCCGATGCTCGCCAACACGTCGACGCCTGTTTCCTCGGAGAGGGGCAGGTTCGAGAGCGAATGGTTCGGAGGGCTGGCGGACCTCGACGGCGGTGACTCCGTAGTGCTGGGATTCACGGGGCTTACACGTGCCCTGTCACGGATCTCTTTCCGCCTCGGGAGAAAGCCGGGGGAGTCGCAGCTCGAGGCTCAGTGCGGATTCGAAGGGAAGCCTCTCGAGGCCGGGGTGGAGCTGTGGAGCGAGCCGCTCGTGGTGATTCCCGGCGACCTTTCGACATCGAACCTCGAGGCGTACGCCGACCTGGTCGCCGAAAGGCAGGGGGCGGGAGCACAAAAGGGCACTCCCGCCGGCTGGTGCTCCTGGTACCAGTACTTCCACCACGTCACCGCGAAGGAAATTCGCTCAAACCTCACCCTTCTTTCAGACAGGTACGCGGAGCTGGACATCGAGTTGATCCAGATAGACGACGGATACCAGTCCGAGGTTGGCGGCTGGCTCGAGACCAACTCGAGGTTTCCAGACAGCATGAAAGAGATTGCCGACGATATAAAGGCGCGCGGGAAGGTCGCCGGTATATGGCTCGCACCTTTTACCGTGACCAGGCGCTCCTCCATATTCAGGCGCAACAAGGGGTGGCTGATCGCAAAAAAGCGCGGCAAGCCGGTGCTCGGCGGCATCAGCGTCGACTGGAGAAGCCGCTTCTACGGCCTGGATCTGACCAACCCGGAAGTTCTCGAGCACCTCCGCGACGTCTTCGCGACCCTGGCCGGGTACGGCTACCGATACTTCAAGCTCGACTTTCTCGCGACCGGTATGCTCGAGGGCAAGCGACACGACCAGACCCTCACCCGTGCCGAGGCGTTTCGCAAGGCTCTCGAGGTGATCCGCGAAGCGGTCGGTGAAGAGTCCATCCTGCTTGCAGCGGGCGGGCCCGTGATGCTCGGTGCGGGGATACTGGATGCCCAACGCGTAGGGCCGGATGTCGGGCCGTCGTGGCAGCCGATCCACCAGAGCTTGCTGCGCGACCGCGCGTCGCCAGGTCTCCACAACTCGCTGGCCGGGATGTTCACGCGGGCTTTTACGAGCGGAAGGATCTTCGAGGGGGATCCGGACTGCCTGCTGCTCCGTCCTTCGAATACCAGCCTGAGCGAGGCGGAGATCCGGACTCTCGCTTCGGGGATCGCGGTATTCGGCGGCGCTTTCCTCGTCTCGGACGACGTCGGTCTCTGGACCGCCGCCCAGGAGGAGACGGCGGGCCGCCTGCTGCCCCACGTCAAGGCTCGCCCGAGATGCCCGGACCTCTGGAAAGCCGAGCTGCCGCGATTGATGGTCACGCGGCTCTCGGACCCGTCAGGGGCTTACTACCTGGCCTGGGTGATGAACTGGGCCAGCGTCGAGATGCCTTCGGAGACCAGCCTGGAAGAGCTGGGGATCGAGCCCGCGCGTTATCACGCTCACGAGTTCTGGGCGGGGCGCTACCTGGGAGAGACGGACGGACCTGTCGACCTCGGTCGCCTTCCCGGCCACGGGTCGGCGGTCGTACGGCTGACTCCGGCTACGGACGAGCCGCGGCTCATCGGCTCCAGCATCCACGTGACCCAGGGTGCTGCCGAGCTCAAGTCTTTCGATGCGGGTCATGCCGGACTGAGCATGAGCTTCTCTTGCCCGGTCGAGACGAGGGCGTCCGTCGTATTGAGCCTCCCGGGAGCCCGCGATCCGCGCATCGGTTCCGGGCAGGAAGCCAGTGACATAGAGATATCGCGGTTGACCACAACCGTATACAACCTCCAATTCCCACTCCACCAATCCCGCCTTATAAATCTCCACTGGTCCTGACAATGTATCCCGTTATGCCCCTTGGAGGGCGAAGGAAATCAATCGGGGTAGAAGAGGTGTTCGTTGTATTTATCGAGGCCGAAGTTCTTGATGAGCTTTTGCGTGTCCGGAGAACGAAGGAACTCGGAGAAGGCGACGGCCCCTTTGTTGTTGATGCGCCTGAAGCGCTTTGGGTTCACGACCGTTACGGTGTACTGGTTGATGAGGCGAGGGTCTCCCTGGGATAAAAGTTTGAGCCCGAGCGAGTCTTTCATGACAACGAACGTCGCGCGGTCGCACAGGGTGTAAGCGTCTTTCTCGTTAGCGATGCGGAGCGTCTCGCCCATGGAAGCGCCGGTCTCAATGTAGTGATCCGCCTCAGGCTTCGTTCCGATGCGGTTCCAGACGGACATCTCCATGGCATTGGTCCCGGAAGCGTCACCACGCGAGACAAAGCCGGCGCCGCTTGCGGCTATTCGCCTGAAAGCCTCATCGGCTTTCTTGAGCCCTTTTATCTTCGCCGGGTCGCTCGCCGGTCCGACTATGACGAAATCGTTGTGCATTACCTTGTCGGAGCTCTCGCCGTAGCCACCGGTCATGAAGTCGTGCTCCGCCACCGGCTCGTGCGTCAGCATCACGTCGGCGTCGCCGTTGCGCCCCATGAAAAGAGCCGCCCCGCTACCGACGGCTATCGCTTTGACCGTGTACGGATAGCCTTCCTCGAAACGCCTGACGAACTCCGCGAGGATCCCTGAGTCCTCGGCGCTGGTCGTCGTCGCCAGCACCAATGTGGAACGCTGCTCACCGGCGGTCTTCGACCCGGCGCATCCCGCGACCACGAGGGACAGGAGTAACAGCCCGGAGATGAAGACGAGCCAAAGACGGTATCTCACCGCTCGACCTCGATCTTTGTGATCATGCGTATCCAGTAGAAACCGTCCTGGCTGGCCGCGACGAGGCGAACCGGCCCGTCATCTCTCGGCAGGGGCTTGCCGTCCATGACGTACGCGAGGACGGTATCGGGCTTCATCGCGATATCGTAGGAGACCCTGCCGACGTATCCGTCCCACGCCTGCACGCGCAGCTCCTTGAACGCGGAAGTGACTCCTCCAGCGGCCAGTACGCCGGAAAG
>DATCGY010000269.1:0-4640 GCA_036508635.1 Candidatus Anoxymicrobiaceae bacterium
CAGCGGAACGACCTGGACGAACCACACCAGCGGTACCCCCAACGACATCTACGATGTGGACGCAACCGCAACGAACAGGGTCTTCTCATGCGGGGACCAGAAGTTCCTCACTAATACGGGTACAAACAGCTGGACGAGCAAGACCGGGGGCATCACATCCACGCTCTACAGCGTTTCGAGCTACGACGCGGACCACGTCTGGGCGGTCGGTACAAACGTTTCGGGCCCCGGCAATATCTATTACTCGTCCAATGGAGGGGCATTGTGGACGTCGCAGACGAGCGGCACCACCGCAACCCTGAGGGCGGTGACGGCTGTTGACGCGACACATGTGTGGGCGGCAGGAGTGGGCGGAGTCATCCGCTTCTATAACGGAAGTGCCTGGGGGCCCCAGACATCGAACACTACCAATAGCCTGTACGGCATCACCGCCGCGAATGCCTCCAGCGTCTGGGCGGCCGGAGACAGGGTGATCCAACGCTACAACGGGACGACGTGGTCTAATACTCTGACAATCGCCAGCGGTACCTTCTATGGCATCACCGCCGCGGACGCAAACCACGTCTGGGCCGTCGGTACCACGGGTATGATCTACTTCTGGAACGGCTCTTCCTGGGCGACACAGAACGGGAACACGACCCAGAACTTCTATCACTGCTGGGCGTACGACAGCAGTCACGTCTGGGCGGTAGGCGCGGCCGGGACGATACGCTACTACAACGGTTCAAGCTGGACGACGCAGTCGTCTCCTCTGGCTGAGGACCTGAACGCTGTCTCGGGCGAGGACCTGTCACACGTATGGGCAGTCACCGCGACCGGCAAGATCATGTTTTTCGATGGGACGTCCTGGACGACCCAGACCAGCCCGACGACAAACCAGCTCTATGAGGTCTTCTGCTACGATGCTAGCAACGTGTGGGCGGTGGGCGCAGCCGGCACTATAATATTCGCAGACCCTCCTTACATTAAGGCATGCGCGCCAGGGTACGGTGACCCAGGCCAGACTGTCGATGTCGAGGTCGTTGCCGGTTATACGCACTTCCAGACGGCCACTCCCACGCTCGACTTCGGGGCTGGAGTGAGGGTGGTGCCTGGCTCTGTGAACGTCGTGGACAACACCCGGATACTTGCCCAGGTACAGATCGTCCCCGGTGCTGAACTGGGACCCAGACAGGTTAGTGTGACGACGGCGCTCGAGTCGCCTATCCCGCTGGCGGGAGGCTTCGTCGTGGGCTCGAACCCGACGATTACGAGCGCGGCTCCTTCGGCGGTCGTTCGCGGTTGGACCGGAGACGTCGTGGTGGCAGGAAGCCAGACCTCCTTCAGCCCCGCAAGCCAGGCGGCTTTCGGTGAGGGCGTCACGGTGAACTCTGTGACCTGTCTCGATGCCGCCCGCGTCAGGGTCAACATGACTATAAGCGCGTCGGCGACCCCCGGCCCTCGCTCGGTGAACGTGATAACGGGCGGCCAGACCCCGGCGCCGCTCGCGGGTGGATTCTCAGTGCAGCCGCCGCCCGTTGTAACCTCGGTGTCGCCCGCTGGTGGTCCACCAGGTTCTGCCGTCAATGTTACAGGTACGGGGTTTGGCGATACGCCCTCCGCCGCGGGAGGAGCCCTCTCGACGATCAAGTTCAACGGTGTTGCGGCGGGAACCTCGTACTGGTCGGACACCAGAATCAGATGCTCTGTGCCTCCTGGCGCTGGCGTCGGTCCGGTCACCGTCACGGCAGCCAACGGGGTGTCGAACGCAGACAAGGTCTTCGCGGCCACCTCTCCGAAGTGGTACCTCCCCGAGGGCTCCACCGCCTGGGGATTCAATACCGACATCGCGATCATCAATCCGAACAAACAGCAGGTCACGGTGCGTGTGACATATCTGACCAAGGACGGACCGGTTCACAGGCCTGACATCACGATGGCTCCCAGGAGCCGCACGACCATCAACCCGGCTGACCAGGACAACCTCCTCAACGCCGATTTTTCTACCCAGGTTGAGTGCCTGGAAGGCAAGACGATCGCGGTGGACCGGACGATGTTCTGGAGAGGCCCGGGCGCGGCGGCGGCCGAAGGCCACTCCTCTATTGGCGTCACCGGGCCGCAGACCGCGTGGTATCTCGCGGAGGGCTCCTCGGCGTGGAATTTCGAGTGCTGGCTGCTGATCATGAACCCGTCGGCCTCACAGGCTGATTGCACAGTCACGTACATGATCGAGGGGCAGGGACCAAAGACTGTTCATAAGACAGTGCCGGCACATGCGCGGGCGAGTTTCAACATCCGCGATGATATAGGGCAGGCGGACGCCTCCATAAGGGTAACCTCGGACGTTCCCGTCATCCCCGAGCGGGCGATGTACCGCAACAACCGCAGGGAAGGCCACGACTCGATCGGCGTCACCATGCCGTCCAATGACTTCTTCCTCGCGGAAGGCTCGACCGCGTGGGGTTTCACGACTTACGTGCTCGTCGAGAACCCCAATCCCGACCCCGCCCAGGTGACGGTGACCTACATGACACCGTCGGGCGAAGTGAAACAGCCTGCTTTTACCCTCGCCGGGCTTTCGAGAAAGACGATCAAGGTCAACGACGTCGCGCCCGGAATGGACCTGTCAACGCGTGTCCACGGGTCGCTCCCTATAGTGGCTGAACGCTCCATGTACTGGGATAACGGAACGGGCGAGGCCTGCCACGACTCGATCGGCGCCGCGGCACCACAGCCCACCTGGTACCTCGCTGACGGGCGCAGCGGCTATGGCTTCGAGAGGACGTTCGAGACGTGGACCCTGGTGCAGAACCCGAACCCGGGCCCGGTGAACATAACCGTGACCTACCTGACCTATAACGGGTCGGCCAACAAGACCTTCAGCGACACGATACCGGGCAACTCGAGGCGCTCTTACAACATGGGCGACATGATCAAGGACAACTTCGCCGGCGTCGTGGTGCAGTCGAAGACCCCGGGCGGGAACATCATAGTGGAGCGCTCCATGTACTGGGACAACCGCTCCGGCGGCACAGACACGATAGGTGGGTTTTGAGCGAGGTCCATGACCGCGAGGCCTACTCCTGCTCGACAGCCTCCGCCTGCTTCTCGCGCACGAAGTATTCGCGGTAGCGCTCCTTTTTCTGGCCAAGCGGCACAACCGAGACGGCCGCAATCAGGAACCCGGCGACCATCAAGGCTATCGATACCCCGTGCACCACGTACGTGATTCCGAAGACGTGGATCGTCCTCGTACCGACGATAGTTGCGATCGCGCCTGACAGGCCGGCACCGACGACGAGGAAGATCCGGGTGACGGCGTGGAATGCGGCAAAAGCCTTGCCCCTGTCGCGGTCTTCGATCTTCTCCTGGACCATGGTGATCGCCACGAGGAACAGGACCCCGAACGCGGCGCCGAAGAAAGCGGCCAGCATATAGACGATCGGCAGCCACTGCACTATGGACATGCTGACCATTATGCCCCCCGCTACGAGGAGGGACACTCGCATCATCCAGGGTTTCTCCTCGTGCTTCACCATTATCTGCAGCATCACGATCCCGATTATCATTCCGATCCCGAACAAGGCCATGAGAAAGCCGAATGCCGCGTCCGATGTTGCTCCGAGCACCTGCTTGACGTAACCGATGCCGACAGCGTAGAGGCTCCCGCCTCCGATGCATCCCATCGCCGCGCCCAGCAAAAGCGAGCGGGCGAACGGGTTCCTCACGGCGAACGTTATCGATTCGAAGAAACCAGCCGAGACCTCCTCCTTGCCCAGGTAGTCGCGCGGGGATTCGAGCCTCATGCGGATGAAGAAAGTGATCGCTACAAAGAAGGTCAGCGAGTCGGCGATGAATGCGATGGCCGTCGGGTGGAGCGTGAAGAAGCCGCCGTGCACGAACAGCTTTGTCAGCGGCGAAGGGACCGTGACCAGTGAGAAGATCAACGCGGCGAAGGGGATCACTCCGTAGGTCGTCGCCATCGACAGAGTGTTGGCCATGGTCAACTGGTCGGGATCGACGAGGTTCGGGATGCTCGCGTCGCGCGCGGCCAGCCATATGATCGACAGCCCCTCGAGGAAGAAGACGAGGAAGTAGATCCCCCACAACTTTGTCATGAAAGGCGCTGAGAGGATGATCAACCCGCGGAAGAAATCGCACCCGATCATGAGCTTCTTGCGATCGAAGCGGTCGGCGACTATGGCGGCGAGCGGCCCGCTGAACAGAGCCGGCACGATGCGGAACGCAAGGACGGCGCCGACGGCGAGCGGTGAGTGATTGGTCATCCGGTAGACGAGCGACATGAGGGCGAACGTGGCTACCCAGTCGCCGGTGCACGAGATCAGTTGGCCCCAGAACAGCCGCATAAAATTCCTGTTGCGCACCAGGATACCGAACTCATGCTTGACGTCGCCGACCTGGCCGGCGAGGTTGTTGCCCTCTGCCATATCCGCCTTCCGCAATCTTCACTCTGCAGGAACGTGACTCATTCTAATGTATACAAACCTTGACGGGTGGATATCGCCCTCAGATACTGAATAGCACGAATTCCGGCATCAAGGCAGTCCTTTTGACATTGATTCTCGGAGCGGGAGCCGCTCCGCTTTAGGAGGAGGCGCGGGATGGTCGATCCGGAGAAGCTCACCGTCAAGGCACAGCAG
>DATCGY010000270.1:0-4016 GCA_036508635.1 Candidatus Anoxymicrobiaceae bacterium
CAGCGCTTTCCGGACCGCCTCGAAGACCAGGTCCGCGTAGCTGTCCGCCCTGCGCTCCCGTTTTATCTCGGTCATCCCTACTCCGATTACTGCCACGGGTTCCATTCCCTACACCCCCTTGATCGGGCGGAAGTATTTGACATCAAGGATTTCAGCCTCTCGTTCATCCTCGAAAACGGCTTCCACCTTCATGCCTGCTGACAGCCCCCCGTCTTCGAACTCGTAAAGGAGGTGAAGGAAACCGGTGTCCGCGCCGTCGAGCTTGATCACCCCATATCCGAAAGGTAAGGGAAGTGGCGCCAGTTCGGGGTCATATCGCCTGACCACCGTATAGCTGACCAGTGATCCGGTGTTCCCCAGTTCCACCCACTCGGAGCACTCCTCGAAGCAGTCCGGGCAGTTGCGGCGAGGAACGTGATAGACGATTTTGCACCGAGGGCAGGTTGTCCCGAGGAATTTCTTGTCATCGCGAAGAGCGCAGAGATACTTTGAACCCACTTCCCCCGCGGCCCACTCGTACGGGATCTTGATGTGCCCGTCCATCACGAGCAGTTCCTGTGTATCCCGCCAGTCTTCCATATGGATTTCCTCCTTTTCCTTGCTCGTTTGACCGTTCGCTTACTCAGTACTTTGAAGGCGTTTGAGAGATCCCAAGCATTTCCCTTGCCTGCTGCGCGGGATTGCGGGCATGCACGTGGACGACACTAGCCCCCTCCCGGTAGGCTTCATGCGCTATCGGCTGTGCCTGGACGAGCCTTTCATCGAGTATAAGCAACGAGCGCTTATGACTTACTTACTACTTAGTAGGCCGATTATAATGGGATATTTTCGGGTATGTCAATCGTCTTCCGGTTGAGATGCGTCCTTGAATTGTTGGCCCGGCATGGTCGATACTGGGCTGTGACCGCACGATCGATTCTAGGCAGGTCGAGTGTCGAAACGATACAATAATGGCTCGTTCTCGCCTGGAAGATCGGTATGAAAGATGGAGAGGGAAGCACGAGGAGAACGCGATGAGCAAGGGTCGATGGGACGAGATTGTCACTGTCTCTGCCGGTTTATTCAGCAAGAACGATTACCGGAGCACCACGCTTGCTAATATCGCCGCTGAACTGAACGTGACCCAGGCAGCACTCTATTTCTACATAAAGTCGAAGCACGACATCCTCTATGCCATCTGTAAAGCCGCCATAAACCAGTACAAGGATGGTGTGGAGGAGATTTTCAACACCGACAAGAAACCTGAGGAGAAGCTGCGCGACATTATTTTCTTCAACGTGAACCTCTACACACAGAGCGGAGACATCATCAATGTATACCTGTCCGAGGAGAGCGAACTGCCCCCCGCACAGAGAAGGTATATCCGCAAAACGACGAAGGAAATCGACAATAAGATCAGGGCTCTTTTCGATCAGGCTATCGAAGAGGGAACTTTCCGGGAGATGAATGTACTCGTGACAACGCGCGCGATATTCGGCATGTGCAACTGGCTTTCCCGATGGTACAAGACTGACGGGGAGTGCTCGGCCGATGAGATTGCCCAGACATTCGTCGACCTGATCATGACCGGGTGCTTGAAGGCAGACGGCTCGATTAAGAAGAAAGCCAAAGCTCCAAGAGGCTGAGGTCCAAAGGCCATCAACATGAGGATATCGCGCTGACCTACCCGGACGCCGGCCACCAGATAGTTAGCCCGTACACCCCGACGAACATCAACTACTTGACGATTCCCGGCGGCTTCGTGGAGCTGCTCGGGGGAACGCCCGTCGCGAACGCGCGGGCGTCGGAGGATTCGTGGCCGAAGATAAACGATTTCCTGGCGAAGGCACTGCCGCTGGAATAGGGCTTTTGCCGACTGCACCTCGTGTGGCAAGGGGCGCTTGCCTCGTGGCTATTGATATTACTCAGTATATTGAGTAATATTACTCAGTATATTGAGCAATCTATAGGTCTATTTTCATATTCTCAACAGAAAGAAGGCGTCTTGGCGGACCTATACGTACGGGAAATAAACAGTCTGCTGGCCAGGCGCATCAGCGAGCCACGCCGGTTCATCCAGGTGCTGTACGGCCCGCGCCAGGTGGGCAAGACCACGGCGATCAAGCAGGTCCTGGAGCATATCGACCGTCCGTCTCACTACGCCTCCGCGGACCAACCGGCGTTGAGGGACCAGGCCTGGCTGGAGCAACAGTGGGAGACCGGCAGGTCGCTCGGCAGCCGCCCCGCGCCCGTGCTGGTTCTCGATGAGATCCAGAAGGTCCCCGACTGGTCCGAGACCGTCAAGCGGCTCTGGGACGAGGACACGTTCAACGACTCGAAGCTGAAGGTCGTGCTGTTGGGCTCGTCCCAACTGCTGCTGCAAAGTGGTCTGACCGAGAGCCTCGCGGGAAGGTTCGAAACGGTGCGGGCCGGGCACTGGTCGTTCGCAGAATGCGCCGACTACTTCGGTTGGGACCTCGAAACATACATCTTCTACGGTGGTTATCCGGGGGCGGCGCCACTGGTAAGGCAGCCCGGCAGGTGGTCACGATACATTCAGGATTCCCTTATAGAGACTACCATCTCGAGAGATATCCTCCTGCTGACGCGAATCCACAAGCCGGCCCTGCTCAGGAGGTTATTCGCGCTCGGCTGCGAGTACTCCGGCCAGGTGCTGTCCTACCAGAAGATGCTGGGTCAGTTGCGCGACGCGGGGAATACCACCACGCTTGCTCACTACCTGGAGCTGCTCGACGGCGTCGGCTTCCTGGCAGGGCTCGGCAAGTATTCGGGGCGGGCAGTCCGGAGAAGGGGTTCGAGCCCGAAGCTGCTGGTCTATAACACCGGGCTGATCACATCGCAGTCTGGAATGTCACTCAAGGAAGCGAAGAGCGACAGAAGCTGGTGGGGGCGCCTGGTGGAGTCGGCCGTCGGCGCTCACCTGCTGGATGTCTGCGCGAATAAGAACACCAGGCTCTACTACTGGCGCGAGGGAGACGAGGAAGTCGATTTCGTCTTGCAGGCCGGGGAGAAAATAACCGCAATCGAGGTGAAGAGCGCAGGGGCCGGCGGCCGCCGGGCCGGCATGATGGCGTTCGACCGCAAGTATGCTCCACGGTACAAGCTCCTGGTCGGGGGCGATGGCATACCCGTCGAGGAATTCCTGAAGAACGACCTGTCACAGTGGGTGTGAGATCACGGAACTGAGTTTCCGTGCTTGCCGTCGAGTATGGCGGCACCGAGATCGAGCATGCGCCCGAACGGTTCGTCCCGGTCCTCCCTGAGGTGCAGGGTGATGGCGCCGGCCTCGCATGCTCCCGCGCACAATCCGCAACCGAGACAGGCGTCCCGGTCCACCGACGCGGCGGCCGCGAGCGTGAGGGCGCCCACGGGGCAGCGCTCGGTGCAGTCACCGCAGCCCGTGCACTCCTCTTCGTCGACCCGGGCCTCGAAAAGGGCATTCAGGTAAAGGCGCCTTTCCCGGCCCATCCTGGTGATGCCCTTCATGGAAGCGCAGCAGCACGGGCAGCAGTTGCACAGGTTGGAGAGGTGCACGGTATTGGTGCCGGCGTGGACGAGACCCGCCCTGTCGGCTTCCTCGATGATGTCGATCGCTTCCGACGCCGTGATCTCTCGCCCGATGCCGTTTTCGATATAGAACTCGGCGGCAGCGCCGAAGCTGAGGCAGGTCTCCATGGGACGGTCGCAGCCCCCTCCGGTCAGGTGCGCCTCCTTTCTACAGATGCAGTCGGCGACGGATATCTTCCTCGCCTCCATCACGGTTCCCTTAAGCGCGGCGTAGGGGAAAAGCGCGACCTCATCCACGATGTGCTCGCCTATCGGGACGACCTTGAATCCGGGCACTCCGCTGGCTCCCATCTCGTCCATGTAAGCCAACTCGTAGTATTCCTTGAAAAGGGCGGCGAGCTCTCCGTCCACCTTTCCGACCGAGTACTCGTACAGGCCTATCATGAACGGGATGGCGTTATAGAGCGTCCTGCCGGCGCGCCTGACGCGGAAGACGAGACCTTTTGCCG
>DATCGY010000271.1:0-3891 GCA_036508635.1 Candidatus Anoxymicrobiaceae bacterium
AGAACACTATGTCAGTGCCCGGCCTGGTCTGCGCAAAGATGTTGGCCTTGGCCGCGGTACGCGTGAAACGGGGATCGACCACTATCAGGGTCGCGGGATCCGTCTCGCGGTGAAGCGCCTGCTGGATCCACTTGAACGTTATCGGGTGGTTTTCTGCGGCGTTAGATCCACAGACCATGAAGGCGTCGCTCATCTTCAAGTCCTGGACCTGGTTGGTCATGACTCCTCGTCCGTACGTGTTCCCCAAACTGGAGACGCTGGGACCGTGTCACAACCGGGCGTGGTGCTCTATGTACACCACGCCGAGAGAGCGGAAGAGCTTCTGGTAGAGGTAGGCGCCCTCGTTTGAAAGCTCGGCGCTCCCGAGAGTTCCGATGGCCTCGGTGCGGTTTGCCGGGACCTTCTGCCCCGTGGGTTTGCCGTCGGCACCGATGATGTCGTCTTCCTTGATCCAGGCCGCGTCCCTGGTGGCCTTGATCTTCTTGGCGATCTTGGTGATCGCGTCGTCCCAGGTGATCTCGGTCCAGCCCGACGCGCCTGGTGCGCGGTAGCGTGGCTTCAGCAGCCTCTCGTTGTTCAACTTGCCGTCCACGTAGGACTTCTGGATGAGCGCCGCGCCCTTGCTGCAGAGCGTCCCGAAGTTGATGGCGCAGTCAGGGTTGCCTTCAACGTTCACGACGTGGTTCTTGCCTTCCTCCAGTTCCGTGGCCACGAGAGTCCCGCAACCTACGGCGCAGAAGGAGCATACGCCCGAAGTCTCTTTTGCATGGATGATACGAAGAGGTGCTGTTGCCGCGCGCATCGGCATCTTGATTCCGAGGTTAACTAAAGCAACAGCACCGAGACCGGTGCCGGATAGCTTTAGAAAATCTCTACGCGAAAGTTCCATGTCCCCCCTCACTTTCTCAGTTTGACAACAACTTCTCGGTGAGATCACCCGCTACGAAAGCCGGCATCCCGCAAAAAATTAAAATCCACCCCCCTTAAGGCTTCATTCTTCCCAACGTGATTTGGCTGTTCACCCTGACCGGTGGGTCATCATGACCGGCCGGTGGCCGGGGTCAGCCCCTCGTCTCTCGCTGCGAGGTCCAGGTCTGCAGTGACTATGTCCTCCAGCGGCAGAAGGAGCGCTTCCCCGCTGTCGCGCGAGTCCACGGTCTTGACGTACTTCTTGCACGCCCTACAGTAGTTGGCCCTCCGGGTCTTGTCATCCTCTATGTAGATGTACTCAAGCGACCCCTGCGAGCCTGTACAGAACGGGCACGCCGCCCTCTGGACGTTCCAGCCCGTGTGACAGAGCGAGCACTCGACGACCCACAGGCCGTCCTCTTCCTGATACAGCCCTATCAATGGAGCTCCCCCGCACACGGGGCAGTAGCCACGTTGCCATATAGATTGCTCCATCTTAGACGCAAGAATCCTACCACAGACACGGTAGAAAGGTGCAAGTCCTTCCCAGAGTAAATCCGTGACAAGTTTCCCGTCCCTCTCGGAGAGGTCCGCGGCGGGTTTGAAGTCTATGTCACGCCCCTCGAGCACGAGGTCGCGGGTCTCCGGAAGGCGCTCGTCGGAGAGCCCCTCCCAGGCCAGAAGTTCCTCACCCAGAGTAAAAGCTTCGGGTGCGTTCTCGACCACGGCGCTGCAGATGTCGGCAAGGACGCGCCGGTACGCAGGGCCGTCGATCTCGACCGCTCCAGGATCCAGCAGTGGCTCGCCGGAGAGCAGCCTGCTCTCGACCTCCTCGGGACTGAGCGGCTCCAGCGGGCAGGAGATACTTTCCAGCGCGGATTGCTGGACTTCCATTATCGCGCCATACAACCTGAGCGCGTCGGCGTACTCAGGGTATCGCTCCGCGTACGTTTCTACTCCTTCGCGTACAGCCTCGACACCAGGATCGGACCACTCGATTATCAATTTGTCTCCTTGCTCATCTATGGTCGGGGTGAGGGGCGGGCTCGCGGAAGCCCACTCCTGCGCGTGTGCATGTCATCACTCGGCCTCGGCGGCCTCCAGGATGGCGGCGGCCTCCGCGGCCCTGCGTCTTCGCGTGGTGAACTGAGCCAGCAGGATGCTCAGCACGTAGAGGATGGCCATCGGTATCGCGACCAGCGTCATCGTGACCGGGCTCCAGTCCGGGGTGATGATCGAGGCCGCCAGCAGGATGATGATGACCGCCCACCTCCACTGCTTGACCAGCTGCTCCGGCGTCACCACGCCGAGCGCGACCAGCATCCATATGAATATGGGCGTCTCGAACGACACCCCCAGGCCGATCATGAACCAGCCCATGAACGTGATGTACTGGTTGGCGGAAAGCACCGGCCTCATCTGGGTGCCCGCGACGTTGAAGAGCCAGCGGATGCCCGGAGGCATGATCACGCGGTACCCGAAGAAAACGCCGGCGGCGAAGAACGCCACTATCAGGACCAGTACGCCGATGGTGTACCTGCGCTCCTTGGCCTTCAGCGCGGGAGACGCGAAGGAGAGGAGCTCGAAGAGGATGACGGGGAGCGCCAGGATGACGGCCCCGAACATGGCCAGCTTGAACCTCACCAGGAACGGCTCCATCGGGCTCATGTAGTTGAGGGTCACTCCCCCGGCGGGGTTCTTGAGGATCGTCAGGATGTCCCACGCGAAGAGCCACGCCACCGCGAACGCCACGACCAGGGCGATTGCGCTGACGATTATCCTGCGGCGAAGTTCCTCCAGATGCTGGAGGTAGGTCATGTGGCCGGTTGCCAATTAAACCCCTTGGGGCTTAAGACTTCTGCTCTGTGCCGGAGTCTGTGGGCTCGGGTGCTTCAGGAGTGTCGAGGCTCTTCTGTACCTCGGCCTGCACCTTGTCGGTCGAATCGCGGAACGCGCGCAGTGCCTGGCCGACCGACTGCCCCACCTTGGGGAGACGGGAAGGCCCGAAGATAACCAGAGCGATTACCAGTATGATGATCAGCTCTGTCGGTCCCAGTCCAAACATTCGAAAAACCCCTTCATCGGTTTCCGGTTCATGGATCTCATTCTTGATGGTAATGAGGGTTCCCCCGAGTGTCAATGTCGCGGTCAGGGGGCTCCGCGCCCCGGGTGGCGGCCCGGGGATGAGCCGGCCGGCGCGCCCGGAAGCGCAGCCGGGGGCCCGGCGAAGGACCGCTCAAGCCCTCCTGTAGACGAAATCGGCAAGCTGCTTGAGGTTCCTGCACTCCTGGACCTCGTCGCAGTGCGCGGCATAGGCGCCTATGACGCTGTCGCCGGTGTCCCAGCGATCGCGTGCCTCGGGGTTGAGCCAGAACACCTTCCTCGACCTCTCGCGGATGACCTCGAGCGCCTCGGCCCTGGGATCCCTGGCGTTGTTCCTCGCGTCGGACAGGATAAGGACGGTCGATCGGGGCCCCAGGTCCCTCGAGTAATCGGCATCGAACATCTCCAGGGCGCGACCGATGTCGCTGTGGCCGTCCCCGTCCACCACCGTGGCCTGGCGATAGACCTCCTCGACCGCCTCGCCCACATCGAAGCTGGAGAAGCAGTCCGTTACCTCGTCGACGCGGTCGATGAAGGCGAAACTCCTCACGGCCTTGAACTGCTGATGCAGGCTGTAGACGAGCTGCAGCGTAAAAGTGCTGAATGTCCGCACCGAGCCCGATACGTCGCAGAGTATCCACAGCTCGGGCTTCGAGGGGATGCGCTTCCTGTACTTCACCTCCAGGGGGACGCCCCCGGTGGAGATGCTGTGCCTGAGCGTGTTCCTGACGTCGACACGTCCCCGCCTTCCCACGTTGTTGCGCCTGGCGATGCGCGCGGCGAGCTTGCGGGCGAGGGACGGCAGGATGCGCCGCATCTCCTCGACCTGCTTGAGCGAAGCGCTGAGGAACTCGACCTCCTCGGGGCGCGCCGGAAGCC
>DATCGY010000272.1:0-4934 GCA_036508635.1 Candidatus Anoxymicrobiaceae bacterium
GCATTACTTTCTCACAATGCCCGAAGTGCGGTGCCACATTACTGTCTTCCATCACGATAGCGATCTTCACGTTTCCTCCATTCATGCTATTTCCTCTTCTCTTCAACGTCTTCAGCGCTTCCTGCCACAGCCGAGCCTTTCCGAACGCGCGCGACCTGTGAAGCACAACAACCGCCCGGCCCTTGTGAACTGTTCATGCGGGGTCTTCTGGCGCATGCGCGTCGCACTGTCATCTGGCCGCATTTCGGGCACACGGTCTCGCAGGCCCTGACGCCGCTGCCAAAAGGCTCTTCCCAACTGTGCTCGCAAGACAGGCATTCGAAAGTCTTGCCCTCTCCTGCCAGCACGTAGTTGCCCCCCTCAATACCGAGCGCCTTGCCCTGGACCAGACATCGGGCTACTTTCCCACGGGCGGACTTGAGGACCCTCTGAAAAGTCGGTCGTGAGACCTCCATCCTTTCAGCTGCATCCTCCTGGTACAGACACTCGATGTCCGCGAGCTTTAGGGCTTCCAGTTCTTCGACGGAAAGACACTCCTTTTCCAGCTCGCGAAGGGGAATGCCCCGGGGCTTGAAGAAGTCTACGCAAGGCTCGCCTGTGACGAACCTTGGCTTGGCAGGCCTTGCCACAATTACCTCCTATTGACAGGTTGCGGGCATATGACCATAATTAAATATAGAGCATATGCTCTTTACTGTCAACTAGGCACTATGACTCGCGGAGGTGAGTTTCATGTGTGAATCCAATGTCTACATAAGAGATGAGGAAGACGAGAAGCTGGTCATGGAGGACGTGGCCCAACTGAAGGACCACGACGGCAAGGTATGGATCGTGGACCTGCTCGGGGAAGAGAAGGAAATCGAGGGCAAGGTACAGGAGATCTCGTTCCTCGATCATAAAGTATTCATCAGTCTATAGAATTAGTAGCGGAATTGCGGGCCGTCAGGCCTCCTTCTTACTAACATGCGAAGTTGTTCCGGCAAAGGAGTGAGAGATGAAAAACACAGAGGAGTTCTTTAAGAAGTACCACGTGGCCGTTGCCAGGGCCAATGCGAGCCAGCTCGATAAGATCAAACCGAAGATCGCTTCCGAGTGGACCAACGAATGGATGTCCGAGATCGGAGGCAGCATCACGGACGAGGGCGAGTTCGGGGCCAAGTTCGAGGAGTTCCTGACCGACGGCCTGGGCTTCGCCGACGATAGCAAGGTTACGATCAACGGCGATGAGCTTACCATCGACGTAGGCGGATGCGTCATCTGTCCCGGCAACGATATCCTCAAGAAGGCAGGAGAGGAGGCCCTCTGCCCTATCACCCCGACGGGAATGATGGCGATCTCCAGGGTGCTGGGCAAGAAGGCCACGCTCGTAGGGGTGGATAAAGAAGGCAAACAGGTAGGCTACTGCCAGATCAAGTACAAGCTCGAGGAAAAAGGTTCCTGATACCGCTTACTGAATCAGGCAGAAGCGACACTGGAGAATAGAGACTATCGATGGATGCTTCAATCAAGGTAAACGGGCTAACCAAGTACTTCGATTCGTTCCTCGCCGTAGATCACATATCTTTCGACGTCGAGGCGGGCGAGGTCTTCGGTTTCCTGGGCCCCAACGGGGCCGGCAAGACCACGACCATGCGCATGCTTACGAACCTCACACGCCCGAGCGAAGGTACGGCTACCATCCTCGGGATGGACACCGTCCGCGATACGCTGGCCGTAAAGGCGGTGGTCGGCATCGTGCCAGAAGCCTCCAACGTGTTCTTCGAGCTGACAACCGCTGCCAACCTGACTTTCACCGGGGCACTTTACGGAATGCGCAAAAAAGACATCGTAGCGCGCGCGGACGAGCTTATCAGGCTGTTCGACCTGGAAGACCACCGCAAGAAGAAATCGGTCGAGCTCAGCCTGGGCTTGAGGCGACGCCTGACTATCGCCATGTCGCTGATGCACGACCCGCAGGTCGTGTTCCTGGACGAGCCGACGTCAGGCCTAGACGTCGAGAGCTCGCGGCTCATCCGCGACATCGTCCAGGACCTGCACCGCGACGGCGTCACCGTCTTTATCACTACTCACAACATGGAGGAGGCCAATCAGCTCTGCCACCGGATAGCGGTCATAAACCACGGCGACCTGATAGCGGTGGATACTCCAGAGAGGCTGAAACAGGCGGCCACCGAGGCCCAGGCAATCGATGTCTCGTTCGACCGCGAAATCAACGCTGATGAAGAGAAAGGCCTCTGGAGTCTGCCGTGCGTAAGCGACGTCCGCCCCCTCGGCGACAAGTACCACCTGGTCACCTCCGACCCACCGTGTGTGCTGGAAGCGATCTATCCGTTCATGTCGGAGCGCGGCCTCAAACCCGTGTCCGTGAACACATTCGGCCCTTCGCTGGAGGATGTCTTCGTGAAGCTGACGGCGAAGAGTGAGGAAGTGGCAGGCAATGAGTGATACCACTGCGGCCGCGAGAAAGCCCGCCGCCTGGGACGGCCTGAGAAAAGCCTGGGCCATCTCAAGTAAAGACATGAAGATCTACTACTTCCAGCCCGCCGTACTGATATTCGGGCTCGTATTCCCCGTCGCGATCTTTTTCGCCTTCATGATAGGCAGGGACGTGAAGGCCGTGGACCTGTTCCCCGGGCTGATCGCCCTGACCCTCTTCTTCTCGACGACAACCGTGGCGCCTTTCAGCGTCCCCTGGGAGAAGATGAACCGGACCTTCGAGCGCCTCCTGTTCGCGCCAGTCTCCATGACCGATGCCGTGCTCGGCAAGGTGATGAGCGCCTTCCTGTTCGGCTTCGTCATCTGCCTGTTCCCGCTGGCTATCGGGCTTATCTTCTTCGGTTCGACCATCAAGGACTGGTCCGCGCTGGTCCTGGCACTGGTCCTGGGCAACCTGTGCATGGCGACGATGGGCATGTTGATATCGACGGTTAAGGCAGACACGCCGCCAAAGGTGATGATGGTGCTGAACCTCGTAAGGCTGCCCCTCATGTTCATCAGCGGCATATTCATAGCGATATCGACGCTGCCCCTCTACGGACGCGTGCTGGCATGGTTCAGCCCGGTCTCCTACGCGGCGGACCTACTGTACAAAGGGCTCGGGTTCAAGGATTACTTCGGGGTCCTCGTGAGCTCCCTGATGCTCGTCGCTTTCACCGCGGCCATGTTCGTTGCAAGTGTGCTGCGAATGAAAGCCTGGAACCGCTAGCAGGTTTTGACATGGTGATTGAAGACTGCGAGATGTTAAGCAGGCCCTCGAGCAGTGAAAAAGCCGAGAGGAGAAGCCGCCATAGATGAACTGGCGGAAGCAAAGAAGAACTCATACAAGCGCTGGCCGAATGAGCAAGCGGATTCCTGAGGCGACCCGGGCACGGTGCTCGTAAAAGGAGCCAGGTCAAATATCATCCGTGGGGAATGGTCGACTCTAGCCGCGATCACGAGGGGACCCGGCAAACGCACCCGGAGGTGGGCAGTTGAACGCTCCGAATACCAAAACTCTCGCCCTTGTCTACGTGTCGCCCCAGGGAACCGCAAGAAAGGCCGGCCGCACGATCGCGTCGTTCCTTGCCAACCTCGGCTACACGATAACCGAATATGACCTGGCCGGGGCGGCCAGGGAAGCGATGCGCTCCATCGCCGCGGAGGCCGGCCAGCACGATCTCCTGCTCGTAGGCAGCCCCGTCTATGCCGACCACCCGCTGCGTCCCATCTACTGGTTCCTCGAAGACATACCCAAAGTGAACAAAACGCCCGCGCTCACTTACGCGACGTTCGGCGGCGTGAGTAAAGGCATCGCGCTGTACGAGATGGGCAGGTTGCTGGCGGTGCGGGGATACAGCGTCAAGGGAGCCGCACAGGTTCAGTCGGTGCACTCGATGATGTTCAGAAGCCGAAATCCGCTCGGAAGTAATCATCCGTGCGTCGAAGATTGGCAGCTACTGGAGGAGTGGATCGATCTGGTAGCGCCCAGGCTCAAGGACGGGGACGGGAGCGAGCTCGACATCGAAAGCACCCGCAGGGACAGCAGGTTCTATTTCATGCTCACTAAGACCGTTTTCAACATGCGAGTCATGGGCATGATGATGCCTCCAATCCGTTTCAACTCCGCAAAGTGCGCCGACTGCGGCGCATGCAAGAAACGATGCCCCAGCGGCCGGCTCCATTCCATCCCTGGCAGGCCGGACAAAGGTATCGGCTGCCTGCACTGCTTCGAGTGTGTCAGGGTGTGCCCCGAGGGCGCTATGAATGCTCCCATGTTCCTTGGCTCACCTTTTATCAGGCTCCTTCAGAAGATCTCGAAGCGACACGAGGTGCAGGCGACGAAGTATTATCTCTAGAGAGAAAACCCTGTATCACGCCCCTCAGCAAGTGTTTCAGGCGCGGGCGAAGAACCTCTCGCAAGACCTCATCTCTGGCACGTCCTGCCATGCTATATCGCGTCGTCTTGATGCGCTGGTGCATGACACTCATGCAATATATTGGTGCGTTTGTGCCAACGTTGATTCTCAGCACTTCCGCGGCCAGTAACAGTCATCACCGACGAGCGGCCGGGATAGATAGAGGGGAAGGCGGTCTCACTAGAACCTTTCTTTATGCGGCAACTCTTGGGGATATTTGAAATGGTCCTTAATAACGCGAGACCGCCCGTGAATTGAACGCTACAAGAGAGGGACACTCGAGTCAATGACAAAAGCGGTGTACGGTAGGATTGGGGCGGTGGCTGACAAACAAGCGCCCAATACGGTCATTTTAGAGGCCGAGGAATACGCGTGGCCACCTACGGCCTGACGGCCCCGCAGAAGTCGCTGCGCGCGCCAAGAGAAGAGACCTTTACGACATCTCCCGAGTGCGGCGCTTGTATGAACTCACCGCCGCCGACGTACAGTCCGACGTGGCCCCAGCCCCTGAACCCGAGAATGTCCCCGGGCGCCAGCTCG
>DATCGY010000273.1:0-13031 GCA_036508635.1 Candidatus Anoxymicrobiaceae bacterium
GTGCAAGCTATCGGTGTAGTGTCATAACTGGACTCAACCTGTCGCATCGCATATATTTTACGGCATCGTGGCAACGGCACTCGGGGTGGTTCTGAGAGGGAGCGGGTTCAAATGAATCCAAGGCAACCCGCACCGGTTTCACACATTCCGTTAAGCGCCTTTCTGAAAGCGTTGGCGGTATCCATATGTCTCGCGCTCCTGCTGTCCCCAACTTCGATACCTACCTGACCATCTGGAACCCGAACGTGCCGGGAGGCGATATCGGAGATATCGACGTTACCCTCAGGTATTACCTGGAAGGTGACGGGAAGAAGGTCGTGAAACACCACGTGCCCGCCCAGACCCGAGTGACCGTGAAAGTGGCCGATGACTTTCCGGGCCAGTACTCGGTCTCAACCGTGGCTTCGGGGACAGGGCCGTTCGTGATCGAGCGGCCGATGTACTTCAACTTCGGCGGGAGTGTAACGGGAGGCCACGACGTGGTGGGCTATCCCATCATCCTGTATGCGCATTAGGCGAGCCGGGGTCGGTCGGACAGGCATAGAGATGCTCCAGGAAACGTTACCCTAGTCATGGGATGGTGCGCCGGGTTGCAGTAGCCCGTACTTGTCGAAGTTGGCATCCGCGATGGCCTGCAGGTCCTTGATGTGCGCTTCGCCTCCGGGGTACTTGAACAGGTGAGCGAACCGCTTCTGGGGCCTCAGGTACTCCTCTACACCGATAAGCTCTTCTGGTTTTATCTTTCTGACGCCCGTGACCTTGCCAGCCTCCATCTCGAACAGCGGATACAGGCCGCAATTAACAGCGGCGCGCGCCATCCTGATCGTGAGCTGGCTCTCGACGCCCCAGCCCGACACGCAAGGAGAGTGAATCTGGACGTACGTCGGTCCGGTGAACGTAAGAGCCTTCTTTATCTTGCGCTTGATGTCGTTGGGATAGCCGGCGGAAGCAGTCGCGATGTAGGAAGCCCCATGGGCCGCTACGATGGCCGGCAAGTCTTTCTTTCGAGTAGCGTTGCCCCACGACATCTTTCCCGTTGGGCTCGTCGTCGTAAGGGCGTCCAGCGGCGTGAGGCCCGAGCGCTGGTAGCCCGTGTTCGAGTAGACTTCGGTGTCGTAGCAGACATAGAGGATGTCATGCCCGCGCTCGAGCATGCCGGACAGTGCGCCCATGCCGATGTCGGCCGTTCCGCCGTCTCCAGCCTGAGCGATGACCTTCGCTTCGCCCTCTCTGCCGAGCGCCTTGAGCGCGACCTCGATGCCGGATGCCACGCTCGCCGCGTTCTCGAAGAGCGAGTGAATCCATGGCACCTGCCACGACGAGCGCGGGAACCTGGTCGTGAACACCTCAAGACAACCTGTCGCGTTCGTCAGTATGACGTTGGGCCCCGCGGCCTCCAGGACCGTACGGGCCGCAAGCGCCTCACCGCATCCGGCGCACGCCGTGTGCCCATAAGCCATGAGCCTCGACTCTACCTGCTCGTTGGCCATTGCTCCTCCTGAAAATAGAAATCAGTCGTTGACCTGGTGCGCGGACCAGAGCACTTCGTGGTCTATGCCGGTCATCTCGACGCGGCAGGTCGAATCGGACAGCAGGCCCAGTGCGATGTTGCGGATGTCTTTCTTGCGGACGTCGCGACCGCCGAGGCCGACTACGAAGCTCGAGATGTTAGGGGTAAGGGCGGCTCCACAGAAAGCGGACCGTATCTCCGAGCAGAGGATTCCCTCGAGGCCCAGGGATATGTCTTTTTCTATTACGCCGACCACCTTCGCCTTGCTCAACGCGTCGTGCAGTTGGTTGCGGGGGAACGGCCTTACCGTCCTCACCTTGAGAATGCCAACGGGGTGGCCTTCGTCCCGTAGTTCGTCGACCACGTCTTTCATCGTCCCGAGAAGCGAGCCCATGGACACGAGCAGCACTTCGGCGTCCTCGGTGCGGTAGCCCTCGACGAGGTCTCCAGAAAACCGGTCGAACTCCTCGCCGAAGCGGACGGCCGACTCCGTGATGGCCCGGCTTGCCTGCTGCATCGACTGGTGCAGGAGCATGCGGATCTCCATGTACGCGTCGGGGCCGGCCATGGCGCCGAGCGTAATCGGGTCTTTCGGCGTGAGGAAGAACCTGGGCTCGAACGGCGGCAGGTAGGCGTCGACCTGCTCCTGGTCGGGCACGTCCACGATCTCGGTCGCGTGCGTGAGTATGAAGCCGTCCATGCAAACCATGACGGGGATGTTGAGCTTCTCGGCGACCTCGAACGCCTGGATGTGCATGTCGCAGGCTTCCTGCACGTCTTCCGCGTACATCTGTATCCATCCGCAGTCCCGTAACGACATCGAGTCCTGCTGGTCGTTCCATATATTTATGGGCGCCGAGATCGAGCGATTGGCGACGGTCATCACCACCGGCAGCCTGAGGCCCGCGATGTTGAACATGACCTCGGTCATCAACAGCAGCCCCTGGCTGGAGGTGGCCGTGTAAGCACGCGCGCCTGTCGCGGAAGCGCCCAGCACCACCGACGCCGCGGTGAACTCGCTATCGGCGAGCACGTATCCGGCGTCGAGTTTCCCTTCGGCAAGCATCCTTGCGAGCCCTTCGACGATGTGGGTCTGGGGCGTGATGGGATAGGCGCACACCACCTTCGGCCTGCACAGCCCGATGAACTCCGCGACCGCTTGCGAGCCCTCGAGAATCTGTCTCATTGCTTGTCACCCCCCGGCCTGTCCCGTGGCCCCCGCTCGCGATCGGCTGACGAGACGATACCGCCGCCGTAATCCTCATCCGGGTGCTCGACCGGGGCTCCTTCGACCTCGGGGCCGGGGACGTTCCGTTGCCCCGCGGCCTCCGACTCCAGGACCATGTCGATATCATCGACGGGGCACATCTCAGCGCATATCCCGCATCCCTTGCACGCGTCCATGTCGGCATCGAATTTTTTCTTGTCGATGCGGTATATCGCTCCATCCGGGCACATCAACTCGCAGTCACGGCAGCCGATGCAATCCTTCTGTTTGTGGCGCGGGCGGTAGATGCGCCAACCTGTCTTCTTCTCTTCGCGGGTTGTTCCCGGCTGGACCACGACCCCGTACACCGGCTTCATGCCTTCACCCCCCCAACCTTCTCGAACGCTTCGCGCATAGCCACTATCTCCTTTTCCCCCAGTTCTCCCGGATAGCGCTCGAGCACGCTCTTTTCGAGGGCCTCGAGCTTTATCTCCCCTGACGCGCCAGCGAACGCGCCTACCATGATGGTGTTGATGATCGCTTTGCCCACGATATCGAGGGCGAGCTCGGTCGCCGGAACGGTGACGACCCTGAAACTCCCGGGTATCTTGAAATCCGACGGCGGGCGCGTCGTGTTGATGACGATGAGACCTCCATCCTTGAGACCTTCCAGAAGGTCGGCGCCCAGGAAGAGGCTGGCGTCCTGGACTATCACGTAGTCGGGCTCGTAGACCTGCGAGCGCAGCCTGATCGGGGCGTCGCTTATCCGGACGTAAGCCGTCACAGGCGCTCCATGTCGCTCCGACCCGAACATCGGAAACGCCTGGGCGTACAGGCCGTCGGCGAACGCCGCTTCAGCGAGGAACTCGCTGGCGGTCACGTTGCCCTGGCCGCCACGACCGTGAATGCGTATCTGTTTGATCAGCCTTAACACCTCCATGTTCTACGCAAGACCCCTGCCGACCCCGTCTCGGTCTAGTCTTTCCACGGCAGCGCACGAAGCGCCCACTCGCTGTCCGGGTAAAGGCGGTCGAGTTCCTCTACCGCGACGTCGAGATGGGAGTTGTCGTTTGTCGCTTTGCGACGTGCCACGGAGCGAAAATAAACCGCCTCGGGTGCGAGCATCGAGCCGGGGAAATCCCCGGCCACCGCATCGAACAGCTCCGCGGCGTGAGAGTAGTTGTGCCCCCAGAACGCGACGAAAGCGTTACCCATCGCCAGGTGCGAGAGGAAGGCCGGAGGCGGCAGAAAGCCCGTTATCCTGCGGCGCGCGTTTCCCGCCTGGTCGGTAAACAGTATGGTCGGCGTCCAGAAGATGTTGTATCTCCTCAAAAGTGCGCTCTCGTTATCGAAGTCGACCCGGAACGGGATGAAATTGTCCGACACGTACCTGATGACATGCTCGTTTGGATACGTCACGGTACCCATCATTTTGCAACCGCTTCATGCCCGTTGGACAAAATCAATCAGTACCGGCCGGGCCGACTGCCTTGCGGTCTTGAGTGCATCAGCCTCGTCCGTCATCCAGTGAATCTCCATAGCCGCCTCGATTCAGGCTCTATTGCTCGCGAATCCTTAAGGTTTCTTCAATGTTCGGGCTTTGTCTCCTGCCTTCGTGGGAGCGGTACACGTCGCGAAGACGGGTCGGGAGGCGCTGGTTAAGTACCATGTGCGGTTTTACGGTCGAGGAACCGTAGATCAGCCAATGGGGTCAGGGCACAGATTCCGGGCGAGGCAGAACTTGAACACCGAGCCTCCGCCGTCACGCTGTCGATGGTGGATCTCACCGTCATGCCCACCGACTATCTGCCGGGCGAGATACAGCCCGAGTCCGAGGCCTACTTTTGAGTGGTGCATGATCTCTTCAACCTGGTAGAAGCGGTCGAAGATGAGCTCCTCGTCTTTTTCAGGTACCCCGATGCCGCGATCCATCACGGATACGACCACCCTGTCGTCCTTGAGCCCGGCCTCCAGCTCTATCGGGGACGCAGGCGGTGAGAATTTGACCGCGTTGTCCAGAAGGATCACGAGTAGCTGTATCAGCTTTTCCGGGTCCGCGGTCAGCGAATTGGCGTCATCTGAGACCGAGACGGCTATCTCGTTGCCGTGCCCTAGCGCTTTCATGTCCGCAACAGCGGAATTGAGGAGCTGCTCCAACTGCACCTGCCTCATACGAAAGGTGAACCGCCCCCGTTCGACAAGAGATACCTGAAGCAGCTCCTCGACGAAATGGGTCAGCCGGTCCACCGCGATATCGAGGGCGCTGAGTATCCCTTGCATGTCTTCGGGATTCATCCTTTCGAGATATCCCCCAAGCATCGTCGTGTAGCCCTTGACGACGCTGATGGGATGTCGAAGCTCATGCGAGGCCACCGTCAGGAAATCCGCGAGGCTCTCGGCCCTCTCTTTCAGCTCGAGCTCGGCCTGCTTGCGCTCGATGACCTCCTGCTGAAGGTACAGGTTGGTCTTCGCAAGCTCCGAGGTTCGTGCCTCGACCAGCTCCTCGAGTTGCTCCCTGTACTCGCGCAGGCGCTCATCGTTCTGCTTGCGGAGCGTAATGTCTCGCGAGTTTATGACTATGCCTTCGACGGCCGGGTCGTCCAGAACGTTTCGCCCGATGCTCTCGAAGACGCGCCACGGCCCGTCCTTGTGGAGCAACCTGAGCTCGAGCACCGCGATGGCCCCCGGGGTGTCGATTGCCCGTTGCGCGATGCCCACTATCCGCTCGCGGTCATCGGGGTGGATCAGGTCGAGGATGGACGAGCCGATCAGGTCCTCGGGTTTGTACCCGAGAATGCGATCTATCGAGGGGCTGACGTACATGATGGTACCGTCCGGCGAGACGACGGTTATGAGGTCGCTCGCCTTCTCGATGAGCGTTCGAAAATGTTGCTCCCTCCTGCGCAGCTCGTCCTGGGCCCGCTTGAGGCTGATCTCTGTCACAGCTTTTTCAACAGCCTCCGCGAGGCGAGAATTGAGGTGGCTGTCTTTGACTACGTACCCTGAAGCGCTTGAACGGAACGAGCGGACCGCGGTCTCCTCGTCGCCGTGGCCAGTGACCATTATCACGCGCGGGCCGCCGCCGCCGGGAGTTATCTCCTCGAGGAAATCCAGGCCCCGACCGTCGGGAAGCATGAAGTCGAGTGTCACGATGTCGAAAGCGCCTTCAGAGATCTTTTCCCGCGCTGTCGCGCAGTCGTACGCCATCTCAACGGAGAACGAGAACTTCTTTTCGAGTATGCGCTTGAGCTGGCGGGCCATGTCCTGCTCGTCTTCAACGACGAGCGCCCGCGTCTTTTCCGAGTCGGACTCCATCGCTACCCCGCGTCTACCGTGAACCTGAAGATCGATCCTCCACCCTGGCGAGGCTCGATCCATATAGTTCCACCATGCGCTTCCGCTATCTGCTTTGCGATATGGAGGCCGAGGCCCAACCCGATCTTGGAGTGGTGGGCGGCGTCGGCCACCTGGAAGAATCTGTCGAAGACCTTTTCTCTGGCGTCCTCCGGGACGCCGTCGCCCCTGTCCAACACTGATACCACCAGCATATCGCCGCTACGTTCCGTTTCGACATCAACCTCCGATCCCGGAGGGGAGAACTTCGCCGCGTTGTCTATCAGGATGTTGAGAAGCTGGACGAATTTCTCCGGGTCGACGTTCACGTTGAGACTGCCGTCCGCCACCCTGGTCTTGAATATGTTGTCGTAGGCCATTACCTTCATGCCCTCAATGGCGGTCTCGACGAGCTCCTCGGGATCCATGGATTGCTTGGCCACTATGACCCGGCCCTGTTCTATCCGCGAGATATCGAGCAGTTGCTCGACGTAACGCGTGAGCCTGTCCGTCGACATCTCGACGTCGCGAAGGACCTCATCTATGAGCTCCTTCGGCATTGTGTCCATGTATTCCATGAGGGTATGAGCATAGCCTTTCACGATGCTGATCGGGTGGCGGAGCTCGTGAGAGGCGACAACCAGGAAGTCACGAAGCCGTTCGGCTCTTTCCCTGAGGTCTTCCTCGTACTCTTTCTCGCGGGTGATATCTATAAGTGACACGGCGCTTGAATCCAGTACCGGCATGAACCCGAGGTTCGCCAGCATGTGCAGGATCTTGCCGTCGCTGGCCCTGAAACTGCATTCGAAGTGTTTGGGCGAGACGCCGCCGCCGCGGCGGATCTCTTCCTGGTGCGCGTGGAAGCTCTCTCCGCCGCCGCCGGCCAGGAAGTCCGTGAAGATGGCTTTGTTTACAAGGTCGTCCGCGGCATATCCGGTTATCCGCTCGAACTCGTGATTCAGGAAGGTGATCCTCGCTTCGGCGTTCACGATGCACATCGCGGTTCCCGTGGACTCGAAGACGGTCCTGTACCTCTCCTCTGATTCCTTGAGCCGGGCTTCCGCCACCCTGGACTCGGTAATATCGATGCCCGTGGTGATGACGTACTCGACCTCGCCGTCGGTCCCCTGCAGCGTCACGCTCGAAAGCGAAAGCAAACGCGATTCGCCTCTCCTGGTCTTCCAGGCCTCCTCGTAACCGCCGACGCCATGACCGAGGAGCAGCTTGCCGAACGTCGTCATGGCTTTTCGCTGGTCGGCGGCATCGAGAAAAGCGTCCCAGACAGTGTTGCCGGCTATCTCTTCGAACTTGTAGCCAGTGATATCCTCGGCGGTCCTGTTGAACAGTACGACCCGGCCGCCGCTCTCGCGCACGAGAACCAGTGCTCCAGCGGTGTCGAGGACCTTCGAGATAAAGTCGCGGTCCTTTTTCTGGGCTTCTTCGACGAGCCTCCGCTCGGTGATGTCCTGAACGAAGAACACGACGCGGTTGACCCTGTTTTCGGCATCGAACAGGGGGAACAGGTGGTTGTCATAGTAGGTTCCGTCGAGCTGGTCCTCGAAACGGTGGGCCTCGCCGGTCTCGATCACCTTTTCGACGGCCGCCTTGCGCCTGGGAGCGAGCTCCGCGGGGAAGAGGGACACGAGGTCCGCCCCGATGAGCTCTTCCGCAGGCTTTCCCAGCTCATGGGCGCCGGTCTCGTTGATGGCAAGAAGCGCGCCGGACTGGTCGATCATTGCCGCCGACCCGATTGGGACGTTCAACAGAGAGCGGGCCGTGTCTTCGCCCTCGCGCAGTGCGCGCTCCATCTTCTTGCTGGCGCTGATGTCCACGAGGCTCTCGAGCAGGTGTTCGCGCCCTTCGAGCATGATGCGCGTCACCGTCTTGAGGACCGTGAGGTGCTCTCCGCTAGTCCTGCGAAATTCGCTCTCCACGCCGGTCATCTCTTCACTGAGGTCCGTCACGGGGCAGCTCCCCGGCTCCGCGAGGCAAGCCAGTCCGAAGCATGGCTGGCCGATGATTCCTTCGCGGATGAAGCCGATCATGTGGAGGGCGGCGGGATTGGCATCTACTATGGTATGCGTGTCGGGGTCGATGATCAGCACCCCTGTCGCCACCGAATCGAGTATTATCTTGAGCTGGGCTTCACTCTCGAGCAACAGGGCCTCGGTATACCCCCGCTCGCGCCGTGCCTGTGCTTCTCGCAGGGCTTTCCGCACCGCGGGTCCCAGCCGGGAGAGGCTCACCTTCGGGACGTAGTCCATCGCTCCGTTTCTTATCGCGTCGATGATGAGCTCCTCGCCCATGGCGCTCGACACGAAGATGAACGGGATATCGGGATACTCCTCCTGCACGATCTCGAGCGCGCTCACGCCGTCGAAGTCAGGCAGCCAGTAATCTGAAAAGACCATGTCGGGCTTGAAATCCACCAGCCCCGCCTCAAAGCCCTTCCGGGTCTCGACCAGAAGCGTACTGAACTCGATGCCCGCGTTGCGCAGCTCGCTTTCGACTGCCCAGGCGTCTTCGGGGTTTGCTTCGAGCATCAGTATCCGGAGTGCTTTCTCCATTGGCCCCCTTGAATGAACATGGATGATCACCGCGGTTCCAATAAATATTATAGCGCTTGATAAGTTGTGGTCGACGCTCAACTCTCGTACGCGTTCCTCCACCACGGCTGTTCTTATTATAATGTGGAGGGGAAAGGCGCGCCGGACTTGAGGCAATGCGAGCCGCGAAGGTTGGTCGCACGGCGTTGCGTCACCCGGGCGACCAACAAGAGGGAACAAACAATGTACATATCAGTGATAGGGCATAGCAGGTGTGACGAGCGAAGGATCGAGCTGGCGTACGAGGTGGGCAAAGAGATCGCTCGCAGGGGGCACATCCTGGTCAGCGGCGGGCTGACGGGGGTCATGGAGGCCGCTTCACGAGGGGCACGCGACGCCGGGGGCGTAGCCGTCGGAATACTGCCGGGAGCGGATCGCTCACAGGCAAACCAGTGGCTGACTGTCGCACTGCCGACGGACATGGGCCACGCCCGCAACGCGCTGGTGGCGCTGGCTGGCGATGCGATAATAGCCATATGTGGTGGCTACGGAACCCTCTCCGAGATCGCGTTCGGACTCAAGATGGGCAAACCGGTAATCGGGCTCGAGAGCTGGGATCTTGGAGAATGCAAGCAGGAGGATCTCAAGATGATGCAGGCTTCGACCCCCACCGAGGCCGTCGACCTCGCGGAGAAGTTCGGCCACCGCCCCCCCATCCACCGCCCCGACCTCGGCGTCAGTTAACACGATCTGCTTGTTTTACTGCTTGAGGGGGGGGGCTCAGGGTACGTTTTTTCCTCGAGGTCCTCGTGGAAAGAGCGATATGTTTCAGATTTAAGTCCACTGCGGAGTTCGACGGAAGAAAGTACACCTCGCCCTGCGGTTAAGCTCAATCGGAAGACTTTGCTCACACAAACAGGCGTTAGAGGGCGCGGCGGGATTCGGGACGGAGGATGGAGGTGTCGGAGAGACCTCGGTCTATGAGCTTGAGCATGCGTTTTTTGTCTTCGGGCAGGTTGCCTCCGAGCGGGAGGTAGTTCGAAGCGTGATTGGTACGGAACACGCATGGTCCCTTGACGTCGATGCCGTCCAGCAGCCAGCGCAACTCCTGGAGAATGCTCGCCGGGTCCATTATCTCGAATTCGCCCCTCTCAAAATCCTTGTACATCGGCGTTCCAGGAAGGAGCATCAGGGTGAGAGCGCTTACATAGCTTGGGTTCATCCTGCTTACAACCCTTGCGGAGTCTTCGGCGTGCCGCCTGCTCATAACGTTACTGCCGAGTCCCAGGAGCACTATCACGGAAATGGCGATGCCTGCTTCCTCGGCCTTTCGGACAGCGTGCACCATCTCTTCGGAGGTAGCGCCTTTCCTGACCTTCTCCAGTATCTCGTCGTTACCGCTCTCGAGACCCAGGTAGCCGATGCCGAGTTTCTTGCTACTCAGGAGCGCGAGCTCCTCGGGCGACTTGGCAAGGATATCCCGCGCGTTGGCGTAGATGCCGACCCGCTCAAGGCGGGGGAAGTTCTCGTTGAGACAGTCAAGGATACGTTCGATGTCCTCGGTGGGCAGGCACATCGCGTCTCCGTCGCAGAGGAACGCCCTTGTGACTTTGGGGTTCCAGCGAGATGCGAGTTGGATATCTTCCTTAACCTTCTCGAACGGGCGCGCGGAGTACTTGACGAACCTATAGGTTACACAGAACGTGCACTGGTTGTGCGAGCATCCTATTGTTGTCTGTAGAAGGAAGCTCCCGGCCTCCGACGGGGGCCTGATCACTATTCCCTGATTGTCTCTCACCAATTGATCCTGACTCCTTGTCCTCAGGCGAAGAATGCTTTTTCATTGGAACTGACTGAAATATGGCGGCGGGTCCGCGATACGAAACCGCGACTAACCCTGTTGACCCTTCATCCTCTCCATGAGAGCCCAAAACGCGAGGCTCTGGGACTGTGCCTCGAACTCGAGCCCGGTTTCGATGCTTCCGTCGCGGCTCCGGTCTATTGCTATCTTGCAGAGCCCGACGGGCACTGCGGGGAGGCTCATGAGGTGGTTCGCCAGTTCGATGGTTTTGGGGCGCAGCTCGTCCGGCTCGTATACCGCGTTTACCAGCCCGATGCGGTCCGCTTCGGTGGCGTCGATCTTCTTACCGGTGAGGATGAGCTCCTTGGCCCTGTGAACGCCCACTGTGCGCGGCAGGCGCTGCGTGCCACCGAGGTCGACTACCAATCCCACATTTACTTCGAGGAGCCCGAACGTAGCATCGGTGGAAGCCAGGATCATATCGCTCGCGAGTGCGAGCTCGGTGCCCGCTCCCAGCGCGTGGCCGTTGACCATTGAGATAACGGGTTTCTCGATCAGTTCGAAGGCGCGGAAGTTCTTTTGAATCTTGCGGACCACCGTACGGAACAAGTGCGCGTCCGCATCCCCGTAATTCTGCAACGATGTAAGGTCGATGCCGGCGCAAAAAGCTCTGCCCCGACCGGTGATAACAGCGATCTTCACCGCGTCGTCGTCGCGTAAATAGTCAGCAGCGACGCCGAGCTCTTCGAACATCGCGGGGTTCATTGCGTTCAGCTTCTCGGGGCGATCGAGATACATCCAGGCTATGCCGCCCTCGACTTCGATGGTGATCGTTTCCATTTTCGGTGGTGTCATTGCGCCTCCAGTGGTCGGATGGCCTTCCTCAACAATATGATAACAGAACCTCAAAGGAGCCGAGATTGACACCAGGGAGGTAACGTAGGTCACGGACGACGGCGAAACCGCAAGACTCCACGGCTGGATAGCCACATGGGCACCCCCGGCATCGACGGGTCCGCGTTACCCGCGCGATGGAAATATGAGAAGATAATCGTTGTCCGCTTATGAAAGGCAGTTGGACGGTCATGGTTGAAGAAGAGGAATTCGAAGCGTACCAGTTGCTCCAGAGAGGCCTTGAGCTGCTCCGGGATGGTCATCCCGCACAGGCGGCCCTGGTGCTGGAGCGCGCAGTCCAGCACGAGCCGGGTAAAGGCTCGATACTCGAGGCACTTGGCCGTGCCTGCTTTGAAGCGGGTCGGTATCCCGATGCGGCCGCCAGTTTTGAAGAAGCCCTGGAGGCCGATCCCACAAACGACTATGCACACTACTGTCTCGGTCTCTGTTACCTCAAGCTCAAGCGCAAGGCCGAGGCTGGTGGCCAGTTCAAGCTCGCGTGGTTCCTGAGGCCGCGCGAGGAGTACCGCGAAAAAGCCGTCAGGTTCGGCGTGGCCACAGGCGAGGCGGGTACCGTCGCCTTCGCGGGATGATGGGAGCTGGTGTAATGGGCAGTCTGGCAGACCGATACTCCGCGTTCCTTCTGGACCTCGATGGCGTTCTATACCTCCTCAATGACCCTATTCCCGGCTCATCCGAGACTGTCCAGAAGCTCGCTGAAGCTGGAAAAGGGATAGTCTTCCTCACTAACAACTCGTCAGCTACGCCCGCCCAGTACGTGGAGAAGCTTGCCAGTTTCGACATAATTGCTCTCCCCGACCAGGTCATCTCGTCGGCCGATGCAGCGCGCCGCTATCTCGAGAGGAGCTGCGAGACCGCCGGCAAGACAGCGTTTATGATCGGGGAGGACGGGCTGCGGAGCATGCTTGCGGAGACCGGGCTGAAAGTTGTTGATGGCGAGGAGGCCAGGTCCGCCGATTTTGTGTGCGTGGGATGGGACCGTTCGTTCGACTTCGACAAGCTGAAAACCGCTGTGATCGCGATAAGGCGGGGCGCAAAATATATCGCTATGAACATCGATGCCACCTATCCAACACCCGAAGGACTCTGGCCAGGAGCGGGTTCAATCGTTGCCGCGGTTACGACAGGTTCGGGCGTTGATCCTTCTGTCATGGGAAAACCTAACCCGAACATGGTGTGGCTCGCGCTGGAGCACCTCGGCGCCGCGGCTTCCGAAGCGCTCATGGTCGGAGACCGTCTCGATACCGATATCAGGGCGGGCCAGGCCGCGGGAGTCGACACCCTCCTCGTGCTGACCGGTGTCTCAAAGCTGGAAGAGATAGAGAGCACCGGAATCCGACCGACTCATGTCCGCGACGACCTCGCCGGGCTCTTGTCGGAATGAGAGCCGCCTTGCGGAACCACATCTCACCTCTGTCATCCCGGATGCCCGCGAATCCAGCTTGCGCGCACGCTTATTAACAGTCGCCGGTGTGTTAGAATAACTCCTGATCATGTCAGACTAAGGTGGTGAATCTGTTGTACAACCCTGAGATCGAAGCCATGGACAGAGGAAAGCTCGCGAAGCTCCAGGTCGAGAGGCTTAGAGAGACGGTCAAGCGTTGCGAGGAAATGGTCCCGTTCTATCGCATGAAACTGCGGGAGATGGGGGTAAGCTGGAGGGACATCGACTCTCCGGAAGACGTCGTGAAGCTTCCGTTTACCACCAAGGAAGACCTG
>DATCGY010000274.1:0-3818 GCA_036508635.1 Candidatus Anoxymicrobiaceae bacterium
CTTTACGAGAACATGAGCAAGATTAATGAAGTGGTGTATGAGCTCCACGAGGGCCCGAAGCCCGTCATCACAGAGGTCGACGGCTGGGCCGTAGGCGGCGGGTGCAGCCTCGCGATCTGTTCGGACATCACATACTCGACAGAGCGCGCGCGGTTCTACCTCAGCTTCGTCCGCATCTCCATAATCCCGGACCTCGGCATGTCTTATTTCCTCCCGAGGCGGATCGGACTCGCCCGCGCGAAGGAGCTCGCGCTCGCTGCCAGGGTCGTCGACGCCGAGGAAGCTTGCCGGATCGGGATGGTGAACAAGGTCGTCGACCACGACGCGATAGGCGAAGAGGTGATGAAGCTCGCCACCCGGATAGCGACGCGGTCGCCCGACGTGCTGGCGATGACCAAGCGCAACCTCAACTGGTCGCATCGCCTCGATCTCAAGACCATGCTCGACGGCGAGGCCAGCACACAGCCTTTCCTTGCCATGGCGCCCGAACACCAGAGAGACATAAAAAAGTTCCTGAAAAAGAGCGGAGGCTCGGGAGGCGAGAAAAGTTCGGGTGAATAGCGGTTTCGAGAAGGTCGCGAGCATTGTCGACGACATGGTGAGACAGGCTTCGGAGATTCTGTCGGGTTTGACCCGAGATAAGGACTGAGAGGAAATGAGATGAGTGATTACGACGTCGTAGTCGTGGGCGCGGGGTTGGGAGGCCTTTCCGCCGCGACATGGCTCTCGAGGGCGGGCAAGAAAGTGCTGCTGCTCGAGAAGCACCGGGTGCCCGGCGGCTACGCTTCATCGTTCAAGAGGGGGCCGTTCGAGTTCGAGATATCGCTGCACGAGCTCTCGGGGCTTGGCAGCGAGCAGGACAAGGGACCGCTCTGGAAGCTGTTCAAGGAAGCCGGCATCACCGACAGGGTGGAGTTCGTGCACATCCCGGAGTTCTACCGCAGCGTCTTCCCCGACGTCGACATAACGATACCCGTGGGGCGGGAGAACTTCGAGGAGGAGATGGCGAGGAACTTCCCAGCGGAGGCCGAAAACCTCAGGCGTTTCTCGTCCATCATGTTCGAATTCGCCGAGGAGGCGCTCAAGGCGAACCGCGTCGGTATGAAACAGGTGATGGCCCAGCCGGACCAGTACCCGGTGCTCATGCAGAACTTCGGCAAGAGCCTCTCCGACGTGCTCGACCCGGTGGTGTCCGACGAGAAGGCACGCGCGGTCCTGGGCCAGATATGGGGGTACTATGCCCTTCCGCCTTCCGAGCTCTCATTCCTGATCTACGCGCTGGGCACCGTCAGCTACATCAGGTTCGGGCCCGCTCACATCAAGGGGACATCGCAGGCGCTCTCCCAGGCGCTGATGGATATCGTCGAGGAGAACGGCAGCGATGTGGTTCTCAACAACGGCGCATCCCGCATACTTGCCACTGGCGGCAAGGTCTACGGCGTCATCTCCGACGATGGAGACCGCATCGACTGCCCGTTCGTCGTGTGCAACTCCAACCCGATGACGACGTGCCTCGATCTTATCGGCGCCGACGAGATACCTGACTGGTACCTGCGGCGCCTTGGCGCGGGCACGGGAGGGGCATCGACGTTCAACATCTACATGGGGCTCGACTGCACTTACGAGGAGCTTGGCCTCAAGAGCCACGAGACGTTCGTCAACAGGAACTTCGACCTCGACGAGCACTACAGGCTGATGAGTGCACCTATCGGCGTCGAGCCGGCGGAGATCGTCATGACCGCCTACAACGCCGTGGACCCGGGCGTATCACCTCCGGGAATGGCCGTGGTCGTGGTGACGATGATCGCGCGCGCAGAGCCGTGGCTCAAGCTCGCTCCCGCTGAGTACAACGACGCCAAGGAGAAGGTGGCCGACGGCCTCATAAGCCTGGCCGAAAGGCTTACACCGGACATCCGAAAGCACATACAGGTCGTCGAGGTGTCCACGCCAGTCACGAACGCCCGCTACACGGGCAACCCCGCGGGCAGCATCATCGGCTTCAACGAGACGTTCACGGGAACGGGGCTCGTCCGGATGCCACCGCGCGGCCCGCTCGAGGGTCTGTACTTCTCGAACGCATGGGTGAATATCGGCGGCGGCTACGAGCCTTCCATCTACGGCGGCTACATAACGTCCCGAGAGGTCCTCAAGGACATGGAGAGCGGCAGCGATACCAAGGTCTTCGAGAAGTTAAAGAGCACGATCGAGGAGCAGACCGGCGGCGCCGAGCAGATAGACCCCGAAATCCTCCAGCCCATGAAAGGCGCACTGGCGAGCCTGCATCCGAAGCGCCTTGCCTTGAGGGTCGCCGAGATAATCGAAGAGACGGCCAGCACGAAGACGTTGCGGATGGAGCCGGAGGATGGTGAGCTTCCGCCTTTCAGGGCCGGGCAGTACGTGAACCTCTTCGTGGACATCGGAGGCGTTCAGACCTCGCGCCCGTTCAGCATCTCCTCGGCGCCGGGCAAGCCGTATGTAGACCTGACCGTGAGGCGCATGCCCGACGGTTTCGTCTCCAGCTACCTGCTGGACGAGGTGCGCAAGGGCGACGGTTTCGAGAGCACCGGGCCGAGCGGAAGCTTCTACTACGAGCCGCTCATGGATACGGGCTCGCTCGTGTTCCTGGCCGGCGGCAGCGGTATAACCCCGTTCGCATCAATGACGAGGGATGCCGTCGCGAGGAAACTTCCCCTGGACATCCACATCATCTACGGCAGCCGTAACCCTGGCGACATAATATTCAAGGAGGAGCTCACGGGGCTTGCCGCGGCAAACTCCAACATCCGGCTGGACATTGTGATAAGCGAACCCCCGGAGGACTGGACGGGCCTTTGCGGCTTCCTCAACCTCGGCATGGTCTCCGAGCTGGTCGGCCCGGTGGCGGACAAGACGTTCTTCATGTGCGGGCCGCCCGTCATGTACCCGTTGTGCGGTGGGGCGCTCGAGGCGCTGCGGGTGCCGGGCAGGCTCGTTCGCAGGGAGGTCTACGGCCCGCCCTTGGATATCACATCCGAGCCCGGCTGGCCCGGCGTGTCTCCGGACGCCGTGTTCGAGGTGGAGGAAGCGCGGAGCGGCCGTAAGATAAAAGCCCGGGCTTCAGAGCCGCTTATGAACGCCCTGGAGCGGGAGGGCATAGTATTACCGGCGCTCTGTAGGGCGGGCGAGTGTGCCGCGTGCCGGACCAGGCTGCTCTACGGAAAGGTCTTCGCGCCCGAACGGGTCGCGCTGAGACGCGTGGACCGGGCGGCCGGCTATATCCACCCGTGCATGAGCTATCCCGTGGAGGATTTGAGGATTCGAATCTAAAGTAATCCGGTATCAGGTGAGAGTTGACACATTAGGAGGCGGAAATGTCGTGTGGATGCGGTAATAGCGAGGGTGAAGAGGCCGAAGGGCGCTGCCAGCATTATCTGAAGTGCCCGAAGTGCAGGTGCATCGCGTGCCTTACGCTGATCGTGGTCGTGGGAGCCGTGTGGTACTCGCGCCAGGATGAGTCAAAGAAACGTTTCTTGAAGCACCTTGGCAAGCAGGTGCCGTACCTGCCGGCCAGGTACTACGCGTAAGAGTCAGATAAGAGGAGGCCTTTGCGTCACCCCCTCCTGAATCCTCCCCCTCGAGGGGGGAGGGCTGGGGTGGGGTGGCAAGATAGCCTACTTCAGGATCGCTCGTCTTCCCCTCCCATAGGGGAGGAAGAAAGGGAGGTTAATAATGGCTGATTACGATGTGATTGTGATCGGCGCGGGCTGTGGAGGGTTGTCGGCCGGCTCGATCCTTGCGAGCCAGGGCAGAAAAGTGCTCGTCCTCGAGCAGAGTGACAG
>DATCGY010000275.1:0-3594 GCA_036508635.1 Candidatus Anoxymicrobiaceae bacterium
GCACCTTTTCCGGACATCGGGTCTTTCGTCACCTGTACCACGATGCTGTCGTTCTGCTTTAGAGCTTTGCCTATCCTGCGTGGACGCACGTGAGAGCCGTCCTCCATTAGGACGAGGTCCTGCAGGTACAAAAGCGCGTTCTTCCCGACGCCGATGTCGACGAACGCGGCACTCATGCCCGGCAGCACGTTCGTTATGCGACCGATGTAGATGTTGCCGACGATACTCCTCTTGCGGTGCTTCTCGATATATACCTCTGCCACTTCACCGTTCTCCAGCAGCGCAAGCCTGCACCTCCCCTTTTCGCAGGTAACCAGAAGCTCTTTCCTGACCTTCTTCAATAGCTCCGACCTCCCCTTCGCGACCCGGCCGGTTTGCGCCTCCCCAGATCCATGGGCGAGACCAGCTTATCGCTTCTCCTCGCGAAGAGACCGTTCCTGTGAACGAGGGCGAGTTCCCACGAGTCGCGAGGCACCCCGGCTAAACCGGCGATCACCTCGATCACTTCCCACGGCTTGATGGTGCCGGCGGTACCGTCGTCGAGAGTCATCACCAGCGTGGTGCTCCCCTCTTCCGCCTCGCCCGCACCTTCACCGTTGACTTCCAGCTCGTGCACCCCTGGCCTGAGGTCCACCACTCGCGTGCGCCTCGGTTGAACTCTCTCGAACTCCACGGACTCTTTATCCTTGAACTCCTCGACCGCTCGCGCCCAATCCTCGAGAGAACCGGCCCCCGCCGGGATCGTCACGAGGTACCTCGCGGTGTCGATGAGTTTTCCGACCGGTTTCTCGCCAGAACCCATCAGGCGGCAGCGTACGACCTGGATGCCACCTGAGAACGCTTCGTCGAGCGCGCGCTGCGCTTCCACGGGAGAGACGTAACCCGTCAGCTCAAAATCGACGAGCTCGCACTCGCTCGTCACCCCGATGGGTATGGGCGGCGATAGAGATATCTTCATGCGCGCCCTGTGCTCTCCGGCATAGTCGAGGGGCAACCTCGAGCGCCGCGCCGCGAACATCAGCGCGCGAGAGAACTCAGCGTGGGACAGGTAGCGGGCCATCCCGGTCTTGGTCAGCTGGACTCTCAGTCTCAGTGGTTCGGGAACCGACACCATCTCACCCCCAGTTCCCTTTTAGAACAACCTCGGTGTCGATATCCGGGCAAACACCGCAATCCAGGCAGGAACCGTCGCGGCAATCGTTTGAAATCTCGCCGGTTGCGGCTTTCTCGTACTCCTGGAACAGGAATCGCTTGTCGAGGCCGAAATCCAGGTGGTCCCAGGGTAACACCTCGTGCTCGCCGCGCTCGCGGTGCACGTAGAAGTCGGGGTCCAGACGCTCGGCCTGCCACGCGCTCCGCCAGCGCTCGAGGTCGAACTGCTCGGACCACGAGTCGAACCTCGCTCCGGCGGACCATACCCTCTCGATGACCCCTCCAAGGCGCCTGTCACCCCGTGAAAGGAACCCTTCCACCGTGCTCATCTCACGGTCATGCCAGGAGAGGTTTACGCTTCGCGCCCTGAGCGTCGACTTGAGGATATCCTGCTTCCTGCCCACGTCCTCCATGCGCTCCTGACCGAACCACTGGAACGGCGTATGGGGTTTTGGCACGAACGTAGAAACGCTCACGTTGAGCGAAGGAGGCGGTAGCCCCTCTTTCTTGACCGCGTCGCGCAGCCTGAAGACGAGCTTGCTTATTTCGGCGACGTCTTCGTCGGTCTCGGTCGGGAGCCCGATCATGAAGTAGAGCTTGACGCGCCGCCTGCCGGCTCTGACCGCGTTCAGGATCGCGTCTGCCATGTCCTGTTCGGTTATGGGTTTGTTGATAGTACGCCTGAGCCTCTCGGTGGCTGCCTCCGGAGCGAATGTCAGGCCTCCGCGGCCACCCTTGTCAAGGCGCGCCGCCAGGCTCGCGGACATGCCGTCCATCCTGAGAGACGGCAATGACATTATCATCCCGCGCTCGCGGCAGATTTCGGCTACCCGCTCGGCGACCTCGTCAATGCGCGTATAGTCGGTAGACGAAAGGGAGCTAAGTGATACCTCGTCGTGCCCGGTGGACTCCGCCAGCCGGTCGACCATCAGTGCTATCTCACCGGCGGACCTCTCCCGCACGGGACGGTAGATCATCCCCGCCTGGCAGAACCTGCAGCCACGCGTGCACCCACGGAACAGCTCGACGTTGACCCTGTCGTGGACCGCCTCGCAGAGAGCGACGATCGGTCGTTTCGGGTAAAGCCAGCGGTCAAGATCGACGATGTTCTTTCGCACCGAGGCATTTGCGTCCGCGACAGGTGAGATCTCGCCGATGGTGCCATCGTCGTTATACGCGACTTCGTAATCGGAAGGCCTGTAAAAGCCTGGCAGGCCGGAAGTTTCTGTGAGCGTCCTGTCGCGAGACCAGCCTTTTTCCTTGCCCCGCCTCACCAGCTCGACCAGCGAACCTATCGCTTCCTCGCCTTCACCGAGCGCGAAAAGGTCGAAGAATTCCGCTAACGGTTCAGGGTTCGCGGTTCCGCAACCTCCGCCGACCACCAGGGGGCCGTCGGTCCTGTCCGCGGCGTGCAAAGGCAGCCCCGCCAGGTCAATGAGATTAAGGATGTTTGTGTAGGTCAGCTCATGCGGTATCGAGATGCCGAAGATATCGAAGCTTGCGACCGGCCTGTGCGTTTCGAGGCTGAATAGCGGGACGCCGGCCGACCTCATCTCGGCCTCCATGTCGACCCATGGGGAGTACACCCGCTCTGCGCAGGCTCCATCGATATCGTTGACGACCTCCTGGAGGATCGCGAGACCGAGGTTGCTTGTTCCGAGCTCATACACGTCCGGATATGCCAGCGCAACCGAGATCCCCGCGAGGTCTACTCGCGGAGCGTTCCACTCACCGCCGAGATAGCGGCTGGGCCTCTCGACGCGCAACAACAGCGGCTCAAGGCGCCCCCAGAGGTCGTCCGGGGCTATTTTGTTCAATAGTAGTTCACCTTTACGGACAATTATTTAAGCGTGGCCCTTGCGCCTCGCGAATTCCCAGTAGGAATGGCACCATTATAACATCGCAACCCGCCGGGGGAAAAACAAGCGCCCCGGGTGGCCTGCGGAGCTTCAGTTACCTGCTCCTGAGAAACGATGGAATGTCCACGGGTTCGGGCTTCGCGACTTCGCGCTTCGCGGGCCGGGGCTCTTTCTCCACCCTTGCAGCGGGACGGACCTGCGGGCCCTCGCGGAAGCCTGAGGCCACTACTGTCACTTTTACGTGGTTGGTAAGCGTCTCGTCCACAATTGCACCGAATATCATGTTTGCTTCAGGGTCCACGGCCTGGGCTACTATCTCCGCGGCTTCGTTGACCTCGTAGAGGGCGAGATCGGTACCGCCCGAGATGTTCAACAGAACCCTGGTGGCTCCGTCGATGCTCGATTCGAGCAGAGGGCTGTCGATGGCGTTTATCGCCGCCTGCCGCGCTCTCTCGTTACCGGTCGCGTGTCCTATGCCGATGAGGGCGGATCCGGAGTCTTCGAGAACGTGCTTGATGTCGGCGAAGTCGACGTTTATCTCGCCCTTCCTGGTGATGAGCTCGGTGATAGCCTGAACGCCCTG
>DATCGY010000276.1:0-11229 GCA_036508635.1 Candidatus Anoxymicrobiaceae bacterium
AGGTGCGCCCTCGCCGCAACCTCCGGTACCACCCCGCCGAACTCGCTGTGCAGGTCCACCTGGGACGCGACCACGTTCGACAGCATTACCCCGTCGCGCAGCAGCGCCGCCGAACTCTCGTCGCATGACGTCTCGATTCCGAGGACCAGCATCAGCGCACACCTTTCCTGTGGACCCTGGAGAGCTCGAGCTCGTCAAGGAGCTCCAGGAAAACCCGGTCCCTGATGTCACCTGTCACCATGATGACAGCGTCCTCTCCGATGTCGGAGTAATAGCCGTGCCTGATCCCGATGGGGTCAAATCCGAACAACTCGTAAAAAGCGCGCGCTTCGTTGTTACTCTCCCTCACCTCCAGCGTGAGCCAGCGCCCACCTTTTTCCACGGAACACCTTATGCATGAGATGAGAAGAAGCGAGCCGACTCCCATCCTCCTGGCGCGACCGGTGACCGCCATGTTGGTCACGTGGATCTCGTTGTACAGGAGTTGGGCGCCCAGGTAGCCCACAACTTTACCTTCATGCTCGGCGACAAGGTACATCGTCTTTTCGGGGCGGCTCAGCTCGAAGTCGAACAGGTCTCTCGTCCACGGCGAGTCAAAGATCTCGTTCTCGATCTCCATCACCGTGTCGAGGTCGTCCTGCTCCATGTCCCGGACCGCGCTCTCGGATGCAATTCCCAAATCCGTTCCTCCGCTATACGGGTTTCTTGAGGTATATTGCCGCCACGGATGCGGCATCACCGACGTCTCCGGATTCGATCATGTCCGAGGCGAGCTTGACCAGTGCTCCTCCCGTGGGGTACGCCCCTCCCGTCGTCACGATGTGCCTGGTCTTGCACAACAGGTCCATGAGTTCGACAGGGGCCTCACCCGCTATCACCAGGTCACCGATATCCAGCTCCGCGGCCGTGCCACAGAGCGCGGACGGCTCAACGCACATGTAATCCGTCAAGCGCTCGAGCGTTTCGTCGGCGGGTCTGAACACGGCCGCGTGCAACTGCCCGCGCCTCGCGTCCATGACCGCAAGGATGTCCCTGTCGTTCCCGGGCGCCGCGTGTGCCAGCAAGTCGAGGGTGGGCATCCCGACAACCGGGACCCCGAGCCCCATCGAAACAGCCTTCGCGCATGCGATTCCGACCTTGACACCGGTGAACGTGCCCGGCCCCGTGCCACATGCTACGTGGGTCACCTCGGCCCTGGAGACGCGTGCGGTCATGAGGGCTTCATCCAGCTCGGGCATCAGCCAGCCGCTGTGTCCTTTCGCGGCTTCGAAATAAGTCTCCGCCAGCAACCGGCGGCCCCTGGCTATCGCCAGCACACCGCGGATCGTGCACGTATCCCAGGCGACGATTACCGGCATGGCGCCTTCGCCGGGCTCCATGACGCTCATTCGCTCATTAGCTCCTTCATTATCCGGGCCAGCCTCCCGTCCCAGCCGCCCTCCTCCCTGATGGTTATCACACGATCGTTCTCTGCTTCGCCGAACGCTATCTCGATCGAGAGTGCTCTGGACGGAAGCGCCGGGCGCACCCTGTCCGCCCACTCGACGGCGCAAACCCACTCGCTATCAAGGTAGTCGTCGATCCCCGCTCTGATGAGCTGTTCTCCGGTGTCGAGGCGGTATGCATCGACATGACAGAGCCCGGCATCGATGTACTCATGGATTATGGTGAAGGTCGGGCTCGTAACGGGACCCCGATGGCCTCTGACCCTGGCCATGCCCCGCACGATCACGGTCTTGCCGGTTCCCAGTTCCCCGATGAGGCAGATAACGTCGCCCGGGGCCATGGCGGAGCCCAGGGACGACCCGAGAGCCAGAGTCGTTTCCTCTGATGCGCTCTTGAGTACCAGTTCCATATCAGCAGATCGTGCACAAGGCCACTAGAACAGTCCCATTTGCTCCGGCTCGGCTTCCGGGGGCTCGGGCGGCGCCTGCTCTTCCTCGAGGTATTTCTTGAGACTCTGGAAGTCCTGTTTGAGGAGGTCGAGGTTCGAAGCCGCTCGAAGCGCGGCGGCCGGATGGAAAACCGGTACGTTGTAGTAGCCCGGGCCTATGAACCTCTGCCCGTGCACCTTCGTTATCTGGATCTGCCGGTCCATCATCAGGCTCGCGGCAACCCTCCCAAGCTCGCAGACGATTTCCGGCTTGATCAGCTTTATCTGCTGTTCCAGAAACGGGCTGCAGGTCTCTATCTCAACGGGCATTGGATCGCGGTTTCCCGGGGGCCTGCACTTTACGACATTGGCGATATACACGTCCTGGCGCTTGAGGCCGATTGAGGCCAGCATCTCGTCGAGAAGCTTCCCGGCGGGCCCCACGAACGGGAGCCCCTGTGCGTCCTCGGCCCGGCCCGGACCCTCGCCCACGAACATGAGGTGAGCTTCCGGGTTGCCGTATCCGAATACCACGTTCGTGCGGCTCCCGCAGAGCTGGCACCTGGTACAGTCGCCGAGTATCTCCCGCAGCTCATCCAGCGAATCGGCCTCGTACATCCTCCACTCCAATCTTCGTCCAAACGCCGCGCCGGCGCTCGTACTATCTACATCCCTCGCATGAGGACGCGGAACAACCACCGCAAGAGCCGCCGCTGCTGGGCGTGAATTTCCCCCCGGATTTCACACCGAAAACGCTGAACAGTTTATCTGGCTTGCCTTTGCCACATTCGGGGCAGGCGACTTTTTCGTTGCCGCGGACCAGCTTCTCGAACTTGTTCCCGCAAGCCTTGCATCTATACTCGAATATAGGCATCAAAACACCTCAGACGTACTCCGTGTACTTCTCGAACGGCTCCCGCCGCGTCCGGTCCCGTACGCCGGCCGGTCGCCCTATGGGAACCATCGCCACAGGCCTTATCCCCGGCGGCAGACCGAGAGCCCTCGAAGCGGCTTTCTCGTCGAACGCTCCGACCCAGCACGCCCCGAACCCCTCCGCGACAACCGACAGCAGAATGTTCTCCACCGCCGCTGCCGTATCCTGTATGGCGTACAGGGTTTCACCCCTGGACCCGTACCCGTGAGCGGCTACGTCCAGGTCGGCGGTAACCACTACCACGACAGGCGCCTGCTCGATGAATGATTGACCCCCGGCCGCGCCGGCCAGCTTCCGCTTTACCCCGGGATCGCGGACCACGTAGAAGCGCCATGGCTGGAGATTACCGGCGGTCGGCGCGCGAACGGCGGCTTCCAGGAGCTTGCTCACGATAGCTTCGGGCACCTCGCCGGGGCCGAATGCCCTCACGCTCATGCGGTTATTCATTGCATCGTAGAGGTCCAAGCCGGACTCCGCTATCTCGAGGGCGGTCTATCAAGCCACCCGGGCGCAAATACCTGACGTCATAGGGCCTTGAGAGACCCGGTGAAAGCCGAAACAGGCTATAGCCCGAGTATATCACGGGCACACGGCAGGCCTCCGCCCGGTTCAGCGTGTATTGCGCCGGACCTGATGGCCTCGGCGCTGCCCATTGCCGCAAGCACTTCCACGGCGTCCTGCGCCGCCTCGACCTCCCCCGTCGCAAGGACGAAGACGGTGTCTCCGTCGTAGCGTGTGTGGGACGGCCGGGTCGCCCTGGCGATCCCGTTGTGGCCTTGAAGCGCAACGCGGGTCGCCGCCGTGCAGTCCATGCGGGCGTTCGTAGCGATAACGACGAGAGTGGTGTTGGTGCCCTGGCACGCAGTGGCGAACCCCGTCGACTGGCAAACCAGCTTCTCGGCGCCGGCGTACTCGCCGCGCTCGTTCCTCACGCCCGCCAGCACCCGTCCGGCGTCATCCACGACATCGCCGAAGCTATTGACCACGGCCGCTATCTCGATCTTGAAGTCATCGGCCTGGAACCTGTAGAACCCGAGGCCTCCCCGCGTCGACCTGCCCCTGCCGGCCACGTTACCGACGCTCGCGCCCATTCCGACACCGACACTTCCCTGTCGCTGCTCGTCTACGCTCGCCTGAAGGCAAGCCTCGTAGGCCATCTCGGGATCGGGCCTCACCTCGCTTGAGCCCATGTCTAGGTCGTAGATGACGGCGGCGCTCACAATCGGAACTATCCCCGCCGGGGTCGGGAAGCCTATTCCGTTTTCCTCCAGGTAGCGCACTACACCGTTGGCGGCGCCCAGCCCGAACGCGCTTCCGCCGGAGAGCAGAACCGCATTGGGGCCCTCGACCGTGAAAGTGGGTTTGAGCAGATCGGTCTCGCGAGTGCCGGGGGCGCCCCCCCTGACCTCGCAAGCGCCTACCGTGCCTGCCGGAGGCAGGAAAACCGTGCAGCCGGTGAGGGCCTCGGCGTCATCGGCATGACCAACCTTTATGGAATCCAGCATCAGCCGTCCCCCTCACTGTTCCACTCGAACGAGCGGTCCGCGAACTCCCTCAGCACGCGGTTGAACGTGCGGTAGACCTCCATACAGCTCGGGTGTCCGGTGTCGGGTACCACGTGCAACTCCGAGGCGGGCAGCTCGGCGTGCATCCGCATCGATACCTTCGGCCTGGTCAGCTTGTCCTTTTCGCCGACCCAGATGAGTACCGGAATGCCCGAACGCCTGACGGGATCGAGGGAGGTCGGCCTGTCGTAGCCGAAAAGCCCCAGGCCCGCGAGTGACGCACCTTTCATGGAAGTTTTTTCGACCATCTCGCTTATGTATTGCAACTGTGTCAGCGAAGCCCCACTGCCGTAGCCGAGATAACGCGTGGCCACGAGGAAAGGTGAAGTCCCGATGACGGCCTGTTTCATCCGCTCCGCGGCCCCCGCGTGCTCCACGGCAAAGCGGAAGATCGGTTCTACCAGCGGCCTGCGGATGTACCGCAACGCGGTACCCCCGAGGAGGGTGTCGTCCATGGGGGAATCGGAGGTGTCCACCAGGGCGATGCCTCTGACGCGGCTACCCAGCTCGTCGGGATACATCTCCGCGTACTTCAGGATGGACATCCCTCCCATGCTGTGCCCGACCAGCACCACCGGTCCATCCGAGGCGTACGTATCGACCACCTTGCGAAGGTCACCGGCCATCGCCTCGAGGGTGAACGGCTTGCCGTCCGGGCATTCGCTTCGGCGATGCCCGCGCTGGTCGAAGCACACCAGCCTGTAGCGGCCGGCAAGCTCCTTCTTCTGGAAATGCCACATGTCCGTGTTGCAGAACCAGCCGTGGACCAGCACGACCGTCGGACCCCGGCCGAGCTCCTCGGTGTAGATCCTCGCGCCGTCGAAGCTCTCTATGTAGCGCCCCTTCTCACCGAGGTTTTCGGAGAGTATCTCACCGGCGTCAGTATCCGGCCTGTTCCTCAGGCGCGCGGCCAGGGTGCTGATGATGACTGGAGGGGTCATAGCGGCCGCACCGAGCCCGACGACCCAGCGTGCCCCGTGCCCGGCATGGTTGCGCACTGTGTCGTTGCCTGGAAAGGTCTGCTTGATTCTTATCCTGTCGTTTCTCATGACTACTCGCATCCTGGCCGGGCTTACAACCCTGCTCATCCACCACGCCGTCCATGCGGCCGGGGCTTTTGCTCCAAGCGCAAAAGAGCCTGCCCTTTCCTCGTTCAGAGCCGGCCTCCCGTATCCATTTTACCTTTAAAATCAGGGGCCATGAATTCGAGGGCCTGCCGGCGATTCGTTATCACCGCCTCGCGCTGGGCAACCCGCACTCCGAACAACGCCTTTGCCACGTCAGGGCCCGGCTCGATCCCGGCGTGCACGACAGCGTCATGACCGTCCACGAGGGGTGGAAAATCCGTGTCCCAGAAGAAGTCCTGGAGAACCCGCGTCGCCATCCGCCTGTAAAGGCCCATCGCATCAGCCGTGGATGCCTCGCCGCGAGTCGCAATCCGGTCCGCCAGGGAGAGCATCACGACCTCGACGGTGAGCTCCCCCAGCTCGCCCACCACCTTCAGCCTCGTCTGTGCGGACTCTCCTTCCTTCATCAGAAATCCGAGGCGCATGTGGTCCGCCACGACCCCGACGAGGTGCCGGCTGCCGGTCCTCCCGAGCCCCATCCTGCTGGAGATACCTTCGGCGAGACGGCCACCCGTTTCCTGGTGTCCCTGAAAACGGATCCTACCCGAAGATGTAACGCTCATCGAGGCTGGCTTGCCAATATCGTGAATCAGCGCAGCGAACCCGAGGTACGCCCGGCGGTCGATCCCGCTTTCGACAGGCAACGCCATTCGCGCGGCGACCCTGTGGCCGAAACCGCCAAAGAACTGCCCTGGTGATTCAAGCATCGACTCGAGGTTCTCCATAGCCTCGAGGGTGTGTTCCCAAACTCCCAGGTGGTGATAGTAATTCTGAGGGACTTCGAAGGTGGCCTCCACCTCGGGCAACAATTCACCGAGAACCCCGGTGCTCTTCAAGAGCCGGGCCTTGTCCGAAAGACCGGTCCCACCAAAAAGGCGGGCTACGTGCCGCCACGTCCTGAAAGGACTTACGGAGGCAATGCTCCCACAGTCAGTCCTCATACGTCTCAGGGTGCTTTCCTCGAGTTCGAGCCCGTAGCGCGAGCAGAGCTCCGTGGCTTCCAATAGCCTGGTGGGGTCGTTCGTGAAAGAGTCGTTGGACGAGGCCCGAAGGATGCCCGCCCTGAGGTCATCGAGCCCACCAAGTGGATCGATCACATCCCGCGGACGGGAAGCGCCGAGGTCGACGGCCAGCGCCTGAACCGTGAAACCGGTATCTGAAAGGACTGACTCGATGCCATCGCCGAGGGGGATCACGGTGATAGAGCCGCTCGTGGAATCCACATCCCGATCCGCGAGATGATAGCCACCTGGCACGCCGCCCAGTTCCACCGGCGCCAGGCCGGCACGCTTGCCCAGTTCGTGTGAGTACTCAGGCGTGTCCGCGCCACAGGCGATCAGCAGCCCCTCCTGCCCGCGCCCGGTTATCGATTCCAGAACAAAGTCACCGCAGGCGAAAAAGCGTCCCGGGCTGTCCGCCATGCCGGCTGCCAGCCCGAATAACCTGTTAACCTCCAGGGCTTTGTCCGGATCCGGGCACTGGTTATGCATGTCTCGATGAAAGCGCCGCCCGGGGCACCGTCAATCCCGCTGCCAGACGACGCGCGCGAAAGTGTCCTTTTCCTGCCACTTTATCTCGAGATTTCCTTTGAAAGCTTTTTCTACTTCTTTGCCCATACGCTCAGCGAGGTGTTCATCGGTGGTCTCAATGACGAGCGTGCCGTCCTCTTCGGTGACCTCGAAAATGCGGGCCGCCACGTTGCGCCGCCTGCATTCGCGCGCGACCCGGTTGATGATATTCTTGATCTCTTCGATATGGGGCCTCATGAACGAGCCCGATAGTCTCACTATGCCCTCCACCTGCCGCCTTTCGAGTCTCTGATCTCCGGGACAGAGCTTGATCTCGTGCGGTTTCTTTGAAAGCTCGCGCTTGAGCTCTTCGCCCGGCTCAGGTATCCAGCGGTGGCCATCATATACCGCTCCGCAACGAGGGCATTCTTTCATCTGCCATTCCCCTTTCAGTCGTCTATGTACACCCGCGGCACGCGCGGGCCTATCATGCAGCAGACCTCGTAGTTGATGGTGCCGAGGCGCCCGGCGACGTCGTCCGCCGTTATCTCCTCGGCTCCGTCACGCCCGATGACAGTGAAGGGCGTTCCGCGCGGCACGGGTTCGGGGCCGAGATCGATCATGCATGTGTCCATGCAGATCACTCCGATCACCGGCCTGCGCTGTCCACCTACCAGCACGTCTGATCTGCCGGTGAGAATGCGGGACATGCCGTCCCCGTAGCCCAGGGGCAGCGTCGCCACGAATGTCGGCTGTGACGGCGCGTATTCGAGACCGTAGCTGATTCCCTCACCCGCGTCCACGCGCTTGACGAAGCCGACCTCTCCGGTGAGGGAGAGCGCTGGACGGAGGTTTCTCACGCCGGCGAAACGCGGTGACGGAGGAAGACCGTACATGGCTATCCCCACACGCACCATGTCGTAATGGCTCCTCGGAAACGCCATGACGCCAGCACTGTTCGCGGCGTGTCTGATAAGAGTTTTGCCCATGACGCCCTCGACAACGGATGCGGCGCTCTCGAAGAGGTCCATCTGACTTTCCGTGAACGGGTCCTGAGGTTCGGTCGCGACCGCGAAATGCGTATACACCCCCTCGACCCGAAGCCCTTCCAGTGACTTCAGCAGGTCGGCGAACTCCCTCGAATCCTCAGGCCTGATCCCAACCCTGCGCATCCCCGTATCGACCTTCAGGTGGACGCGAGCCTGCTTGCTCTCCTCTTGAGCGGCGGCATCGAGGGCGCGAGCCATTTCGGGCGTGTATACCGTACAGGTCACATCGGCCGCAAGGACGCGGGAAGCCGCTGAAGGGGGCGGCTCGAAAAGAAGCTGGATAGGGCAATCGAAGCCCGCCGAACGCAGCTTCTCGGCCTCTTCGAGAATTGCAACACCAAGACAGTCCGCGCCGGCCGAGAGGGCCGCGCGAGAGACTTCGATGTCACCGTGGCCGTAGGCGTTGGCCTTGACCACGGCCATGAAGAAGCATCCGTCCGGAGCGAGCCCTTTTAAGAAAGCCACGTTGTCCCTGATCGCGGTAAGGTCGACCTGCGCGACAACCGGCCTGACGATCTTGTTCGTTTCCAGCAACTTGCCTGTTTCCTCCAGAGCGGTTCGCCGTAAGTGCCTGGGCCCGGCGGCGCCCGCGCTTATTACTCGTCTCCCTCCACGGGTACATCCCGGCTGATGAGCTTCACTATGTCGGCCATGGTGATGATGCCGACCAGCCTGCCATCTTTGATCACAGGAAATCTCTTCATTTTCTTTTTCGACATCATAGTGGCTGCATCTTCAGCGGAATCTTCCGCGTCGAGGGTTGTGACGTCTTCCGTCATGACCTCGCCCGCGGTTGCCGCGACGGCCTTCTTGAACTTGTCCTCGAACTTGTGGAGGCTGCCGGGTACGAATACGTAGCCCGACAGGAAGCTCACAAACGAGGGGAACCTGACCACCGTATCCTGGACGATGAGGTCGCTTTCCGTGACAATTCCCAGGAGCTCTCCGTCTTCATCAACGACGGGAACTCCACCGATGTTATTGTCGACCATCACCCTGGCGATATCGGCCACCTTCATGTCGGGCGTGACCGTAATGGGGTCCGGCGTCATGGCCTCGCTCACCTTTATCCTGTGCATCCACCTCACCTTTCAGCATTCCCGCCGCGACGCATCGCGCGCGGCAGGTGTCTTATCACGTCGCTGGCTGCCATCCCGATCATGGCGTCCATGCTGGCAACAAAATCAGCGGCGTGGCCGTGATAAAAAGCCCCCACCGAAGCGGCGTCAAAGGCGTCGAGCCCCTGCCCTATGAGCGATGCTATGCATCCCGTGAGGACATCACCCATGCCGGCGGTTGCCATGCCCGGGTTGCCGGAAGCTATTATTCTAACCTTTCCGCGCGGTTCCGCGACAACGGTACCCGCTCCCTTGAGCACCACGACGGCCTGCCACCGGTCGGCCGCGTCGACGGCGAACCGGACCCGGTCGGCCTGAACCTTGCTTGAATCGGTTTCGACAAGTCGCGCCATCTCGCCCGGGTGGGGTGTTACCACGGCGGGTGCCTCCCGGTCAGTAAGAATATCGGTATGGCCCGCCAATGCGTTGAGTCCGTCGGCGTCAAGAACCACAGGTATCGGCACCGTCCGAACCATCTCGCGCACCGCTTCGGGCACGTTTCCGGCCGTGGAGAGCCCGGGCCCGAGGGCCAGGACGTCATAGCCGGTGCAGAGCTCGCGCACCTCGCCCGCAGCCAGGGGAGAGAGGGTCCTGCCCTCGTCCTGCGGAAGTGGCCTGGTCATGACCTCCGTCAGCTTGACCTCCATTATGTCTTGGAGCCCCTCCGGCACGCATACTGTGACCAGCCCGGAGCCCGCGCGCAATGCCGCCATTCCACAGAGAGCCGGCGCCCCAGTCATTCCGACCGAACCCCCGACGACGAGCACGGCCCCGCAGTCCCTCTTGTGGACATCAGATGCCCTTTTCGGCAGCATGAGCCGGGCGTCCTCCTCGCGGAACAGCCAGATGTCTGATTCCGGTATGGCATTTAGGAGTCTGGCCGGGATGCCGATGTCCGCGATTTCGAGTTTACCGGCAAGTGTCGCCCCGGGCTCCTGGACGAGACCGACCTTGGGCGCCGCAAAGGTGACCGTCCTGGTGGCTCTTACCGCGGGTCCCGGCACGGCCCCCGTCAGCCCCGATACCCCGCTCGGGATATCAACCGCGAGCACGGGGTAACCGGAACCGTTGATAGACAGGATGGCGTTTTCGAAGATACCCGCGGGGACTCCGGCAAAGCCCGTGCCGAAAATAGCGTCTATGACGATATCAAACCGCCGACGCTCTCCCGCACCGGCTTCCCTCTCGACATCATCACTCGAGGTTACGCGAGCCACCTCTACCGGAAGGCCATCCAGGCGTTTGAGGTTCAGGGCGGCATCCCCCCGGATCTCAGCCGGGTCGGCCAGCAGAAGGACCTTGATTTTCATCGAGGCGGTCCTGGAGAGAAGCCTTGCCACAACGAAGCCGTCACCGCCGTTGTTTCCCTTTCCACACCAGATTGCAACCCGACTCCCACCTGAGGGCAGGAGCATCGCGCGAGCGGCGCTCGCGACCGCTTCGCCCGCGTTCTCCATCAGTACAAGACCCTGGATTCCCTCGCCTTCTCTCGCCGCCCTGTCAACCCGCGCCATCTCCTCAGGCGTGATAACCCTCACTGTTCAATACCCCCTGCGCCCGTGTCGCATCACGTTTTCACCGAGTCTTTATGGGTTCCTGCACCCGCCTGGTCGATGTGAGACCCGGCGCTCTTGTCGCTTCGCTCGCGACGCCGCAGCCGAAAATCACCGGCGCCAGCCGACCCGGGTCCCCTGACCAGGATGTATCCGGCCAGCAATAATGAAGCGCCCATCGCCAGTATTATGCAGGTAGCCGCCCACGTGGAAGGCAGCAGGTTTGCGAGCACAAGCGTGCGCGTACCCACGGGAAGCACGAGCAATATCGCCGCTACAACGCACAACATGCTCAAAGCGGCCATCAGCAGTCCGACTCCCCGCGCTGCATGCCTCCGGGTCTCGGGTGCCTCGAACGGCCAGTCAGGATGCCACAACATCCCCGCGACCAGCAGTCCGAAACCGGTGAGTGCGCGTGCGGAACTGACGTACAGGATGCTGCCCAGGTAGAACCCCCCCCGCTTGATGGCATCGGCTGTGTTCGCGGCTGCCCCAACAGGGG
>DATCGY010000277.1:0-8634 GCA_036508635.1 Candidatus Anoxymicrobiaceae bacterium
TTCGGAAGCGGTTGGGTCAAGGTGCTCACGGGGTTTGTGCTTGGGATAGTCCTGTCGCTCGCTCTCTCCTTCCTCTTGTTGAGACAGTGGTGGGTGAGCGCGGCCGTCTTCCTCGGGATCAAGAGAAAAAAGCCCGCCCCCGGTATGGAGGTATCTGAGGAGACGCAGGACGTTTTCGAGGAACGTCAGGTGGACTCCCCGACGCCGGAGCCGTGAACGGAGGCGGGACGGCCGCTGCGCTCTGATAGAATGGTTGGGCAGTAAAAGCTCACGGAACGCATATGATCATACACAAGCTCGCATACAGGTATCTGAGGCACGGTGACGATGAGTGCTTCTACCGGATGCAGGCGCAGGAAACTGTCCGCTGGCTCAGATCTACCGGCGTTGAGGTCGGACAATCGATGAGGGTGCTGGACCTGGGTTGCGGACACGGCATGATCGGTGGAGAGTTGAGCGAGAGCGGCTGCCAGGTAGTCTTCGCCGACGAATCAGACTCGCTGGTTCCAGAGTATCGTAACGCGGACTTCCGCCTAATAGACATCGAAAATGAAGGCACCGATAGCCTGGGCAAGTTCGACCTGGTCATCTCCTCGAACGTCCTCGAGCACATATCCGACCCCTACAGCCTGGTTGGCTCAATCGGCAGCCTGTTGAATCCTGGCGGGCTTTTCTACCTGAGTTGGACCAACGCGCTTTCCCCCTGGTGGGGCCATGAGTTCTCTCCCTTCCACTACCTTGGAGTCAAGCGAGGGGCACGCATCTTCGATTGGATATCGAAGCGGGAGCGGAAACACACTCCCTTCGTAAACCTTTTTCCATACAGCATAGGCGGCATACTGCGGATGGTGAAAAACGAGCCGGGGCTTGAAGTAGCAGCGATAGTTCCGAGGTATTATCCAGAACTGGCTGGCGTCATGAAGGTCCCGATGCTGCGCGAGTTCCTTGCCTGGAACTGCGTGATACTTTTGAAAAAAGCCAGATAGGAGGGCCAGTGCGGAGCGAAACTGATTCACTGTTTCAAAGGTTGAAAAAGAAAGCCGCGGTATGGTTTCTCAGGGCGGGCATCAAGCCCTACAAGGCATTGAACGAATGGGGCAACCGCACGCTTGATTTTGAGATCGGGGAATACACTTATGGCGTCCCGAAAGTTGTGTTCCCGCAGGCAAGGCTGAAGATAGGGAAGTTCTGTTCCATCTCCTGGAACGTCACGATCTATCTCGGTGGCAACCACCGCCTTGATTGGATAGCACTGTATCCATTTGCGGGCAAGGAACATGACAGGTGGCCAGACGTGGAAGGTGTGGACAAGTATCTTACGACAAGAGGCGACGTCACGATCGGCAACGATGTGTGGATCGGCAGCGACGTCATCATAATGTCGGGGGTCACCATAGGGGATGGTGCGGCGATCGGCGCCGGGTCGGTGATCACGACTGACGTGGAGCCATATTCGGTCGTCGCCGGCAATCCTGCGAGGGTCATCAAGAAGCGTTTCAGCGACGATGACATCGATAAGCTGCTGCGGATAAGCTGGTGGGACTGGCCAGAGGAGAAAATCCGCCGGAATGTGCACCTGCTCAGCAGTGGGGACGTGGAAGGCCTCGCTCGAGCGGCCGTCTGAGGAATCAAGAAGTTTTCATCTATGCCTTGGCGGCGCTTCCATGTACTCCCGTACCCGCAGCACCAGGCTACTGACTGATGACCGCAGCCCGGGTTGGCCCTGGTAGACCTCCAGGTCTTCCTAATTCCCCACGCTGATACCATCGCGAAACTGTGCCAGCAAGCCGATCGCGAGAAAATAGAACGACCAGACCGCGAAGAACTCCGCGGCCGTGTTCGAATTGAGCATGACGAAGAGCGCGGCCAGAACCAGAAAGAGGAGAGCGACCAAGTAGGGGATCTTGCAGTCCACGCCAAAGAGGACCAGCACCAGCAGAATGGCAATAAAGACAGCGGACAGCACGGGCAGAATTAAGCTCAGCACTATGAGCATCGCGAGGGACACGAGTACTCTGAAAAGCAATCCTCTATCCATCTTGATCTTCCATCAGTGTTCCGGCCGATACGATACGTAGTCCCATACCCTCGAGGCGCCCCTGCGCACGCCATGTCCGGACATCTTAAAGAAACCCCCGAAACTGCTTGCCAGGCGTCCGCCACGCCTGACCCAATAGTAAAGCAGGTAGATGAGCAGCATGAGGATGACCAACAGCGAGACGATGAACCCGTAGTTGAACCATTTCTGCGGCCGGAACTCCAGCATCAGGTCAAAAGTGCCGGCCTTGATGACAGGGAAACCGTTGGTCATCGAGTAGAGTCTAACCGGCAACACCATGCTGCCGTCGGCGTACCTAGCTACCCACTGTGGGTCGTAAGCCTCGCCGAATGACAGCATGAACGGCTCGACTGCGTTCTCAACATGCACCTGGTACTTCTGCGGATTGAGTCTCTTGAATGTCACCTTCGGAGGTGTGCTCGCCGTCTCAATGGACCTGAAGAAACCGGTATCGATCCTCGCGAGCCTGATGTCGTCGAACCAACTCGTGGCAATCCCCATGGTCTTGTCTTTGACCCAGCCGGCTGCGAGCGCCGGGCGGATCTTGCTGATAGTTCCGGGCACGAGGAACGAACACTGGTACCTCTTCCAGCCCGCGCTCCCCGATTGGATCGTCGGGTATATCGCGATCGGCACCCATTCATTCGTGCCCCTCTTTAGTCCCTCGATCGCCACGGACGTCCAGGTTGCGTTCCTGAACCTCACTTTGCTCTCGAACGAGTAGATGCTCCCTTCCTGCACCTGGATCGGCTGACCGCCCACCCAGCCTATCCCGAATGATTGAGTCGATGAGTTTTCTACCCGCAGGCTTCTCTTTCCATCGACCTTGAAGCGCTTATCGGCGAACATCTTCACGTTCCCGGACCGGTCCTCCAGGACCCAGAAGGGGATGACGTTAGTCGTCGGGTCGCCCAGCTCGAAGCTGCCATTGATGTCCATGAACTCCTTGTGCAGGTCTACGTCCAGGAGCCCCAGGGCCTTCGGGATGTCAGTCGCTTTTGTGAAACAGAGTCGCGAGACCCGATTGCCCACGTATTTCTGGACGATCGCCAGCTGGTCGAAGTAGGTATCGACTCTCACCGTTCTGCTGGCAGCGGAGACTAGAGGAGGTGGATTGGCTATCTCGTAGACTTTCAGTATCCCGGTAGCGTAGACCTCTTTGAGGCTCTTATCGTCGGTGAAGCTGCCGCCGAAGTCGTAGTCCTTCACCGAAGTATCGAGAATGAGATATCTCGCGGCGAACGGCATGAGAAGCCTTGATGCAATATCATTGGTCACCATGATGTCCTTGTTCAGGATTTGGACGGGCGCAAACGCACCGGGAGACTTCGAGAGGAAATCCTGTAGCCAGTACAGGTACGAATCCTTGTTGTACATATCCTGAAGGTTGTACAGGGAGGGGTTAGAGCCGAAGACATTAAAGGGCCCTATCCTTTTCTCCGGCGCCCAGTTGGTCGTAAACGCGAACCCCGCGAAGGGAGTCCATACTACCCGCGCGTCCTTGTCCTGCTTCGTGATAAAATCGTTGACTTTCTGGTAGTCGGCGGGGATGCGAGTCGGATTGAACACGTTCTGGGCATAAAGAAGCGTCAGCGGGTATAGCGACAGTAGCAGAAACGCGAAGACGACGACATAGACCACGGCCCTGGTGTTGAACGCGAACTGGTCGAACCACAGAATTCTCTCGCGAAGCAGCCTGACCTCCTCGAGCAACTCTCTGTTGACATCATCCGCATCTCGAGCCGATCCTGCTCCACCGGAGCTGGATCTCCGTGGCCCGGCGAAGGGAGGTTCCCCCTCCGGAGAGGGTTGAGGACGCTTTTTCATTATGCTCGCGGCCATGGCGCCCAGGATGGAGGCATAGAAAGCGGGCACGAAAAAGAGAAACCTGTCCGAGGCTCGTATTACCCAACCCAGGGCCGCGGAGCCGGGGGCCCGCAGTTCGAAAAACTCGTAGGGTCGTTTTAGAATGAACGACGTGCCGGTTGCGATGAGGATGCTCAGGACGAAGAACACACCCATAAAGACCATCTTCCGGTTTCTCGAGACGCGATCTCTCAGGATGTACAGCGCGACGATGGAGAATACCGGTAGCGCGAAGCTGAGGATGGTCGCGAGCTGGTTGTTGAAAGCAATGTTGTTCGGGCCGCCCCATCCGGATAGGCGCAGGTTGTTTATGATGTTGTTCGACGCTGAGAGCCCCTCCGCCATAGACTGCGTGAAGTACTGGTTGTAGACGGGAACGATTGGTTTGTGCGTCAGCTGGCTGCCGAGGAAGGGTACCAACCACAGCGCGTTGACGACCAGGTAAAGAACTGCAGTTTGCAACATTACCTTCAATGTGCCCAGCACCGATTCGCGGTTGAATCTCTTGGTGATGAGATAGAATACCGCGTAGGTGGCGATCAGTAACATGTACCAGACCACGCAGATCGGCGCGGTGCTTGTGACTGCCACGAGCAGAACCAGGAGGACGACGAGATAGAGTTTCCTAGTGTCCACCGCCTTCACCAGGAGCAGAAAGACAATCGGCATCACGGCATAAGCCGGGTAACCGAAGTATCCCCATAGATGCCCCAGAGACCACGGGTTGTACATGTATATCAGCGCGGCAATGACTGCGCCGGCGTGAACGGCCAGCCTTGAGGTGCCCGCGATATCGAACTCCTTGATGATGTTGTATGCGAGGGTGTACATCGAGATTCCGGCAAGGGCGAAAGTGCTTATGAAAAGGAACCAGAGGTAGGTCGATGAGGACATGCCGAAGAGCTTTGCTAGGAGCAGTGAGGGATAGAGCCAGAGCACGCTCAGCGCGTTCCAGACGACAGCCAGGCTCCCGGACGGGTACCACATACTCCGCAGAGTGCCATAGATGCGGTCTAGGCTCGTCGGGAACGTCATGTCGACGTGGAGGAGAGTCCCTGGGTTGCCGAAATGCCTGTAGAAGAGAAGGCAGGCGACTGCCGAGATAATCATGATGGAAATGATGTGCCACGGGTACCGGCGTTCGCTAAGGAATACACTTCTAAGTTTCGCTGGCAGCAGGACCCCCGAGGCTGCCGTTGTTTCCTTGTGTTCTTCGACTGGCGCAGTGACCATCCGCTGCCTTTCGGACTCTACTCCGGCTCCCAGCTGTCACGGTACTTCTCCGGACCCCGGCTCAGAAAGTAATAGTAGCTCAACCTGGGATTTCGCTTCACCTTGCTAAATATCTCCCGGTCGGAAACCTTTCGCAGAGATTGTATCGTTTTCCTTTTTGCGACAAGGTCACCGATGTGAGCCAGGTTGTACTCCAGGGCGCGCAGAAAGGGCAAAACGAACTCGACTTCACCCTGGAACAGTCTGAAGACCAGCGAGAGCACGTTGCACAGAAAGAACATCGGCAGCGCCGAGAGGAGCGTGCGCCCCTCGAAGTTCTTTACCATGTAAGCCAGCCAGTTCTTAACGTGATGGTATCGGACAGTGCCCCTGTTGAAGTTGTTGGCGGTTGCTCCCAGGGCATGGTAGACAGTCGCGCGCGGGAAGTACCAACACTCGTAACCCGTGAGCCAGAGCCTGCTGCAGAGGTCAACATCCTCGTAGTAGCACCAGAAGCTCTCGTCGAACAGGCCGACCTTGTCGAGGGCGTCTTTCCTGACGAGCATCGCCGCGCCCGTTCCCGCGAATATAGGAAATGGCCTGTTGTAGATCTGAAGGTTCTCGTCCTTACCGTAGCCATAGAGGTAGATACAGGAGGAGTCTGTCCAGAAATGACCACAGTGCTGGATCTTGTCCGGGTTGTCCATCATGCGGATCTTCGGTTGCACTGCGCCGAGGGCCGGTATCTCATCAAAAGCCGCGAGGAGGTTCTCCAGGAAGTCATCTTCAAGGCGTGTGTCCGTGTTCAGGAGCAGGACGTACTCGCCAGTCGCGTACTGTAGCCCCAGGTTGCTGCCGCCTGCGAAGCCGGGGTTCCCCTCGCTCTGGATAATCTGCACTTCAGGGTAGTGTTCGCGGACGAACTCTATGCTGTCATCGCTCGAATCGTTGTCCACGAAGATTGTCTGATGGAAATTGTAGGTTTGCGCCCTGATCGAGTCGAGGCACTCTTCGAGCCACCCGCGGCCATTGTGGTTGACTATCACTATCGAAACTCCGGCCGTCATCACCGCACCTTTTTCAGGTAACCCATAGGGTTGAAGGTGAGAAGGTAACGCTCCTTCTCGCGGTCCGCGATGAAATCGCAGTTCCACCTCAGGAACTCTTTGATTGCCTCGAGCGGCCCGCCGTCCGGGAAGAACCCGAACAGCATGTTCGGCTTGAAGAGGTCTATCAACCCGTCCTCGACGATGAAGTAGCTGCCGACCGTGACCAGGGGGGCGTAGGCTTTGAGATCCTTGAGCACCTGTGGCTTGTTGTGGTCGCCGTCGTGGATGACGAGAACAGACTTCCCTTCGCAAAGCGCGGCGACGTGCCCGACGGTCTGGGGAGAGGAGCTGTCTCCGGTCACGCAGTCAATGCGCGGATGAGTTACATCAAAACTCGAGCGATCGATATCGACCGAGACGACCTGCCCTTTCCCGATGAGGTCGAGCATGTTCGCGAGGAACAGAGTGGTGCCTCCCGCTGCGGAGCCGATCTCGACGACCACATCCGGGCGGACCTCGAAAATGATCTCCTGGAATATCCAGGCGTCGAGCGGGTTCTTCAGAGTGCCTACACCCATCCAGTGACAGTTGTCAAAAACGATGTGCTTGTTATGGTAAAGAAACCATCGTCTCAGAGTCATCCGGTAGATCTTGCGGTACTCCTTCGGCCGAAACCGCACTACCCGGTTAATCAGCTTGTAAACAGTCCTAGGGGCCAGGAGTCGCAGCCTATTTTGCCATATCTCCCTTCGGGACAACTGCCAGCCTTTCACGTCCTTCATCGGTTTACCTGTTGAGTTGGGGCGTATCCCCACAACCGAAGTATATTACAAGGCGGAATCGATTGCACTGGAGATACCCTTGAGGGGATTCAGAGTCACCGGGGCGGCATTGGCTGCGCCGCTACCGACCAGCGCGGTAGCGAGCGAAAGGGCGATGCAAGCGATCATGGCCGGCGCGGTTAGCCTGCTCTGGTGCCGGCGCCGGTTCGTTTCTTCATGGCTTTTATAGTACACGTAGTAGTTCTGTCGGTACCGTTCCATCTAACTGTTGAGCCATTTACAAAGTTAGTACCATTGACTGTAAGGCTAAACCCAGTGTCACCAGCAGTCTTATAAATGGATGCCTTTCAAAGTCCCGGACGAAAACCTTGATAGGATTCCTACCGCCGTACTTCGCGCCACAGAGGGAAACTCTTTTACCGCCTGCTTCAGCAGGCAGTCGCCGTCGATCCCGTGCCTTACAATCAATGGTAAAACACGCAAGAGGCTCAAAGCCCAGAAATCACAAGATGTAGTAGTTACTGGAGCGAAGTGAATACCCCCAAAATTAGAATTCGTGATAGGATGTCATAGGATGTCGGCGCAGGCAGCGCAAATGGAGGCAAGCGATGAATAGAAACCTGTTATTAATCCTGCTTTGTTTCTTCCTGTTGGTCATGCTTGCGGGCTGTGGAGTGTCTGATGCCCAAATAAAGAAGGACTATGTTCAATATGCAAAAGGAGTCAATGGTTTTGTAAGCGATGCTTTTGCTAACGATAAGACGCGTGAGAATTGGCAAGCCGGCAGGATGAACGAGGACGAGATCAGCAACATTGCGGCACATTACCGATCTCTTCTAAACGATCTTAAGAGCTATGTGACCAAGGAGCGGAAACTCACGGATAAATACGAGCCTAAATCGGCAGACTTGATGCAGGCAAAACGCAATATAAAATCCTTTTCGGATGAGGCAGAGAAGTTTATCGGAGCTGAACTTGATTCTGCTGAAGCCTTGAGAGCACCTGGCTCTTGGGACTTCGTCAACAATAAACCAGGCAGCACAAACCTAGTTCAACAATTTGAAGCATTGTCGAACATCCCAAATGCGCTTTCTGCGTATTCTGAGGCTGGAAAACGTCTCGAAGACACATTGGGCATTTCCTTGGGGTCCAGCATCATTCGATGAATCCAAAACAACGAATCCACGTTTAGTCCATTTTTGGGTATCATTGGTCAAGCCGGTCTCGAACAGGAGGCAGCATGAGCCTGACCGATGAACTGAGGACAAGGGCGGGGACTGACATCTTCGGGGTCGCGGATGCGCGCGCTTACGGCGACAAGGCGCCGGCGGGTCACCGCCCGGCCGACCATCTCGAGGGTGCGAGGTCGGTCGTCCTCATCGGAATGCGGATGCTCGACCTTCCCCTCGACCGCATCCCCGAGACCCGCAAGGAATATACCGCCAACTTCCATATCGCGAACGCCGAGCTCAACCGCGTCCTCTATGACGTCGCGGGCTTCCTCGAGCAAGAGGGCTTCAAGGTTCTGCCCGTGCCCTACAAAGAGATGCCCGGCTGGAACCTCGAGAAGAGGCCGGCGCTGCTCGTAAAAGCGCTGGGGCGATTCGCCACCGCACCCGTTCTGCGCGACCGCGTGGACGGCGTCACCTTCGAGAACCTGTCCTAC
>DATCGY010000278.1:0-2096 GCA_036508635.1 Candidatus Anoxymicrobiaceae bacterium
CCTCCTGGTCTCCCGGAGCACGCCGTCTATCCTGTACCGTATGCGCACGTCTTTCTCGCCGGGCTCGATGTGGATGTCACTCGCACCCTCGTGCACGGCCTCGCTGATGATCAGGTTCACGTACTTGACGATGGGGGCTTCCTCGCCGGCCTCCGCAAGGTCCTCGACATCCTCGTCGCCGGCCATCTCCTCGAGGGTAGGAAGGTCCTCGAGCGTGTCCTCCATGTCCATCGAGGTATGCAGGTAGCGGCCGATGGCCGCGGCGATGTCGTCCTTGGTGGTGACCACCGGCAGTATCTCCATGCCGGTCATGATGCGCAGGTCGTCCAGGGCGAAGACGTTGGTGGGATCCGCCATCGCCACCATGAGCTTGCTGTCCTCGTAGTCGATCGGTATGACCATGTAGCGGCGGGCGAGGCCGGCGTCGACCAGGGTAGCCGCGCCGGGGTCGATCGGATAGTTGTTGAGGTCGACGTAGCGAATGCCTATCTGTTCGGCCAGCACCGATGTGAGCTGGCCCTCGCTGAGCACGCCCTTGTCGATCAGCACGCGCCCGAGCGACTTGCCCGTCGACGAGTGTTCCTCGAGGGCCTCGTCGAGCTGCTCCTCGTTTATCAGGTTGTTCTCGAGCAGGAGCCTTCCCAGGCGGTCCTGTTTCGGCTTCTCCATCCTCGGCCTTTCGTTTATCTTCTCACCGGAGCGGCCCGTGTGCCCCTAAATGTGCGCCTCTTCCAGTGCTCTCAGAAGAGCGACCCTCATGACCTCGACCGGCGCGTCGAGCCCTGTCCAGATCTCGAACGCGGCCGCCGCCTGGTAGAGCAGCATGCCTTTGCCATCCATCACCTGCGCACCGCGCGCCTCCGCCTCCTGCAACAGGGGCGGCTGGTAGAGCGAGTAGTTGAGGTCGCACACGATCTGGTTCTTGTTCAACAGCGAGACCGGGACGCGCAGCGACCCGTTGAAGGTCGTCAGCGGCGTCGCGTTTATGATGACGTCGGACTCGGCCAGCACTATGTCGTAGTTGTCGTCCGGCGACAGCCAGGTCACATCGATGCCGGGCGCGCTCTTCAGGATTATCTCGGCGAGCTGTTTGCTCCTGTCAGGCGACCTGTTGACGATGACGATCGACTCGCACCCCGCCAGGGCCAGCGAGACCGTGACGCTGCGAGAGGCGCCGCCCGCTCCCAGGACCAGCACCTTCTTGCCCTTTACGTCGTAGCCGAGATCGCGCACCAGCGCGGTGTAGAACCCGCGCCCGTCGGTGTTGTACCCGATCAGCTTTCCCTTGTCGATCAGGATGGTGTTCACCGCGCCGACGGATTCCGCGAACATCGCCACCTCGTCGAGCAGCGGAAGCACCTCTGTCTTGAACGGCATGGTCACGTTGACGCCCGCGAAGCGAAGCGCCTTGATGCCGTCTATGCCCGCCTGCAGGTTCCCCTCCTCGACCGGCAGCGGTACGTAGCACCAGTTGAGTCCCAGGTAGTCGAAGGCGGCATTGTGGATAGTGGGCGAGAGCGAGTGATCAAGCGGGTTGCCTATGATCCCTACCAGTCTCGTGCTTCCGTCTATGTGCATCACGCTCTCCTGTCAGGGGGTCCGGCCCGTCCGCCGTCCCGCCGCCGGAACCGGTCATCCTGTCTTCTCCAGGGCCTCCGCCCTCTCCATGACCCGTTCCAGTAACGCGAGAAGCACGTCCTTGACCTCGGCCAACTTCCTCGCGTCACACCTAACGATATCCACATCCGCGATGTGGTCAATCTTTTTTCTCAGCTTCTCAGAGGCCATGCAGTCTTTTCTATCCGACCTCGTCACCGCCACGACGAACGGCTTGTCCGACATCCCCCTGAACGCCGAGGCTATGCCCTCGGCTTCGGCGAAGGTGTCGGGCTTGCTGCCGTCGACAAGGACCACGTAGCCCAGCATCCCCTCCGACAGGATCTCCCACATGAAGTCGAACCTGTCCTGCCCGGGGGTCCCGTAGAGGTGGAGCACGTAGCCGTCGGGAAAAGTGATCCGGCCGAAGTCCATCGCGACAGTGGTGTTGCACTTCTTGCGCCCGCTGCCCGTCTTTCGCTCGGTAGCGACCACGTCCA
>DATCGY010000279.1:0-3621 GCA_036508635.1 Candidatus Anoxymicrobiaceae bacterium
CTTTACCGGCGGGACGAAACTGCTGCCGTGGCTCAAGTCCATGACCTCGCCAGTCACCTTGTCTCTGTTGCGGCCGATGAGGATGAGCTCGGAGGCGGCTCCCGCGTTCATCAAGGCGTAGGCTGTCGTGGCACCCACGGCCCCCACGCCGACTATGGCTACGGCGTCGCGTTTTCTATCCTCCATCACCTACCACTCCCTTGCGAGGTAACATCTGGCTTCGCTCAAACTGTCGGCGCGGGAATCGCCAAGATATTGCCCCTCGTATATCCACGCTTGCGCCGCAAAAGTCCTATTCTCGCGGCCTGGATTGATTCCTGTGATTCACCAGTGAACTGGTAGGTAATTTTGACGCGGCACAGGGAGACCGAAAGCAGCGTCGAAGACAATTCCCACCTTGGAGATGCTCATCGCAGAACGGGGGCTGAAATGAAAGTTCGAGACGTGATGGCGGTCGAGGTCCTGACGGCGAAATCGACCTGGCCTATCCGTAAAGCCTGGGACATCTTGAGAGATGGTTCCATGCACTGCCTTCCCGTATCCGAGGGCGACCGTCTGGTCGGGATAATAACCGACAGGGACTTACGGGTCCTGGCTTCCGCATCGTCAGTGAAGCTGGCCGAAGAGGAGTACCACCAGTTTCTCATGGACACCATGAGCGTGGAGCAGGCGATGACCCCCGAGCCCCGCACGGTCACTCCGGATACGGACCTGAAGGACGCGGCGTCGCTCATCCTCGAGATGAGAGTGGGTGGCCTGCCGGTCGTTGAAGGCGAGAAGCTGGTGGGAATCATCACCGAGACGGATCTGGTGAGGGTGCTCAAAGAGCGTTTCCTCTAACGACTCATTCTTCTCTCAAACCACGCTCAGTCGCTCGATAAGTGCTCCAACGACTGAATCGATTTCCGGTGAGGTGTACTCATCGAGCGTCCCCTCGTCGGCGAGCCTGGAGATCTCCGGGTCCAATGGGAGGCGCCCGAGCAGCGGGATACCCATAGCATTCGCGGCCTCTTCGCTGTGGCTTGCACCAAATGGTTCGAAGCGCTCTCCGCAGTGCTCGCAAACAGCGTAGGACATGTTCTCGACGAGGCCGATGACCGGCGCATCCATGGAGTCCGCCATGTTACGAGCCTTTCCCACTATCATCCCGGCGAGCTCCTGGGGCGAGATCACCAGCACGATGCCGTCGAGTGGAATGGACTGCATCACTGTCAGAGGAACGTCGGCGGTTCCCGGCGGCAGGTCCACGAGCAGGTAATCGAGTTCGCCCCAATCGTAATCCTCGTAAAACTGCCTCACGACGCTGGTGATGATCGGGCCCCTCCAGATGACCGCTTTGTTCTCGTCGGGCAGGAGCAGGTTCATCGAGATCACCTTGATGCCGCCGCGGCTGGTTACAGGCGTTGGTCCCTTCTGGTCAAAATAGACCGGCCCGGACATGCCCAGCCCCATCGGTATGCTCGGTCCCGTGATGTCAGCGTCGAGGATGCCGACCTCAAGGCCCTTCCGGCGAAGGGCCGCAGCAAGAAGAATCGTGAGCGCTGATTTGCCAACCCCGCCTTTGCCGCTCATGACGGCGATGGTCTTCTTGATGCCGGGCTTTGTAACTTTTTCCGGCCAGGGAGCCGCCGTCTCAGGAGCCGCTGCGGAGCCCTCTCTCTTGCTGTCGTCGATTGCCATTAGCCTCCAGCGCTCCCGATATCCCGCTTGATCTTCTCGAACTCCTCGGGGGTTATCTCGCCCGCCGCGTACCTTCGCTTGGCGATGTCCAACGGCGACTCAGCCGACTGACCCGGGCCAGTCCTTTTCTCATAGAAAGGCCGCACCAGCAAGAAGACAACAATGACTATCAATACCGCCGCGAATATCATCATAAGGGCCATCCACAGCCACCCCCCGCTATTCCAGTCCATCATGTCCCCGGCTCGTGCTAGCAGTAAGAACCCCGACATAGCTGCACCTCCATTACATGAAACCTCGGTCGCTATTGCCTGTATTCTTCTCCCTGAAGAATAGTCCTGTTTATCCCGAGCAGACCAACGGAGTATGTACGGCAGGAGTGCCGGCTGCTCTGTCTAAGGCTAAGTGCAACAGGCTCCGGCGGACTTCGCGTTATTGATTTCACGATTGTTGGAGACGTGCGTGCCCGAAGGCAAGGCCGAAACAAAAATATACAACAGAGTTGCGTGGCGATATGACTTCCTCGAAGCGCCCATGGAGCGGATGTTCTTCTCGAAGCTCCGCAGGGAGATGCTAAAGGAAGTTAGCGGGAAGGTGCTCGACGTCGGAGTGGGCACAGGGAAGAATCTTCCGTACTACCCCGAGGGGATCGAACTTCACGGTATCGATATAAGTCCCAGGATGCTGGAAAAGGCCCGGAAGCGGGCAGATAAACTCCGAATGGATGTAGACCTCCAGGTCATGGACGTGGAGGAACTCAAGTTTCCAGACCAGACCTTCGACTTCGTCGTCGTCACGTTCGTATTCTGTTCCGTAACAGACCCGGTGAAGGGACTGCGGGAACTGGCCAGGGTGATCAAGGACGATGGCACGATGCTCATGCTGGAGCACGTCAGGAGCAAGAACAGGGTCCTCGGGAAACTCATGGACTGGTTGAACCCCGTCGCGCGCTGGCTGTTCGGGCCGAACATCAACCGCCGGACGGTGGACAACGTGAAGGCTGCCGGACTCGAGGTCGTCTCGGTGGAGAGCAAGGGCCCGGAGATCCTGAAGAAGATAGTCGCACGCCCCTCCGAGCGCATCGATGAAGATCAGCCGTGTGTTGAGTAGTGCCCGAATGACTGCCAGCAAAGAAGCACTAGACTCTTCTCAGACATGATTACGCGCGGGACGATCTAATCTGCCGGAGACCCGCGTTTCTTGCTCCTCCAGCCCTTGCGCAACGTGGAATACCAGCCCGTTCGCTTCTCCAGCTCGTAGAGCAGGAACAGCACCAGGTACGCTCCGAGCACGTAGGCGATGATGTCGTTGTAGTCGATGATAATGAGGGCGTAGATGTAGAGCCAGGCATCGTGCAGGTACCTATCAATTCCAACGGGGGTCTTCAGGCGAACCACGTAGTAGGAAACGCCCGCGTCCGAGACGTGGACCTTCAAGTAGTGGTAGAAGTAATGGGCGGGGTCGCTGCCAAGCAACTCCGCGCCGGCCCCGCCGGTTATGATGTAGGGCGTCTTGCCCCAGGTGCCCTTGTCGTACTCGTGGATGTGCGATGTGAAGAGCATCGTCACACCGCTCGCATCGAACAGGTTGTTGAGGCGCCGGCCGAAGGCCTTGTCCCCAAGCCCGTGCTCGGAGCCGCCCGCCCTGGTGTCGAAGAGGGGCACGTGCATGAACACGAACCTGTAGCGGTACGGGGCACTCTTGGCAAGCTCGTTTTTCAACCACTGCATCTGCCAATCGTCCAGGTTCTTCTCGTTGGCGTCGTCCAGCACTATGAAGTAGCTCTGCCCGACGGTGAAAGAGTAGTAGAAGCCGCCGAAGATCTTGAAGTAGTTGCCGCGCCCGTTAGCGTACGTCTCGTGATTGCCGATCGCCGTGAGAAGCGGCTTCTTGAACGTGCGGGCCTGGTCCATGAAGAAAGCGAACTTGTCCATCTTGCCG
>DATCGY010000280.1:0-3538 GCA_036508635.1 Candidatus Anoxymicrobiaceae bacterium
GTCCGGAGCGTCGTCTACGAGGTTTCGAAAAAGGGCAAGAAGTTCGGGATGTCGGACGTCGGCGCCGGGCGAAAAGTGCAGGTCGAGTTCGTGAGCGCAAACCCGGTAGGGCCTCTGCACGTGGGTCACGGTCGGTGGGCGGCGCTGGGCGACGCGCTGGCCGGCGTCATGAGCCATGCCGGCTACGACATCGAGCGCGAGTACTACGTTAACGACTACGGATCCCAGATGTTGAACTTCGGGCGGTCGATCTCCGTGCGGTATCTCGAGGCGCTGGGCCGGCCCGGGGAGCTCCCCGAAGGCGGGTATGCGGGGCAGTACATCGTTGACATGGCAAGTCGGATTGTCGCCGAGCGCGGGGACGAGTACCTGGAGCTGCCCGAGAGCGAGCGGGTGGAGCTTTTTATCGAGATGGAATACCCACGGATGCTGGAGTCGATCATGGGAACGCTCGAGAGGATGGGCGTCGTGTTCGACGTCTGGTTCAGCGAGCGCGAGCTATACCGCAGCGGTGAGGTCGCCAGGGCGCTCGAGATGCTCGAGGCCGGCGACAAGGCTTATCGAAAGGACGGCGCGCTGTGGCTCCACACCACCGAATACGGTGACGAGAAGGACCGAGTCCTGGTGCGCGCGAACGGCGAGCCGACATATTTCGCGTCGGACATCGCATATCATCGTGACAAGATGAGGCGCGGTTTTGACACCATCATCGACATCTGGGGAGCGGACCACCACGGTTACGTTCCGCGCATGAACGCTTCGATGGAAGCGATGGGGTTTGGTGCCGAGCACCTCGAGGTGATACTGGGACAGCTGGTCAAGCTGTTCCGTGGCGGCGAGCCCGTCACGATGTCCAAGCGCACAGGCGAGATAGTGACCCTGGATGAGCTCATCGAAGAAGTGGGGGTCGACGCGGCACGCTATTTCTTCCTGCAGCGCTCAAACGACTCGCCGCTGGATTTTGACATCGAGCTCGCAAAGCGCGAGTCGCCGGAAAACCCGGTCTTTTACGTACAGTACGCGCACGCCCGGATCTGCAGCATCCTTCGCTACGCCGAAGAGTCGGGCGCGGACCTCTCGGATCCGGCTCCCGGGGAGCTCGAGCTGCTCCAGACGGAGGCTGAGATGGACCTGTTGAGAAAGCTGGCGGAGCTCGAGGAGATCGTGGAGTTCTGCGCCGAGCGCAGGGTGCCGCACCGCCTGACGGGCTACGCGGAGGATCTCGCGTCGCTGTTCCATTCTTTCTACAGGGACTGCCGGGTGATCACCGAAGACGAGTGCATGACGAGGGCGCGGGTGTTCGCGGTTCGCGCGGTCAGGCAGGTGCTGGCTATAGTGCTCGGTCTTATCGGGGTCTCGGCACCCGAGAAGATGTAGCTTCAGACCAAGGGACGAGGTGAGCCCGGTTGCGCTTCGGCTATCACGTGCGGATGGCGGGCGGCCCCATCTCGGCGCTGGTGGAAGGCGTCGACGCGGGTTGTGAGGCAATACAGATGTTCCCCGGCAGCCCACAGCAGTGGGGGACGCCGCCGGTCTCCGACGAGCAGGCCGCGGAGTTCATCGAGACAAAGGCAAGCTCCGGGATCGACCCGGTCCTTCTGCACGCGATATACCTCATCAACATGGCGGCACCATCGGACTCGATATTCAAGCGCTCCGTGGGTTCGCTCGCCAGTGCGCTCGCCAAGGCGGACAAGCTGGGCGCAACAGCGGTAATATCCCACATTGGCAATCACAAGGGAGAAGGGGAGGAGTTCGGCCTGAAAAGGATAGCCGAGGCGGTCGACTCCTGCCTCGAACGCTCCCCCGGCGACCCAATGCTACTCCTCGAGACGACCGCCGGGGCAGGCACGTCAATAGGCGACACGTTCGAGCAGTTCGGTGCGGTCTTCGACATGGCCGGCCGGCCGGAGAGACTCGGATTCTGCCTCGACACCTGCCACGTCTTCGCCGCGGGTTACGACATCAGCACGCCCGCCGGCGTCGACGATGCCCTTGACGAGCTAGACCACTACATCGGCCTGGACAGGCTCAAAGCGCTTCATCTCAACGACTCGAGGGGAGAGTGCGGGTCGCATCTCGACAGGCACGAGCACATCGGCCAGGGAATGATCGGCCTCGAATCGTTTCGCCACATGGTCAACCATCCAGCGTTACTCGGCCTTCCCGCAATCATTGAGCTCCCATACGAAAACCGTGACGAAGATTCCCTCGGCGACATCTCCCTATTGCGCTCTCTTGTCGAGCCCTGATTAAGAGGATCAATCGTGGTGATGATGGTCTTCGGCGGTCATGCGTTCCTGGGCGTCGAAGAGCAGGTCACCGGCTTCCTTTGCTTCTCTCGCGGCTCGTTCGAGGGAAGCGATCACGTGCTCGAGCTTTGTACTCACCTCGGGAACGCCCCTGTAGGAAGACAGAGAAGCCCAGTGCCCGGTCGCGGCCGCCTCGTTCTCAAGCCTTATCGCCAGGTGGCGGACGGCCGTCTTGATAGCCACCAGGTCGGGGTGGGTCGTATGCATGTCTGGAACCTCCCTCCACGGATACCGCCGCAACGATTTGCCTGTACTTGACCGGGGCAACAGCCGGTCACTAAGTATATAATACTGTTACAGCCTGACTGACTTAGAAGTCACGATTGGATATCCAGGGGAAGATTTGAACGATTTCAACTACAAAAACGGCGCGTTGTACTGTGAAGAACTGCGGGTCTCCGATATTGCGGAGAAGGTGGGCACACCCTTCTACCTCTATAGCAAGAACACATTCACCAGCCATTTCAACGCGGTGGACCAGGCATTCGGAGATGTACCGCACATCGTAGCCTACTCGGTGAAAGCGAACAGCAACGTGGCTATCGTCAGCCTGATGGCCCACCAGGGCGCGGGGGCCGACGTGGTCTCGGGCGGAGAGCTTTTCCGCGCGCTTCAGGCGAGCGTGGACCCAGAAAGGATAGTCTTCGCAGGCCTTGGCAAGACGGCATCGGAGATAGAATACGCCCTCAAAGAGGGCGTCCTGATGTTCAACGTGGAGTCCAGCCAGGAGCTGATGCTGATCAACGAGATCGCTTCCGGGATGGGCGTCGAGGCACCCATAGCGCTGAGGGTCAACCCCGACATCGACCCGCGGACCCACCCTTACATCGCAACCGGACTCAAGCAGAGCAAGTTCGGGATACCGCTGTCCCAGGCCATGGCAGAGTACGAGGTCGCGCAGAGGCTGCCCGGGCTCAACCCGGTGGGTATACATCAACACATCGGTTCGCAGATCCTGGACTCCGCGCCTTTCGAGAACAGCCTCGTAAAGATAACCAACCTCGCGCGGAGCCTTTCCGTCCTGGGAATGGACATCAAATACATCAATATCGGTGGCGGTTTCGGGATCCAGTACACAGACGAGGAAGCCCCTGCCCCCGCGCAATTCGCAAGCGCGATCGTGCCGATGCTGAAGGACACGGGCTGCACGGTCATCATGGAGGTCGGCAGGATGATAGCCGGCAACGCGGGCATCCTTGTCACCTCGGTGCTCTACAACAAGCAGG
>DATCGY010000281.1:0-11631 GCA_036508635.1 Candidatus Anoxymicrobiaceae bacterium
GAGAGCGCGATGGCAAATATCATCACGGGAAGGCCTGTGCCCAGCCCGTATATGGCTGGTAACGCGACGCCACCCACCGAGTCCAGGGCGATGGGGATAAGCATCCCGAAGAAGAGAATCGCACTGTAAGGGCAGAACGCCAGAGCGAAGAGGATGCCCAGCAGAAAGGAGCTTACAAGCCCCCAGTCTCCTATCTTCTCCTGGATCGCGGCGGTGATTCGGCCCTTGAATATCGAGAACTTCAAGATATCCAGCATGACCAGACCGAAGAAAATCAGCAGCGGTCCGAGGATCTTGTCTGCGTAGTCCTGGAAGAAAAGGGAGACCCTGGAAGCGCTGAGCCCGATCAGGATAAGAAATACCCCTATTAGCGTATAAGCAAGCATCCGCCCGGCAGTGTAGAGGACGCTTGCAAGAACCGTGTAGCGACGGTTGTCAAGCTTCTTTGAGACGTACGACAGCGCGGCGATGTTAGTGGCCAGGGGACAAGGGCTTATTGCCGTCAACAATCCCAGGAGAAAAGCCGCAAGGACGACGGGGACTCCCGCGAGCGGCAACTCTCCACTGCTGCTCTTACCCCCAGAGAGAACGCTCTTGATCTCAGAGGTGATAATCTCCTTGCACTTCGCGGGATTGTTCCAGTTCAGCCATACGCTCTTGATCTCCTCGTGCTCACTCTTGCCTTTGCCGCTCGCGACGACATAGAGCGAAGAGCCGGTGACGCCGAGTTCACGGACGAGTTCCTTATTCTTCGGGTCGTCAATTTCCAGCGACTTGAATACGAGCTTGCCGTTCTTCATCTCTTTCGCGAACTCGTCCCTTGTGACTTCCCTCGCGTACTTCTCCACGTTGTTGCATGAGACGCACCTGAACCTGGGGTGGAAGTAGAGCACCTCGACTTTCTCCACATCCTGGGGCGGAATCGTGATAGCGGTCTTCCCGGTGCTTTTCGCCTGCGCTTCAGTCGCTGCATAGGAGCCAGGCAGAATCAGCACCAGGAAGATGATGCACATAGCGAGCAGTATGCACCTGGTCGTCTTTGGCATGCGCTCCTTGACTCCCAACCTCAAAGCAGCGCGTCGAGTTGTTGTTTCAGCTGGTCGGGCTCTATGACACCAACAACCTTATTCACGACGCTGCCGTCCTTGCCCACAAAAAACGTCGTGGGTATCGTCTGAATCCCGTACTGCGTCGTAAGGTTGTTCTCCGACTGGTCGTAGACGTCCACAACTATGAATGCCACCTTGCCTTCGTAATCGGACTTTATCTTGTTGATGTTCTCCTCAATCTGTATGCACGGTATGCATTTCGTGGAGTGGAAGTTGAGCAGCACCGGCTTGCCCTCTGCCTTCGCCTGGGCCAGCGCAGCCTCGGACTTGTTCGTGCCCGTCGAGGTCGAAGGCGACGTGCTCTGCGATTGTGGCGCGGTGTTCTGGGGGGCCGTGGTGGGGCTGGTACTGCTGGTGCCTTTCGTCGTTTTCTTCTGGCTACTGCATCCGCAAACGGGAGCCAGTACCGCGATTAGCCCGACCACGAGTAGCAGCACTGCTATTTTCGCCCGCTTAACTGTCATCACCGCTACTGTTCCTTTCCTCAATCCACGCCCTGACCTCGGCTCTCGATGGGACCTTGCCGCTGGAAACGACCTCACCGTCAATGACCACACCCGGCGTGGACATCACATCGTATTTGGTAATCTCCATCAGGTCTGTCACCGGCTCGATATCTACCCCTACGCCGAGCTCTGCGGCGACATCGGCGATGAGCGTCTTCGTGTTCGAGCACTTTGCGCATCCCGATCCGAGGACTTTGATATCCACGGTGCCTCCTTTCAGTCTTCACCTGGAACTGCTTGAGGACTGACTATCTCCTTCTTCCTGGGAAAATACCCGCGAGTTCGCAGCCCTATCCGAACCAGGATTAGCATGATCGGGACCTCTATAAGAGGCCCGATGACCGTGGCCAGCGCCACCCTAGAACTGATGCCGAACACGGCAGCCGCCACCGCTATCGCCAGCTCGAAGTTGTTGCTGGAACCTGTAAGCCCGACAGCTATCGAATTCTGATAGTTGATGTTGAACGCCCACGACGCGAAATAGCCTCCCGCGAACATCGTGAAGAAGAAGATGGACACGGGTATCGCTACCAGCACCACGACAATCGGTTCCTCGATGATGACCTTGCCCTTCATCGCGAACATCACCACGAGGGTAAACAGAAGGCCCACGATCGCCATCACACGCATCCAGGGCGAGAGCTTGTGCTCAATCCACTCCTCGCCGCGCGTCTTGACCAGCCTGCGGCGCACGAAGAAGCCGATTATCAAGGGCGCGCCCAGGAAGATGAGCACGGTCAGCAAGATATTAGGGATATTCACCCGGGAGATGTCGAAGGTCGCCTTCGCTCCCAACTCTTTGACGTAACCCCTGGTGAGGTAATAGGCGAAGAAGGAGAAAATAAACATCTGGACCACTGAGTTGATAGCCATCAGCACCATCGCGAGCGCGTTGTTTCCGTCCGCAAGGTATGTCCACATGAGTACCATGGCGATGCAGGGAGCGACTCCCAGCAGGACGACCCCAATCGCATACTCCGGGTGGTTGCGGAGGAATATCCACGACAGCAGATACATGTAGAACGGCGAGACGAACCAGCAGAAGAAGATCACGATCCCGAGTTCCTTCCAGGACCTGGCGGCTTTTACCGCCTCCTCCAGGCGGATGCGCAGCATGATGGGGAACATCATCATGAAAAGCCCGATGGCGATAGGGATGGATACGAATCCTATCTTGATGCTGTCTATGGAGCGTTCCATTCCCGGAAACAGCTTGCCCAGCCCGAGCCCTATGCCCATACATACGAATATCCAGATGAAGAGGTAGCGGTCGAAAAAGTCGAGGTGCTTGGGCTTGCCAGACTCAGAGTCCACTTGCCTCTCGTGCTCAAGACGCTCCTCGACGTCGCCGGTCAGGATGTCACCCGCACCCGCTCTCTTCTTCTCCCCTGGCACCTTCTCTTCGTTCATCCCGGTTTAGTCCTTTCTAGCAGACAGCCGCATGGCGGCCGCAGCCCACGTTTCTATAGTCGAGATACTCTCCGAAAACCTCGTTTACCCGCTTCAGGAAATCCCTGTCAATCGAGTAGTGATACCTTGTTCCCTCTTTCCTGAGTTTCAGGAAACCGGCTTCCTTCAGAACGTTCACGTGGTGAGACGTCAGTTGCTGCGAGATACCCAACTCCGATTCGACATCGCATACGCAGCGCTCTCCTTTGGACAAGAAGCACATGATACGCAGCCTGTTAGGGTCTGCCAGGGTCTTGAGAGAATCTGCCAGTTCCACAATTCGCGGATCTTTCTTGCACTTCGGTTCATGCCCTGCCACGTGGGTCACCTCCGTTAAAAACCCTTGTTTTTACAAACACATATTGGTATTGTACCATCAGGAGGACGAAAAGCAAGCAGGAGTTGATGCCGATGAGTGAAGAAAAAGAAGCGCCGGAACCTGTGGAAAAGCCCGGGCTCATAATGTGCGTGTGCACAGGGAAATGCCCGGGGTTTTCCAAGATGGACATCTGGGACTTCATCAACCAGGCACGGATCGAGCTTCCCGTTGAGTACGGATTTATTCACCCCCAATTGTGCGAGGAGGACGGGGACCGATTCCTCGCGGATTATCTTCAGGGCAAGCGCAAGGTCATCGTGGCCGCGTGCGCGCCCAACATGCAGTACAAGATGTTCCGCGATGCCTTCGAGGCCGCCGGAATGGACGTGAAGAAGGACCTCGTGCCCCTGGACATCCGGGACATGACGACCGAGGAAGCCATCGATAAGGTGCGCGGTGCGCTCGAACAGCTCGGGGTGAAAGAGGATGAGTGAGGATACGTTCATGGGTGTTCCAAGGGCTAAGATCCCCTGGTGCCCGACGATAGACTACGAGAAGTGCGACTACTGCATGGAGTGCGACGAGTTCTGCCCGCATGGCGTGTTCGAGCGCCGGGAGGACGAGGAGAAGAAGCTCGTCGTCGCCCACCCCGAGAACTGCGTGGTGTTCTGCAAGGCATGCGGCAAGACCTGCGACCCTGATGCCCTCACGTTCCCGGATAAAAAGGAGACGACCGCGCTTATCAAGCGTCTCCGCGAGGAGAGCAAAGATGGCGGATAGCAGAAGCGCCAAAGAGCCTGTCGAGATCGTAGTCCTTCCATGCAGCGGCCTGGATAAGGAAGCTGGCAGCGCCTCACGGGAGATTGCGCTCTTGCTCTCGGAGCATGGGGTGCCCGTCGTATGCCCAGTCCTCTACGAGCGCTCACCAAAAAGATATGAGAAGGAACTCGGTTCAGGACGCCTTGTAGTGATAGACGGCTGCAAGACCGGCTGCGCGAGTAAGCTCGCCGCAGATCGGGGCCTCAAGATAGCCAAGAGACTTACCGTGACAGAGGCTGCGAAGAAGCTCGGAGTAAAAGCGGGCAAGGACCCTCATCTTGGGGAAGTCCTCAGAAATCAGGTGCCCGCCCTGGTGGAGCAACTCCTTGCAATCGAGACTCCTGAGACATCAGCCCCAGCCAATGCCCAGGTGTCTTTCAGCGACCCCGTCACCTATCGTGAGTTCGGCGTCGACAAGTTCGTCTTCCGCGTTCCCGATTCAGGTTATTTCTTCAACGAGAACGACTGCTGGGCGAGGGTTGAGGGTACACGTGCAAGGGTTGGCGTCTCGGACTACGTGCAACAGAGCGCCTCGGATATGATCTTCTTCGAGCCCCCAAAGATCAGCGCGGAAGTCTCGATATTCGACGAAGTGGGTTCACTCGAAACAACCAAGACCGCGCTCGATATCATATGCCCCGTGAGCGGCAAGGTGGTAGCGGTTAACCAGGAGGTCGTCGAAGCTCCCGAGCTTATCAACGAGGACCCCTATGAGCGCGGGTGGGCAGTCGAGATCGAGCTAACGGACTTCGAGGACGACAGGGAATTGCTTATGGACCCCCCCACGTATTTCGACTACCTGAAGCAAAAGGCTGAAAAGGAACATAAAGAACTCTACGGCGGCTGATTTTGGAGGAACAATGGGCAACGAAAAGGTCTATGTCATCCCCTGCAGCGGGATAGGAAAAGCGACCGCCTCAGTGGGGCGTGATGCTACGTACAAGGTCATCGAGGACAAGAGACCGGAGACTTCCGACACGCTTTGCCTCTCGCTCCTGACCATGGGAGACGAGGAAGCTGCTGACAAGGTCCGCAAGAACAAGGTCATCACGATCGAAGGATGTGCCAAGGACTGTGCGAGAAAGAACGTCGAGGCTTCGGGAGCTACGCCTGCCATATCGCACCGGGTCCACGATTTCCTCAAGGAGCACAGGGACCTGAAGCCGGAGTCCGTGTTGGATGTCGGCGAGGGCGGAAGGCAGCTCACCGAGATAATGGCCGAGCAGGTCGCAGACGAAGTTGATGACCTCATCGGGAAGGCATGACACGAGAAGATGCACGACAAACACAATCAATTTGGGAGCGTGAAATAAGTGGAAATGGAAGTCCGCCCGACGAAGGTCGGCGTCCTTTCTTGTTCCGGGGAGTCGGAAGCTGAAGGCACGATTGCGCGTAACGCGGTACGGCTCGTCATGGAGGAGTATCGCCCCGGAATCGTCGTCTCGCTTTGCCTGCCGCTTTATCTGGCGGGTGACAGCGGAGAAAGGGACTTCGCCAGGAGGGTTCCTGTGATAGCCGTGGATGGCTGCGACAAGGCATGTGCAAGGCTCGCCACCGATAAGTACAGCGGCGACGTGGAGTCGTGGATCGACATAAGGGATCTGATCAACCAGTGGGGCGTGACCGAACAACTCTCCCGCTCGCATCCCGGCAAGCTGGAGCAGGAACTGACTGAAAGGGTCGCACAGGAGATAGTCAAGCTGGTTGACCGCCTCGTTGCGGAAGGCAAGGTGGAAGTTGACAACCAATGAGGATGCGTCGCGGATAATGGAATACCATGGGTGGCTACGCCCGGTGGAGGATCTTCCTACGTTCGACCCCTTTCTCAACCTTGATAGAGAAGCGCGCTATATGAAAGCGGTGAAACTCCCTTCTTACCGTATCTGGCGAAGCAATGACTCCGTCGTGCTGGGGAGGTTCCTGCAACCCAATGCCGAGGTTCGCCTTTCACGGGCAGCTGACCTTGGCGTGCCGATTCTTCGTAGGCCCAGCGGTGGTGGCGCCGTCTTTCACGATCTTGGCAACGTAAACTACTCCATCTACCTTCCCCAAGGCCGTATGCAAGGCTTCAGCATCGAAGAAAGTCTTCTAGCCCTGTCTTTCCCCATAACGGCACTGCTCGATTCAATAGGTGTGCCCTGGTCGTGGGAGCCGCCGAACAATGTCTATGTCCTCGGCAGAAAAATATCCGGCTCGGCTCAGGCGAGGTCAGGCGGGCGCCTCCTGCACCACGGGACGCTGCTGGTGAGCACGGACCTGGACAGGATGTGCCAACTTCTAAAACCCGGGGGCCGGAGTCGCATCGCACCGGTAGTTAACCTCTCGGAAATCGTAAGCGGCATCATGGTGAAACAGGCTGAGGCAATGATGGCAAGGACTCTAAACAAGATGATAGTGGAGCCACCACAGTTTGACATTGCGTACGCCACATGACACCTGGTGTCGGAGGACCGACACAACGAACCCCCCACAGGATTGAAGGAAAGATACAGTTGCACCCGAGCGATCATTGCTGTTAATCCAGGCTGATCACGACAAATACGAGCGGTTCGACGTTGAAGTCCACGTTTTACGGCACTAGACTGTCATTCATGGCATCGCCGAAGGAATCTCAGCAGCAGAGAGTGGTAGAGCGAGAGGAAGGGTCGGACGATGAAGAAACATAGAATCGCTGTCGTGTTGGTTGCCATCCTCTCCATGGTCGGGCTGATCGCAGGCTGTGGAAGCAGCTCAAAGAGCGCTAAGACCTCGACCCCGTCGTCGACGCCCTCTTCGACGAGCCAGACCCCTGACTATTCGAAGTCTGCGAACTGGCTGGCGCTGCCTTCTGCGAAATCGGCCAGGAAGAAAGTGGACGTCTTCTTCCTCTATCCGACTGTCTACGAGCAGTCCAGCCCCAGCGACCCGATGGTCTGCGGCATCGATAATTCCCAGATGCAGTCGGGCGCCAAAGCGGCATTCTCGAGAGACGCCACCGTGTTTGCGCCGTTGGCTGATATCTACGCGCCCTACTACCAGCAGGCGGCCATTTCGGTCTTGAACCTGCCACTTGACCAGCAACAGGCGATAGTAGGAGGTGTGCCGACATCGGACGCGATCGCAGCCTTCGACTACTTCATCAAGCACTACAACAAAGGCCGCCCGTTCATCCTGGCAGCTCATTCACAGGGATCGAACATAATGATCAACCTGATGGCCGAATACATGAAGAAGAACCCCGATGTCTACAAGCGGATGATCGCCGCGTATGTACCGGGTTATTCGATTACACCGCAGTATCTTGCGCAGAACACGGAGCTGAAGTTTGCGATAGGTGCTGACGACACGGGAGTGATAGTCTCCTACAACACCACGGCCCCTGCGCCTCAGGTGCCAGATCCCGTCGTGCTGCCCGGCGCCATGGTCATTAACCCGATCACGTGGACCAGAGACGAGACGCTGGCGACGGTGGCGCAGAACCTCGGTGGCATCGCCGTGGGCAGCAACGGTTACGCCATACTGGACGCACAGGGCAATCCCCAGAAAGTGTTGAACTATGCGGACGCCCAGATCAACACTGCCAAGGGTACATTGATCTGCAGCACGGCCGATCCAGCCACGCTGGATCCAGGTAGTTCTCTTGTTGCCGCGGGGATCTACCATACCTTCGATTACCCGTTCTACTACTTCGACATCAGGGCGAACGCCGCCAACAGGGTCGATCACTACTTCTCGAAGAAATAGAGCATTCTGCAACAATACTCCCGGGATCTGAAGTACCCCATATGTGAACCTTGTCCCCATTGGATCGAGGGATAGATTCAGCTATAAGAACACTCGTTCATGGCCATCCTTCTATCGATGACCCTCTTCTTGATTTAGCTCCGACGTAATTCGTTCCCAACGGAGAACGCATCGCCTAGTTTGTCGCCGATGCTGTAATAAGCCATGCTGCCGAATGAGCCAAACAGCATTGGTCGCACCTTCTCGATGTCTGGAAGTTGATGTGGATTTATTACCTCGCTATCAGCGACCATTCCTACAATTTCTCCAATGAACATTGTATGCAGGCCAAGATCGACCTGCCTGACCAGATTGCATTCAAGGGCATAGGGAAATTCATTTACGATTGGGGCATTGACCAGTTTGCTCTTTTCCGGAGTAAGGCGGGTCTCCTTGAATTTATCGCACTTTCTTCCCGATACCATGCCGACAAAGTCGGCCTCCTTGAGATACTTCTCAGAGGGAATGTTCACCGTGAAGGCCTGGGTCTGTTTGATGTTGTGATAACTGAGCGTCGCCTCCCTGAGAGACACACTAATACATGGCGGTCTGCTTGATGCGATTCCTCCCCAGGCGGCATTCATAATATTGGGCCTGCCATCGGAACCATATGTTCCAATGATGAGCACCGGGGAGGGGAGCAATATCGTTTGTGCTGGAAGGGAGAGTTTCATAATTTATTCCTCGCTAATCAGGGGGCTGGTCACCGCGCGGGCCTCACCGCGCGGACCTTGACGCTGACGGCGGACTGCGCGAGATCGGCCAGGCTCTCGGTCGACATTCCCAAGTCTTTGATGAACGACTGGACGGCGGGGTCGTTCTCGAGGAGCTCGGTGCGGAACGACTGCTCGTCGGTTATCTCCACGTCTTCGAACCCTGCGTTCTTCACCGCGCCCACGTAGTCACCCTTCAGCCACGCGCCGGCGATGCAACCGACAAGCGCGTCAACCGACTCCTTTACCTCCGGCGGGAGCTCTCTGGTGAGCACTATGTCCGAGACCATCAGGCGGCCGCCCGGCTTCAGGGCGCGGTACGCCTCGGCGAAAACCTCGTTCTTATCTGGCGCCAGGTTGATGACGCAGTTCGAGATGATGACATCCACCGAGGAGTCGGCGACCGGTAGGTGTTCTATCTCCCCCAGCCTGAACTCAACATTGTCGTAGCCGCCTCTGCTGACGTTCTCCCTCGCCCTGTCTATCATCTCGGGGGTCATGTCCACGCCGATGACGCGCCCTCGGGGCCCTACCTTGCCCGCCGCGATGAAGCAATCCACGCCGGCGCCGGAGCCTAGGTCCAGAACCGTCTCGCCATCCGAGAGCGACGCCATCGCCACCGGATTGCCACAGCCAAGGCCCAGGTTCGCGCCCTCCGGGATGGCGGAGAGGTCCTCATCGGTGTAGCCGACCCCTTTCGCGACCGTTTCCGCGGCGCTAGGCCCGGGGGCGCAGCACGAGCGGTTCACCTGTGCGATACCGGTGTATCCCTCGCGAACTACCTTTTTGATCTCTTCGTTCTTCATCACGTCGCCCTCCCTCGCCTCAGAGTATCTCTTTCATGACGGGCCCGAGCAGATCCTTCACCATCTCGGTAAGCTCGTCGGCTTTTATGAGTGCTATGCAGCACACCTCGCCTCCGCTCTCGTAGCTCACGACCGCGAGCTTGTCTCCGGTCTCCACTCCCATGCGCTTTCTGAGCTCCTTCGGGAGCACCATCTGGCCACGCTCGTCGATGCTCAGCACCGATTCGACCCGGCAGCAGCTCGCCGGAGCGCCGCCGGGGCCGGCCGCCGCTTCCTTTGCCGTCATCTCTACCTCCTGGATATATCAGAAATATCAGTATCTACTGTATATTCATATAATACTGATAGTGGGTAGTTCTGTCAAGTTAATGCTTGATATCTGGTACCGAGCGGGGCATAAATGCAAGGACTGAAGAGTACCTGCGGTCAGTGGCAGAGATTGACTTTGCGTAATCTGCGTGGTGTCGGAGGGGGACTGGAACTCCCACAGAGTTTCAGAAGTCTGCGGCAGGCCCTAGAGGTTCTTATCCTTCTTGAGCTGCTTCGCCTCTTCGTTGGCCCGGTCGTTCTCCGCCTGCAGTTTTTCTGCCTCCGCCTGGTACTTCTGAAGGGCGGCTTCCTTTTCCTGCTGTGACCCAAATCCGTTGTTGTAGAGTTTCTGGAGGAAATCGTTCGTTGCCTTCAGCGACTGATCAAATGCATTCAGTGCCAGGATTTTGAGCTCCGCGTACTTCACGTAGTCCCCAACACCTTTGAGCCCCTTTATCTTCCCGTATTCCGCCTTCTCCTTCTGGATCAGCGCCTGTAAGTCGCTGTATATACTCTGGGCCTGTTCCCAGGCAGCCCCCTTGGCGACGGGGTCGGCGGTCTCTCTCACAGTCTTCCACGCGGTGAGGAGCTCAGTGTTCTTGCCCCCTCTCTCAAGTGTAAGCTGGTCCCCCAGTTTCACATACTTCCTGGCCTGCTCGGTGTCGCCTCCACCGCACCCGGCCGTCACGGTTGCACCAACCATGACGAGCAGTAGAACGAGCCCTGATATGATTGCCCTCTTCATGCTGTCTCTCTTCCCCGGCCTGATTGCGGTGTTAGTCCGACGTGATACTGGGGGGGAGCTCTTCATCAGGGTCATTTGGATCGGGGCCACCTTCGTATTCCGCTTCTGTGAGTTCAATATCTACTGGGTTTTGCGGCCCTTTATGGTCGCTATATTCTTCTTCTTCCTCTTCCTTCTCGCGAAGCTCACGGAGTTCTTTGTCTTCTTTCTTCTCCTCTAAGCTTTTGTCCATTCCCATTGCTCCTTCTACAGTAAAGGTATTAGCAAGGATTATATCAGTCCCAACTCCTCACCACTTATACCCGCAATCTTTGCACTTGAATATCTTGTGCATGTTGCCAGGTCCAAACGGACCTACGGATACCACCTTGGTCACTTTCCAAGTCCTTGAGAATCTCTCAATGTGAGCCGAGCCGCAGTTGGTACAATGACGAGTGGCTCTCTTTCTTTCGCCGATTTTCTCTCGGCGGGGCTCCGCGTGATACGATTCGGAGCGGCAACAAGAAGCAAGCGGCGAGGAGGGGGAATGGAAAATACGATGGACCAGACTAAAGCAGAAATCGAGAAGACACAAACAAGATAGGGCGAGAAGCCCTGGAAGGGAAAGGTCATAATGGAAGCAAACAAAATCATCGATGATGCGGTGTCCTCAATAATAGAAAATCTGGAAGAGAAACCCTTTACCGGCAATCTGGAGGACCTGGTTGCCCAGCGCGCAAAAGATTACAGCGTACCGGGGTTCTATTATGCCATCCTTACCAAGGTGAAAAAGGAAATAGAAGATAAAGAGATACCCAAGACATGGTCTTGAAGTATTTCCCGTTTTGAAGGCATTTGTCGGGAATCGGGCTTGTCTTGCAGACAAGGAACCTCAACACGCTCGTGTTCCACGTTAGCAAGGCGACCTTCAAGTACGAACAAAGAGAAACCCCCGGCGTGGGGGTTCTCCATCTCTTTAAGTCCCGGTGCTTACTCACACTTCTTCAAGAAGCCGGAATGTGAGCCAGGCCACCAGTTGTTCAAGATAATGTGCTGGCATGTCTACTGGCAGGACTTCTCGTCTGCGTCGCAACACGGAGCGCATCCTTTATTCA
>DATCGY010000282.1:0-8056 GCA_036508635.1 Candidatus Anoxymicrobiaceae bacterium
GGATGGGCGAACCGTACCTGGGCGACTGGGACGGCGACAAGCTGGTGCGGCCCATGAACATGAAGCGCGCCGGGAAGAAGGGCATCTACGAGGCTCCCCGCGAGGTGCTGGCGGCCATACCGGGCGTCGAGCTCGTCGAGATGGAGCGGATAAGGGAGTACTCGTGGTGCTGCGGCGCGGGGGGCGGGGTGTACGAGGCCTTTCCGGAGTTCGCGACGTTCGCCGCCCGGGAGAGGATCGACGAAGCGCTGGCGACCGGCGCCGAGGCGCTGGTAACGTCGTGCCCGTGGTGCGAGCGGTTATTCCGCGACACGGTCGCCGAGTCGGGTGCGAAGCTCGATGTCTGCGACCTCACCGATCTTGTCCTGAAGTCCGTGTAAACCAACAAAAAGGGGTCAGGTTTCAAATCTTGTGTTCTGCAAAATAAAGGGGTCAGGTCTTAAATCTTGCATTTGAGTTGGGCTTGCGCCTCAGTTCCATAGAGAGCGGGACGGCCTGAGTCGGGAATCTGGGTACCGGCAGCGAAAAAGAGCGGGGCAACTGGGCAACAAGGTAAGGGGGCTCTCATGGAGGAGTTCGACGTTGTCGTGGTGGGCGGCGGACCGGGTGGCTCGATGGCAGCCAGGACGGCCGCGGAAAAAGGATTGAAGACCGTCCTCTTCGAGAGGGGCAGGAAGCCGGGCGAAAAGAATTCATCGGGGTGCGGGCTGGGCCAGAGGTGGTGGAGAGATTACCCGGAGCTCATGGAGAAGATCGTTGAGCTACCCTCGGCCCGCAAGGTGGAGATGGTAGTGATCAACCTCCTGGACGAGCACGATCGCGTCCGGTACCGAAGTGGCACCACCGGCTCGGACCTCTGCGCCAACCGCTTTGGGAACGGGAGGGGGATGGATGGCGTGAGCGTCTACAGGAAGGACCTCGACCCGTTTTTCGCGGACCTGGCCGTGGACGCCGGCGCGGAGCTGCGCACCTCGACCCTCGTCAACGATGTCATCATGGATAACGGCATCGTAACCGGGGTGAAGACGGAGGAGGGCGAATCAATCAAGGCCGATATCGTCATCGCGGCGGACGGCGCGATGTCCACGTTGGCCAGGAAGTCTGGCATGCGCAACCGGTGGGGCGGTGGTTGCACGCTCGTGCCACAACTCGACTTCTCCTGCGACGAGAAGAAGATGGATGACGTGATAGGCAACGCCGAGTGGGTCTGGTTCGGGCCGCTCTACGGCACCTACCAGGTCAACTTCCGGGACGGCTTTCACATAGGCGCGGGCCAGTGGGTGAGACCGGACTGGGACGATAAGCCCGTGGACATGATGAACAAGCTGGTCCAGATGGCTCCGTTCCAGGCCATGTGCCGCTCGATAGACGCGAAGCCGAGGGAATACCAGGCACACCTTCTCCCCTGGCTAAAGGAGCCGCCAAAGACCTACATGGCGGGCATGATGCTGGTAGGAGACGCGGCGGGGTTCCCCTGCCCGCTGGAGGCCGAGGGTGTATGGCACGCGATAATTTCCGGCAAGATAGCGGCGGAGACGGCCGCCTGGTCCCTCTCGGCGGGAGATGTCTCGGAGCGTAAGCTGGCCGAGTACGAGCGCCGCTGGAAGGCGTCCGATCTCGGCAAAGAGCATGAGTTCGGGGAAGAGTTCGTCAACCTGTGGGACAGCTCCATCTTTGACCCGAAGCTCATGACGAGGCAGGTCCAGCTGCTGCTGGAGTTCTCGATGCTGCATCCGTTTTCCATTGTGTTCGACTGGGGAGACGCGCACATGGACTGCTTCAACCAGCACCTGGAGCACCTCCTGGACCTCCTTCCCGAGTTCGGAGAGTTCGGCAAAACCTACGTCGCTCCCCTGGCACGGGGCATATGGCCCCGGAATGTGAAGCACGTCCTGCTCATGCTGAAGCCCCGCATCCCGGGACTCAAGCACCTCTCCGACGAGAGGTACTTCAAGGTAATAGCGAAGCTCTCGAAGCCTCTTGCCCCGTTCCTGGACCCGAATGCCAGACAAGAGGCGCCGCTACCTCGGGGAAGCCTGTAGAGAGGAGGATGGCCAGATGGAAGAGAAAAAGATCGATTACAAGAAGCTCGTCAAACGGGTGGACTCGGACCAGATGGGAGACTTCATAACGTTCGACGAGTCAAAGTGCAACGGCTGCGGCAAGTGCGCGCTCGTCTGCTCCTTCAGCCTCTGGTCGGTGAACGGGGAGAAGGCGAAGCTGTCCCCGAGGTACCAGGAACTATGCCTCGAGTGCGCGGGTTGCTGGGAGATATGCGAGCAGGAGGCTATCGACTTCTGGTACCCGAAAGGCGGCACCGGCGTAGTGATCGAATACGGCTAGGAGGAAACATGCCAGCGCCCGCGGGAAAGATCGACGTACATCACCATTTCCTTCCGGAAGAGTACGTATCCGCGCTGGCGGGTATCGGCGTCACGGACAGCACCGGGGTGCCTTTCCCGGAGTGGAGCCCGAAGATATCGCTCGAGCTCATGGACAAGTTCGGGATAGGGGCAGCATTAGCATCAATCTCGGCGCCCGGCGTCTATTTCGGGGATATCGCGTTTGCGCGAAACCTGGCACGCACCTGCAACGAGGCCTCGGCAAGGCTGGTCGATGACCACCCGGGCCGGTTCGGCGCCATGGCGGTGCTGCCCCTGCCCGACGTGGACGCTTCGCTCGCGGAGCTCGAGTACGCGTTCGACACCCTGAAGCTCGACGGCGTCGCCCTGCTGAGCAGCGTTGACGACCGCTACATGGGCGACCCCGCCTACGACGAGGTATTCGACGAGCTCAACAGGCGCAAGGCCGTGGTGTTTATGCATCCCGGCTTCGCCCCGGGCGGCAAGCCTCGCTCGAGCTTGCCGCCGTCCCTGGTGGAGTTCGTCTTCGAGACCACTATGGCCGTATCCATACTCCTCTTCAGCGGGACGCTCGAGCGCTGCGGCGATATCCGCATCATCCTCCCTCACGCGGGGGGCACCATCCCGTACATCGCGCTCAGGCTGTGCCTCGGACAGTTCTGGCCCGGTCTCCAGGAGAGCGTCCCCCAGGGAGTGATGACATACCTCAGGCGACTCTACTACGACACGGCGCTGTCCGCCTCGCCGCATACGCTGCGCTCCCTGCAGGAGCTGGTCGAGCCCTCTCATATCCTCTTCGCTTCTGACTATCCTTTCGCACCGGAGCTGGCCACGGGCGTCACGGTGGGGGGTCTCGCCGACTACGACGGCTTTGACGAAGATGCGCTCGAATGGGTCTACCGCAAGAGCGCATTGAGCCTGTTTCCGCGCCTGGGGGGTACCGATGCGGCCTGAAGCTGCCAACGGCAACTGGGGGCGCGTCCTGCGGGTCGATCTCACCACCGGGGAGCTCGAGGACCTGGCAATCGAAGAAAGCGCGTACAGGGACTTTCTCGGGGGATCTGGGCTTGCCGCTCACCTATTCTTCAAGCTGAAAGGTTACCAGGCCGATCCGCTGTCCGCCGGCAATCCACTCATAGTGATGAACGGCCCACTCTCCGGCACATCACTGCCCGGCTGCTCCCGCCTGGAGGTCTGCGCCCGTTCTCCCCTTACGGGAATCTGGGGTGAATCGAGCATGGGGGGCACCGCTTCGGCCGCGCTGAAAAGGACGGGGTATGACGGCATAGTGTTCGTCGGGGCGTCTGATGAGCCCGTGTATCTGTTCCTTACCGATGGTCGCGCCGAGCTGAGAAAGGCCTCCCACGTGTGGGGAGAGGACACGTTCGAGACCGAGCTGCTCCTGAAGCGCGAGCACGGTGACGCTAAGGCCGAGGTCATGTGCATCGGCCCGGCCGGGGAGAACCTCGTCAGGTATGCGAGCGTCGTCAACGACCGCGGAAGTCTCGCGGGACGCAGTGGGATGGGCGCCGTCATGGGCTCCAAGAAGCTGAAGGCGATAGTCGTTGGTGGAAAGAGCAAGTGCCCGGTCGCCGACCCCGACGCGTATAAAGCGGTGCGCAAGCTCGGGCTCGAGGAGATAAAGAAGAGCATCTTCGCCGATGGGTTGAGCCTCTTCGGGACCGCCGGTGGTGTAGAGCTATCCGCGGCGATAGGCGATGTGCCGGTGAAGAACTGGAGGCAGGCGCAGTGGAGCGAGGGGGCCGAAAGCCTCTCCGGCGTCAGGCTCGCCGAGACCATCCTCAAGAAGAGCCGGTCGTGCTACGCGTGCCCGGTGGCCTGCAAGAGGATCGTCGAGATACACGACGATCGCTTCGGCATGGAGGAAGGCCCGGGGCCCGAGTACGAAGGGCTCAACGCCCTGGGGATGATGCTCAAGATAGATAACCTCAACGCGGTCGTGAAAGCCAACGCCCTGTGCAACGCCTACGGCATGGATTGCATCTCCACGGGCGGCACTATTGCCTACGCGACGGAGGCCTTTGAGGAAGGCCTGATAACCGAGCGCGAGACGGGCGGTATCACCCTCGGATGGAACAGGCCTGACGTCCTTATCGAGCTCGTGCGTGGGATAGCCATGAGGGAAGGCTTCGGCGACCAGCTCGCTGAAGGCTGCCGCGCGATGGCCGAGCGCTACGGCGGCTCCGAGTTCGCCATCGAGGTCAAGGGAATGGAGTGCCCCATGCACGACCCCCGCGCTCTCTGGTCGATGGCCCTGGGCTATGCCACCAGCATCAGGGGCGCCTGTCACAACCGGGACACCAACCTCGGACTTGAGATGGGAATGGACGACCTCTCCGAGATCGGGTTCGAGCGGACCAAGCCCCACAGCGCGGAAGGCAAAGCCATGATGACCGTCCATTCCCAGGACATAGCGTCGGTCCTTGACTCGGCGGTCATGTGCATTTTCGCCTGGAAGGGGATGGGCTCGACCATCGCGATCGTCCGTGACATGGTAAACGCCGTGACGGGCTATGGTCTCAGCAACGAAGAGCTCCTCGAGATCGGGAAGCGAATATGGTACCTCAAGAGGGCGATCGGCAACCTATGTGGCGCCACGACGGCCGACGACCGGGTGCCGCCCAGGATCGTCACTCCACACGAGGAAGGCGAGGGCTCCGACCTGCTGAGGGCGCTGAACCCCCTGATAAGGGTAAACGCCATCGTCGCGGACAGGCTGAAGAACGAGAAGCTGCTCAAGCTATACCGGGACCTGAACTCAAAGGTCCTGATACCGCGGTCCAGCAAGACGATCAAGATCGTCGGCAAGCTCATTGCCCCGTTCGACCGCCGCGGCCGCGCGTCGAAAGGGACCTCCGGGGACAGGAGAAAGAGCAACGTCGAATTCGACATCATGCTCGAGGAGTATTATCGAGCGAGGCGGCTAAACGATATGGGTTACCCTGAACAGGGCCTCCTCGACGACCTGGGGCTGGCTGATGTCGCAGAGCTTCTTTATCAAAAGGCCGCCGGCTAAAGTGACGATCCTCTCCGCTGTGCCCAAGTAGAGCCCGAATCGAAGGCGACCGCCGAAAATGCCTCCGGGTTGGTTTCTAGTAGAGACAGGCGCCATTTCTCCCTTCATTGCAGAGGTACTTCCCTGCTCCCAGGTACGGCAATCTCTCTTGACATTTCAAAAAGGTATCATATAGTAAGACATTGTCTCATTATATGAGCCTATTTGAAAGGACGTCATGAGTGAAGACAAGTCCAACTCGATCGAGAAAGCGCTCGATATCCTGCTGGCCTTCACCCCCTATAACCAGGAGATCGGTACTGTCGAACTGAGCCAGAGGCTCGGGCTGCATAAGGCAACGGCTTCCAGGACGATCCTGACGCTTACCAGCAGGGGGTTCCTGCATCAGAACCCTGACACCAGGAAGTACTCTCTTGGACAAGCGGTGCTTGCACTTGGACGCGCTGTGAACTACTCGTTGAACACCGACATGGTCCAGATCGCCAAGCCCCTTGTAGACAACCTCAGGAACGAGCTAGGAGAGACGGTCGTGCTAGAGGTGCTCTTCGGTACGCACACTGTCATGTCTTATGTATCCGAGGGACCGCAAAGGGTGCGCATCGCGGGTACGGTGGGGGACAGGCTTCCGAGCAATGCCGCCGCTGGTGCCAAGGCTATCCTGGCGTTCGCGACCGGAGAAGTTGTCGACGCGTTCCTTGAAGAGGACCTTCCCGCCTTCACCACCAACACGATCACATCTCCCAAAGCGTTCAGGCAGGCCCTATCCTTGATCCGTAAGAGAGGATACTCGCTTGACCTCGAGGAGATCGACATCGGAATCAACGCCATTGGCGCCCCCGTGTTCAATCACGAGGACATGCCCGTGGCGGCAGTCGTCGTGGCAGGACCCTCGCAGCGGATTTCAGGCGAATCGGACTCAGGAGTGGTCAAGGCCGTCCTGAAGACCGCGGCCGCGGTCTCGGACAGGCTCCAGTACAAAGAAGGTGTAGTGAATGAGTGAAGTGAAGCTGTTCGACCTGAGCCAGCCTTTTGGGCACAATGCTCCGCTTTGGCCATACTTCCCTGATGTCAAGATCGAGCGGTTTCACTACCATGCCAAGTCGGGCGTGCTGTCGCAGCAGATCACTACGTTCATGCACTGCACCACCCACGCCGACTCACCGGCGCACGTTATCGAGGGCGCCCCGTTCACTGACGAGATACCCCTGGGCTGCTACTACGGCACTGGCGTCATCGTGGATATCCCGAAAGGCAAGTGGGGCGTCATAACGCCTGACGACCTCGAGAACGCCACGCCCAGGATCGAGAAAGGCGACATCGTGATCGTCCACACGGGCTGGCACGAGAAATACGGGGACAACAAGGAGTACTTCGCGTACTCGCCGGGGCTATACCGTGAGGCCGGCGAGTGGTTCGTAGAGAGGGGCGTGAAGGCCGTCGGTGTCGACCAGCAGGCTCTCGACCATCCGTTGGCAACGGCCATAGGGCCTCACGGAACCGGCCCTCTCATTCCCGAGGTCGTCCGGGAGTACAGAGAGGAGACGGGGAGGGAAGTGCTCGACGACTTCCCCGAGTGGGAGCCGTGCCATCGCATCCTCCTCGGTAACGGCGTTATGGGATGGGAGAACGTAGGTGGAGATATCGACGCGGTGCTGGGCAAAAGAGTTACCATCGCGGGCTTTCCCATTCGCTGGGAAAAAGGCGACGGCTCGATCGTCAGGCTGGTGGCCATCGTCGACGAATAATCTTCGGGCTCAACAGGAGGTGTGGATATGAACTCATCGGATGACGAGAACCGGGTCTTCTGGGGACTGCTGGCGGCGTCGTGCGCCCACGTGGTCGAGGAGTACGTCTACCCCGGCGGGTTCCTCGAGTCGGCAAGGGAGGTGGCACCCGAGGCCTTCGAGCATGCTTCAATTCCAATCGTGATCGGTGTCAACGCGTCGATGATAATGGGTTGTCTGAACGCTGCTTTGATGCGTAGGCGGAACCCGTTCTATGGTCTCTCCATGGCGAGCCTGCTCTTCTTCAATGCCATCCTCCATTCCGGGGCATCCATAAGGCTCCGTAAATACTCCCCCGGGCTCCTCACCGGTCTATGCCTGTACGTCCCCCTCTCGGCATACGCCTTCGTTTCGTACGCCCGGTCGTCAGGGTTCAAGAGATCGACGGCTATAAGCGCGGCGGTCTCCGGCGTTGCCCTGCATTCGATCCCGTTTGTGGCTTTTGCCACCAGAGCAGCACTAACGAGGAGATCCGATGAAGAAGGTTGAGCTAAAGGACGTTGCGCCGTACGAGGCGCCGGGGCATTTCGACATGACCGCCCTGAGGCTTCATGGCAAGGAGGAGACGGGCTGCGGCAAGTTCTGGGTGGGCCTTTCACATTTCCTGCCCGGCGGGGGCGTAGAGTTTGGCGCGACGCCGGCCGAGAAGGTCTACTTCGTACTCGACGGAGAGATAACCGTTAAGACGGAAAAAGAGGAAGTGACCCTCGGGCCATGGGACTCGCTCTACATAGGGCCCGACGAGGGCAGGGAGATCATGAACAGCACCAACAGGCCGGCGAGCATGCTGGTCATCATCAACTACTAGGCCACTCTGAGTTCTCAGGGGGACTACACGATGGACGAAATGACCGTTGAAGAGATGAAGAACC
>DATCGY010000283.1:0-6720 GCA_036508635.1 Candidatus Anoxymicrobiaceae bacterium
GAAGACGTCGTAAAGCTTCCGTTTACCACCAAGGACGACCTGCGAGAGAACTACCCGTTCGGTCTGTTCGCGGTGCCGACCAGGGACATCGTGCGGATTCACGCTTCGTCGGGGACGACGGGCATGTCCACGGTCGTCGGCTACACGAGCCGTGACCTCGAAGTCTGGTCCGAGCTGATGGCGAGGGCTCTCGCGGCTGGCATGGCCGACGCTTCGGATATCATCCAGGTGGCGTACGGCTACGGGCTGTTCACCGGTGGGCTCGGAGTCCACTACGGAGTCGAGAAGCTCGGCGGCTCTGTCATCCCGATATCGGGCGGCAACACCAAGCGCCAGATACGGATGATGGTAGACCTGGGCACCACCGTCCTCTGCTGTACTCCATCCTATGCCCTGTACATGGCGGAGGCCGCCGAGGAAATGGGCGTTGATTTCAAACAGCTCAAGCTCAAGTCCGGCATCTTCGGGGCGGAGCCGTGGAGCGACCGCATGAGAGACAGGATCGAGCACCTGCTCAATCTGTCCGCTTTTGACATATACGGTCTCTCGGAGGTTATGGGGCCCGGCGTCGCCATAGAGTGTGAGAACAAGAACGGTCTCCATATCTTCGAGGACGCGTTTCTAGCGGAGGTGATCGACCCGGCGACCGGCGAGCCGCTGCCGATGGGAGAGCAGGGCGAGCTCGTCTTCACGACCATCAATAAATTCGGCATGCCGCTCATAAGGTACCGGACCCGCGACATTACGATGCTGACCGACGAGGAGTGCTCTTGCGGTAGAACCCACGTAAGGATGAGCAGGGTGCGCGGCAGGACCGACGACATGCTCATCATCAGGGGGGTCAACGTTTTCCCGCAGCAGATAGAGACAGTCCTGATGCAGATCGAGGGAATCTCCCCGCATTACCAGATCATAGTTGAGCGAGAGGCCGGCCTGGACATTATCGAGGTCCAGGTTGAGGTCGACGAAGATCTTTTCTCGGATAGGATCAAAGGCCTCGAAGAGATTCAGAATGTCATTCACGACGAGATTGAGAGTTACCTGGGAATCGGCGTCAAGGTGGTGCTGGTTGAGCCCAGGAGCATAGCTCGCAGCGAGGGCAAGGCCGTTCGGGTCATCGACAAGCGTGAACTCTAGAGGAGGTTTCCAAATGACGGTCAGGCAGATATCGGTATTCCTGGAGAACAAGTCTGGAAGGCTCCTTGATGTGACAAGGCACCTTGGGGAATCGGATGTGAACATCCGGGCTCTGTGCGTCGCCGACACTAGTGAGTTCGGCGTGGTGCGCCTCATAGTCGACGACCCGCACAAAGCTCACGAGGTGCTGAAGGCTGACGGGTTCACCGTCAAGGAGACGGTTGTCATCGCCGTCGAGGTCGAGGACAGCCCCGGTGGGCTGTCCGGTGTCATCAAGCCGCTCGTCGAGCAGGAGATGAATATAGAGTACATGTACTGCTTCGTAGAGAAGTCCGGCGAGAACGCGGTTGTGATCATTAGGGTCGAAGAGGCCGAGCAGGCGATCGGAGCTCTCAAGGTAGCCGGGTACCGCGTCATCCCCTCAGACGAGCTCTATGCGATGTGATGTGTGAGAGATGTCCGTCGTAACGCTACGATTCTCCCTGAAGACGAACGGCAACGGTGAGATTGTGGATATCACCGGCAGCGTTTCTGAAGCCGTCCGGAAATCAGGGGTCTTATCGGGTATAGTGACCATCTTCGTTCCCGGATCCACGGCCGGACTTACCACTGTCGAGTACGAGCCGGGGCTCGTGGAGGACATCGACGAGCTATTCGAGAGGCTAGCACCCCAGAACCGGGAGTACCACCACAATCTCCGCTGGCACGACGGGAACGGGCACGCTCACGTGAGAGCCTCCCTCCTGGGGCCTTCGCTGACAGTCCCGTTCACGGAGGGGCGGCTCACCCTGGGAATCTGGCAGCAGATAATCCTCATTGACTTCGACAACAAGTCCCGCAGCAGGGAGCTCGTCTGTCAGGTAATGGGTGAGTGATGCCCGGGCGCAGGCGCGCCGGCCATAAAGCTAGGAGAATCTGCCCTCGCGTTCCGAGTGTTTTGGATCGTCCAGGTTCGGTGATTCCTTGGCCAGGTCTTCGCGCTCGGAGTCCTCGACCTCGTGCACCTTGCGTGACGTGGCTCTCTTGCCCTCACCGGCAATGCTGTCTATCTCGTCCAGGAGGATCTCTACGAATTTCACAGCACGGTCCAGAGAGGCTCGCTGGATCCGGTCATAGGCATCGCCTTCGTTATGCCAGCCGTCGTACGTGCCGCCACGCGTGCCCCCTATGGTGATAGCCTTGTATCCCCTGACGGTCGCGACCATAGCGTCGCTCTTCTTTACGCGGCATTTGCCCTTCTTCACCTGGAGGCTCCTCGAGCGGTCGGCCGCCATCAAGGCGATCTTTCTCAGCTTTCGGGATGCCCTGAAACCGAGCATCGGACCTTCGCGTGTGATCACGTTCGCGCCTCCACGGCCGACGTGGTCGATATTGACTATGAACGCGTGCTTCAGCGAGCTGCGATGACGTCCAAGAAGCGCGACCATCCCCCTGCCTCCGGCGAAGCCGCGGGCGGTCGCCACCCCCCACACCGTCGTGTGCTCGAGGGGCTTCTCGGCCAGAGAAGACATCGCCGAGAGCATGACCGCGACACCTGACCCGTTGTCGTTCGCCCCTGCTGTGTACATGCCTCGAAACTCGCCCATCAGTATCAGGAAGGCCGCAACAAAGAGGAAGGCGGGGGCTGGGGCAAAGGCCGCCCACGTTATCGATATGGCCTGGCGCGATAGTTTGAGGAGGGAGGCGACAAGGCCGAAGATGCTCAAGATCCCGATAAGCGTGACGCACGTGAACGCAACGATATAGAGGACGCGGTAAGCTCTCGCTATACCGGGCCTCCCGAGCGGAGAGCCCTTGGCGGTATCGTAATTTGCAGCGAGCACGACCAGTTGTCGCGGGTCCTCGCTCGGTCTGACCTTTCCGAGCACGTTGGTCGCACTGCTGTGCGGCATCAGCTTGGATATGATTCCCCAGGAGTACGTCTCCATCTGGAAGAGCAGCCAGACGATTGCCGCCAGAACGACGCTCAGGGTGTAATCGACACGAAAAACGAGATAAGCGACGATTGCGAGAATGCAGATGATCGCGAGCGCCGGCAGATCGGACTTCCACGTGGAGAAAGTCTCTACGTCTACCTCGATATCGAACTCGGAGAACGCTCGCAGGACATATGATGCGGCGGCTGACTCTCCATCGGTTCCGGCGCCCCGGGCCCCGATTCTCTTGGACAGGTCAAGTACGTGTTTGCTGGGTAGATCCATGCCGATATTCTAGCACAGGGCTTGCTCTCTGAAAGCGGCCTGGAATTACATCGAACTGTTGACCTTGATTTGCTTCAGTAGTTAAAATCAAAGTAAGAAAGAAACGGCTTCAGGCAAACAACGAATCAATGCCTCTCCTCGAATATCGGTTCCGGATAGCCCCTCTTGCCGGCTCCCTGAAGTTCTTGACATTTATATGTCCTGAATCCGGGCAAGTACAACCCGTGTCCTTGTTGGCTTATCGGCCGTTCTGTAGAATGTGGATGCTTCCGCTTGAGCATGATGAAGAGATCGATCGGTGAAAGGTATACGGTAATCCTGGCGAATAAATCAGGCATGGAACCAAAAGAGTCTTCAATCCTCGACAAGATCGATTCACCGCGAGATCTTCGCCTGGTGCCGCAGTCTGAACTCGGTTGCCTCGCCGAAGAGATCCGTCGACTGATCATAGAGACCACCAGCCGCACCGGAGGACATCTTGCCTCGAGCCTCGGAGCGGTCGAACTCGCGATCGCGATCCATAGGGCTCTCGACACACCTGAAGACCGTGTGATATGGGATGTCGGACACCAGGCGTACGCGCACAAGATACTGACCGGCAGGCGCGAACGGTTCGACACGCTTCGCCATTATGGCGGTCTCTCCGGTTTCCCGCGTCGCGAGGAGAGCGAATTCGATACTGTGGACAGCGGGCATTCCGGTTCTTCCCTGAGCTACGCTATGGGCCTTGCACTGGCACGCGATCTCAAGGGCGAAAAGTACTCGGTCGCCGCGGTGATCGGTGACGGAGCAATGACGTCTGGCGTTGCTTATGAGGCGATGAACCAGGCGGGGCACCACCCGGACACCCCGATGATAATAATCCTCAACGACAACGAGATGTCCATATCCCAGAATGTCGGTGGAATTGCGTCATACCTGTCACGATTGCGAATAAAGCCTGGATATACGCACGTCAAGGGAGAGTTCGAGGATATAATACGCACGATGCCCGGCCTCGGGGGTGGATTGCTCAAGCTTTTCACCCAGGTAAAGGACAGCGTTACCCATGTGCTGGTACCGGGCATGCTCTTCGAATCGTTCGGGCTCAAATACGTCGGCCCCATAGACGGACACGACATCCCAGCGCTCGAAGAGACGATCAGGGAAGCAAGCGAGATCAACGGTCCCGTGCTGGTCCACGCGGTCACGCAAAAAGGCAGGGGCTATGACTTCTCCGAGCGCCGGCCCGAGAAGTTCCACGGGATCTCCGCTTTTGACAGCACCACGGGGAAAACCAGCAAGAAATCCGGAGAAGTTGCATATACAGAACGTTTCTCCGATACCATTGTCTTGCTCGGTGAAGAAAAGCCCGACCTGGTCGCCATCACCGCCGCGATGAAGCTGGGAACCGGTCTCGACGCGTTCAGCAGGCGCTTCCCTCGCAGATTTTTCGACGTCGGTATAGCAGAGCAGTTTGCGGTTAACCTCGCAGCGGCATTCGCCCTGGGAGGCCTGAGGCCGGTCGTGGCGATATACTCAACATTCCTCCAGAGGGCACTCGACCAGATATCGCAGGAGGTCTGTCTTCAGGGACTACCGGTGGTATTCGTGATAGACAGGGCCGGTCTCGTGGGTGAGGATGGTTCCACGCACCACGGGTACTTCGATATCTCGTATACAAGGATGCTGCCGAACATGACCGTCATGGCACCCGGCGATGGTGATGAACTTGCCCGGATGTTGAGATTTGCGCTGGACCTCAACTCCCCCGTGGCCGTCAGGTTCCCTCGTGGAAGAGCGACGCTGGTCGATGGTGTCGGACGGGAGCCGCTCGTCGCGGGCAGGGGCGAGGTCGTCGCCGAAGGAAGCGACATCGCGTTGCTGGCTATCGGTGACATGGTGGAGGTGGCGGTCCGGGTACGCCAGATCCTGAAGGAGAAAGGCATCTCCGCGGCCGTCGCGAACGCAAGGTTCGCGAAGCCGATGGACCCCGACTTCCTCACTGGCATCGCGGGCGGTAAGAAGCTTGTCGTAACGCTCGAGGACAATGTCGTAGCGGGGGGTTATGGTAGTGGCGTGCTCGAGGTCCTCGGGGGTGCGATGCCCGGCACCACCGTGATTGTCAGGGGTTTGCCCGACAGGTACGTGCATCACGGCAAGATCGGCGAGTTGCTCGAAGAATCGGGCCTGTCGGCCGCTAAGCTTTCCGAAGAGATTGCCGGTTACCTGGATCGCGCATGAAGAAGAGGCTTGACCAGCACCTGGTCGACCGGGGCGTTTTCGAGAGCCGTGCCAGGGCGAAGGCGGCCGTCATGGAGGGCAAGGTCACGGTCGACGGCAGCGCGGACGTCAAACCCGGCACACAGGTGGCAGGCGACGAGGCGATAATTATTGATGGCGGCACGGAAGAATTCGTTTCACGCGGCGGAATCAAGCTTGCTCATGCGCTTGACGCGTTCAGCATAGACGTAAGCGGTCTGGTGGTGCTCGACGCCGGGTCTTCGACAGGTGGGTTTACGGACTGCTTGCTGCGCGGTGGCGCCGAGCGGGTCATAGCTCTCGATGTCGGGAAAAACCAGCTTCACTGGAAGCTCCGAAACGACCCCAGGGTGGCCGCGATAGAGGGTTACAACGTGCGGAACCTGGTTCCCGGTGACCTTCCGATGAAGCCCGTTCTTGCCGTGGTGGACGTCTCGTTCATATCTCTCACGAAGGTCCTGGGTCCGATCTTTCGAGCCCTTCCTGAGGGGGGCGAAGTGGTGGCCCTGGTCAAACCTCAATTCGAGGCGGGCAGGCAATATGTTGAGAAGGGTGGCGTCGTCAAGGCTCCCGAGACCCACCTTCGAGTGCTAAGGGCTGTAATGTCCTGGATCATAGAGCAGGGACTGGCGCTCCGAGGTGTGAGCGCATCTCCGATAAGGGGACCCAAGGGAAACATCGAATTCTTCATATGGGTAGCCCGTGAGGGTGAGAGCATACCCGGGACGGAGTTGGAGCAAGAGGTGAGCAGGGCACATGGCTAGCAAGTTCAAGAGAATACTTGTGATACCACATCCGGACAAGGTTGGAATCACGGAGATGGTCCTCCGCCTCGACAAATGGTTCTCCGACAGGGGAGTTGAACATTTCATGCTCGAGAACGACGCGGCGGCGCTTTCGGTCGCGACGCCAACGACGAACCTCAACGAAATGGACGTCGACCTTGCCGTGGTGTTGGGCGGTGACGGCACTGTTCTCCATGCCGTGGATGTGCTCTGGGGACGCGAAGTCCCGATGGTCGGGATAAATATCGGCAAGCTCGGCTTTCTGACCGCAGCCGAGATGCACGAGGCGGAGGATGTACTCGATGCCATCCTCGACGGCAGGTACATCGTCAGCGAGCGGCAGACCGTAGGATGCA
>DATCGY010000284.1:0-2648 GCA_036508635.1 Candidatus Anoxymicrobiaceae bacterium
TAGACATCGAGCTCAGTGGCGGCAGCGTCAAGGGCAAGGCCGCGGAAGACCCTATGCTGGAGGCAAAAGGCCTGAGCAAGTGGGGAAGGCTCTACGCCGGGGATAGTGACCCGAGGGACCCTCTCATGTCACCGATCCACGCCAGGCTGGATGGCCTCCCGCCCATGATGATACAGGTCGGTTCGTGCGAGATACTCCTCGACGACTCGAGGCGGCTGGCCCTGCGTGCCGCGGAGGCCGGCGTCACCGTTGAGCTCGATATCTGGGACGGGATGTTTCACGTCTGGCAAGCGTTCTCGCCATTCGTGCCGGAAAGCAAGGCCGCTATCCAGAAGATAGGCGCGTTCTGCCGCGACGCGTTCGCGGGATGCGTGTCGTAGCAGGCAGCGTGTGACCATCCCGGAATCTATCCAGCCGCCCGTTACTTCTGGACCAGGATTATATTCAACCCCTGAACTTTGGAGGGGTCGATCTTCGCCTGCCTGGCCGTTGCCTCGCCCAGCAGAGTTTTCTGCTGAAGGTATGCCTCCGCGTTCTTCAGCGATGCCACCTCGAACACGAGCCCGGTTATCCTGTCAGCGTTGCCTTTGACGATACGAACCGCGGGTCCGGACCCGACGGTCATCAACCCTCCGTCTGTCATGGAAGCGGGGGCAAGAACCTTCTTCCACTGGTCCCGCGTCGCCTCGACGTCCATCGCGGTGATGTCTATCTCCCGGACCGATTCAAGGCCGATGTTCCCGAGTGGCTTGTCGCCTGAACCCCTGCTCGCCAGGCGCGCCTTAGCCTCGGGGCTGTACTCGCAGAGATACACGATGTAATCGTCGGTGCAAAGCGTCTTGAGCGTAACGGTTGTGTACAGGGTGACCTGCTTGCCGTCTATTACGCTCTGCTGCGGTTGGGGCTTCGCGGGCTCCGCGCCGCGAGCGGTCAGCACGCTGGTGACCTCTGAGAGAGGGTACGGCTCGAATACTATCCCGTAGATGCCGGCGCTCGCGGTCGCCGGCGCGCTCGACATTCCCAGGGGCAGGCTCTCGATGTTTACGTTGCCCGCCTGTGCACCGCCCGTGGTAAAACCGGGGTACTCGGCAAGCGGCCAGGCCACAGGCAACCCGAGCTCCTGTGTGAAATAATTGAACAGCCCCGGCGCGTCGGTGCTGCTGATAGTAATGTGATCGACCTTCTTGACCACCGGTTTCACTGAGCCGCAGCCACCGAACACCAGCATGCCCGATAGCCCGAGCAACATCACGACAATTACCACGCATAAGCGTTTTCCACTGCACGTTCGCGCTTTCTCAAGGTTCATCTCTCCTCCATTCAAGAAATTCTCCCGGGCACCGGCCCGCGCTTCAGGTTCACTGTAGTTCTTCGGAAAGTTCCGCGTCCATCCCTACAGGCAGGCGCAGAAATTTCTCTATCCGCCGGGGCGGTCCCCTCAACAACGGTCATATCAACACGGTCGCTTTGGAATTGCACGATCTATTCGGCGTCGCCATGCTCGCCATCTCCATCCCCGTCTTCAACAGGGTGGTCACACGCTTGGTTCCGCCAGTCCGATCCTGGCGGGGCTGATCTCGAGAACTATTTTCCGGCTGGAAACATCTTCGTAACATCCCACTGATAATCTCAACTTCGCATGTACATCTACAGGAGGAGACAAATGAAACCCGCTGAAGTGGCATCGTTCATCAAGGAGAATGGGGTTCTTGTAGTTGACTTCAAATTCAACGACCTGCCCGGGCTGTGGCAGCATTTCTCTATTCCCGCGACAGAACTGACCGAATCGAACAGCATCTGGGAGGGCGGTATCGGCTTTGACGGCTCATCGATAAGGGGCTTCCAGAAGATCCAGGAAAGCGACATGATCCTGATGCCGGACCCGACCACCTCGATCATCGACCCGGTGACGAAGATCCCGACGCTCAGCATCATCTGTGATATCTTCGACCCGGTCACCAAGCAGCCGTACACGAGGGACCCGAGGTATGTGGCCAAGAAAGCCGGGGACTACCTGAGGTCAGAGGGAATAGCGGACGCGGCGTACTTCGGGCCCGAAGCCGAGTTCTTCGTGCTCGATGACATCCGCTTCGACCAGACCGAGAACTGCGGCTACTACTTCATAGATTCGATCGAGGGCGACTGGAACACCGGCCGCCAGGAAAACCCGAACCTCGGCTACAAGCCCCGGTACAAGGAAGGCTACTTTCCCGTTCCGCCACACGATTCGATGCAGGACCTGCGGTCCGAGATGATGCTCAAGATGATCGAGTGCGGCATACCCATTGAGGTCCACCATCACGAGGTTGCGACGGCGGGCCAGGCGGAGATCGACATGAGGTTCGACAAGCTGGTGACGGTAGCGGACAACCTGATGCTCTATAAGTACATCGTAAAGAACATCGCGAAGGCGCACGGCAAGGTCGCAACGTTCATGCCCAAGCCCGTCTTCATGGACAACGGGAGCGGCATGCACACCCACCAATCCCTGTGGAGAGGCGATACCAACCTTTTCTACGACAAGGACGGTTACGCGCTGCTGAGTGAAACCGCAAGGTGGTACATCGGTGGGCTGCTAAAGCACGCGCCGGCTATCCTGGCATTCGCCGCTCCCACGACGAACTCGTACAAGAGGCTCGTGCCCGGTT
>DATCGY010000285.1:0-6634 GCA_036508635.1 Candidatus Anoxymicrobiaceae bacterium
CCCCCGCTCCGACCTGTACTCGCTAGGGGTCGTCATCTACGAGATGCTGACCGGAAAAGTGCCCTTCGACGGGGAAAACCCGGTTTCGATAGCGTACAAGCACGTGCGCGAGGACCCTCTCCCGCCTTCCATGATAAACCCCGACATATCGCCGGGGCTCGAGGCTGTCATGATGAAAGCCCTCGCGAAAAACCCCGAAAACCGATATCTGACCGCGATGGAGATGTACTCGGACCTGGAGCGGTGCCTCGAGGGCGCACCTGTGTACGCTACACCTGTGCTGACCCGGGACGAAGCGGCGGTCGGCGCCACCCGCGCATTGCCGGCGGTCTCTACTCGGCAGAAGCGCTCGCTACTGTGGCTCTGGATAACCCTCATCGCACTTGTCGTACTTGCGGGCCTCGGCATCGGCATCTGGGCGCTCGTGCACGGCTCCGGGGGGGTCCAGGTGCCGGACGTCACCGGCAAGACAGCGGCCCAGGCGACGCAAACGCTCGCCCCACTCGGCCTCAAGCTTTCAGTCACCAAGCAAGTCATCGACGCATCGAAACCAAAAGGCACAATCATCAGCCAGAACCCCGGCGCGGGGGAGAAGCTCGAAAAGGGTGGAACCGTCGAGGTCACGGTCAGCCAGGGCACGCAGACAGTGTCGGTCCCGAATGTCGTCGGGATGACCCAGGACCAGGCAGCGACCGCGCTGACGGCCGTCGGGCTCAAACCGGGAGACGTCACCCAGGCGTACAGTACCGAGATCGAGACCGGCAAAGTCGTCTCGCAGTCCCCGAACGGGGGCCAGCAGGCCTCGAAAGGCAGCCAGGTAAGTCTCGTCGTCAGCAAAGGCTCCCAGATGATATCGGTACCTAACGTCAAGGGCATGGCCCAGGATGCCGCAACGCAAAGCCTGACGTCGGCCGGCTTCAAGGCGGACGTGCAAACGCAGAGCGCGTCTGATTCCACCCAGGTCGGGCGCGTGCTGAACCAGTCACCGGCGGCCGGCGAGATGATAGCGAAGGGCGCTACCGTGACGATAGTGGTCGGTAAGACCCCGGCCACCGTTAACGTGGCAAACGTCGTCGGCCAGGCAAAGGCAAGCGCTACCAGCACTCTGACGTCACAGGGTTTCACCGTGAACGTCGTAAACGGAGACCCGGCGCCCACACCGGCCGAGGTGGGCACGGTTCAGAGCCAGAGCCCCGCGTCCGGTGACCCCGGGCCGGTGGGGAGCGCGGTTACGATTACGGTCTATATTTAAGGCCCTGAGGCCGCGACCTGCGCAGGTTGACCGGCAAAGGCCGCGCCCGTAGGAGCCAAAGATAGTGAGGACGCTTAGAGCCTCAAACCGCAGTATGGAATAATCACGAGGAGGAACTTCGATGGCTATGAAACGGGCGATAATGCTGGCAAACCTCCTGGAAGAGGGAAAAGAGGTCGACGTCCCCGACGCCTTCGTTCTGCAGAACGGAAAGCTTCTGAAGGTCAACATGGGGGCGGCCGGCGGGCAGGTACTCTGCAAAGCCGGCGCGATGATAGCCTACCAGGGGCAGATGTCGTTTGCCCGAAAGGGCGGTGGCGCCTCCAAGTGGATCAAGAAACAGGTGTCCGGAGAAGAATTCACTCTTATGGAGGTCACGGGCCAGGGAGATCTTTTCCTCGCGGATGCGGCTAACGACATAATACTGCTGTATCTCAACAACGAAGCGATCGGCGTAGAGTCTCTCAATCTGCTCGCCTTCACCCCGAGCCTGGAGTGGGACATAAAGATGATCAAGGGCGCCGCCGGTATGATGTCGGGCGGGATGTGGAACGTCGAGCTCAAGGGCACGGGGTACATGGCACTCATCAGCAAGGGAGAGCCGATGGTCCTTGCCGTAACACCCGACAGCCCGACTTACACCGACCCCAATGCAACCGTAGCCTGGTCGTACGGTCTCGAACCCTCCGTTCACACGGACGCCAACCTGTCGAGCCTGAAAGGCATTTTCGGGTCGATGACGAGCGGAGAGACTTTCCAGCTCGCTTTCCAGGGACAGGGCTACGTCATAGTCCAACCGAGCGAGGTCGCACCCACTACCAGCTTCGCCGGTCAAAAAGGTGGTGGTGGTGGCGCCGGTGGCATCCTCGGCGGCATCCTCGGCCAGTAACTCCCAGGATCTGGATCATGGAACCGGGTCTCTCGAGGCCCGGTTCTTTTCTTATCCCCCACCCCTTGATCCGCGTCTCGACCTTCCTGAGCCGGGTCTCTCCAGGCCCGGGTTTTATCCCTTGCCCCTTGAGCGCGGAGGTGGCTACGGGGTGGTTGCGATGGGTCAATGCGTCTTGCAGACAGGGTCTGGTACACTATTTTGAGTGCCTGGAAAGACCCTTTGCCACCGTTTCAGTGAGTCCTTTTTAGACTCTTGAAATCATTTGAAATTTACCGAAAGTTGTGTATACAATTCTATGGCTTAAATTGGATGTGAACGCGGTGCGCCCTTTTAGGGTGCGCCGATTCATGTCAGGAACCAAACATTGGAGTGGAAGATGAGCATCGAAGAGGGAACTTTCGTGCAGAAATATGACCTTCTGGGTTGTATTCAGTGCGGCAGGTGCACCGGTGGTTGCCCTGTGACCGTGCGCACGCCGCTCAATGTCCGCCGGTTCGTCTATGACACGGTGGACGACGACGCCCTGGAGGAGCTCTCCGAGAAGCCGGAGATCTGGGACTGCACAACGTGCAACACCTGCGCCATCCGCTGCCCCAAGGGCCTGGAGCCGTTCGAGGTACTCCTCGGATTGCGCGCCATGAGGGCCGAGGAAGGCAACATAGAGCCGACCGCCATCACCGCCCTGGAGAGCATGTTCAACAACGGCAATCCCTGGGGCAAGGCCGCGGCCAAGCGCATGGACTGGGCGGAAGGCATTGACGGCGTCCGCATCCTCGAGGAGGGCGAGAAGGCCGACGTGCTGCTCCACATCTGCTGCACGGCAGCCTACGACCCGAAGATCCAGCCGTTCGTCGGCAAGCTGATAACGATCCTCAACGCGGCAGGTGTCGATTACGGCCTCATCGGCGAAGAGGAAAAGCACTGCGGGTCCGAGGCCAGGCGCCTGGGCGAGGAGGGTCTCTTCGAGTACTTCGACGAGGAGAACACGGAACTCTTCGGACGCTACGACGTCCAGCGCCTCGTTACGCTCTCCCCCCACTGCTTCAACTCCTTCAAGAACGAGTACACCAACCTTTCGATCCCAGTCCTCCACTATACGCAGCTCATCGCCGAGCTGCTCGAGGACGGCAAGCTCGAGCTCTCCAAGGAGGTGGCGACAAAGGTCGTCTTCCACGACCCGTGCTACCTCGGGAAGAAAAACCTCGTTTTCGACGAGCCGCGGTACATCCTCAGCAAGATCCCGGGCGTCGAGACGACCGAGTTCTTCCGCTCGAAGGAACGCAGCCTCTGCTGCGAGGGCGGCGGCGGCAAGATGTGGGTGGAATCGGAGTCCAAGGCCCCGCGCCTCGCGGAGACCAGGGTGGCCGACGCGCACGACCTGGGCGCGCAGACCATAGCGGTAGCGTGCCCGTTCTGCTGGCTGACCATCGAGGACGCCATCAAGGCCAAGGGCTACGAAGAAGAGATGCAGGTAAAAGATATTCTGGAACTCCTGGGCGAGGCACTGTAAACCCGGGACGTGAAGACAAGTACTGATGCAGTAACAGAAAAGTGAGGTGAACCGGGTATGAACATTGTGGTCTGCGTAAAGCAGGTGCCGGACACTTCCGATCCCGACACTGAGGTCCACATCGACGGGACCGGTCGGGGCGTTGATCAGAGCAAGTTCAGCTTCGTGATCAACGACGCGGACAACTACGCGGTGGAAGAGGCTATCCTGCTTAAAGAGAAGCACGGGGGAGAGGTTACCGTCGTAAACATCGGACCGGATGCGGCGAACCAGGTGATCAGGATGGCTCTCGCCAAGGGCGGCGATGGCGCAATCAGACTGGATGACGAGAAGTTTGCCGGCTCAGACCCTGTAGCCCTTGCCCGCATACTGCAGGCGGGCATCAAGGACCTTTCCTGCGATATCGTGATGACCGGATGCCTGGCATCCGATGATGGTTACGGCGCAGTCGGCGTGGCGCTTGCCAGCCTCATGGGCTTGCCTCATGCGGCGTATGTCAAGACTGTCGAGGTCCTCGGCGACAACAAGCTTAAAATCGGACGCGAGCTGGAGGGCGGCCTGCTAGAGATGGACGAGATCGTCACGCCTTGCGTGCTCACCATCCAGACCGGAGGCAATGAGCCCCGTTATGCCTCGTTCAAGGGCATACGCGAGGCTTCCAAGAAGGAGATCAAAGTCATGGATCTCGCCGCCACCGGTCTCTCTGACGACCAGGTTGGCGAGGCCGGCTCGGTCGCGGTCATGGTCCAGTACTCGGTTCCCGAGGTCGGTGATCTCGCCGAGATCCTCGAGGGCGACCCTGGCGAGACCGCGGGTAAGCTTGCCGGCATACTGAAGGATAAGGGGCTGGTATAAATGCATGAGATATTCGTACTGGCAGAGCACCGACAGGGCGAGCTGCGCGACGTCACCCTGGAGATGCTGACTCTTGCCAGCCAGCTCGACAGCAAGGTCACTGCAGTCCTGCTTGGCAGCGGGATGGACGATTTCGCTGGCAAGCTCGCTTCCTTCGCGGACAGGGTCCTCGTAGTGGACGACCCGATGTTCGCGAACTGGAACGCGATCAACGCCCAGGCTGCGCTGGTTGCGCTCATCAACAAGGACAAGCCGCACCTGGTGATAGTCCCGAACACTGGCCAGGGCGCCGACGTACTGGCGTCGCTTGCTCTCGAACTAGGGGCATCATTCACATCCGACATCATCGGCCTGACCATCGAGGGCGAAAAGCCGGTCGCGACCCGAGCGTACTACGGCGGCAAGATCAACGGCCGCATCGAGTTCAAGGACGCCGAGCTGTACATGGTCGGGCTTCGCGAGGGCGCAATCCCAGCCGCTGAAGGTAGCAAGTCGGGCCAGATCGAGAAAGTGGAAAACCCGGTTGCGGCGGATGCAACCGACCGCAAGTTCCTCGATTACGAGCAGCCCGCCATCGGTGACGTTGACATCACTCAGTCCTCGATGCTGGTCTCTGTAGGCCGCGGCGTCCGCGAGGACAAGAACATACCAATGGTGGAGGAACTCGCCGGGCTCATGGGAGCCGACGTATCCGGCAGCCGCGCGGTTGTTGACGCCGGCTGGCTACCGGCCGACAGGCAGGTCGGCATCAGCGGCAAGACCGTAAAACCCAAGCTCTACCTGGCCCTCGGCATCAGCGGCGCGTTCCAGCACGTGACCGGGATGAAGGGCGCTGACCTCGTTGTTGCTATTAACAAGGACCCGGACGCCCCGATATTCCAGTACGCGGATTACGGAATCGTAGATGACTTGCTCAAGGTGGTTCCGGCCCTTATCGACAAGCTGAAGGAGATGAAGGGGTAGGCCGCCAAGGAGGCCCTGTTAGGATGGAAGAAAACCTGAACTACAAACCCAGGATCGGGGTGTACGTCTGCCATTGCGGAATCAACATCGGCTCCGTCGTAGACGTCCCCGCCGTGGTCGAATTCGCCTCCAAGCTTCCGGGGGTCGAGGTCTCGCGCGAGTACACGTACATGTGCTCCGACCCCGGCCAGAACCTGATCAAGGAGGACATCAAGAACGAGAACCTCAACCGCGTGATCGTGGCTTCCTGCTCGCCGCGCATGCATGAGCCTACGTTCCGTAAGACCCTCAAGGAAGCGGGCCTCAACCCGTACTTCCTCGAGATGGCGAACATCCGCGAGCAGGTCTCATGGGTACACCCGGACAGGGACGAGGCGACGGCAAAAGCCCGCAAGCTTATCGAGGCCGCCGTTGCCAAGGCTCTCCTGCTCGAGGCGCTCGAGGAGAAAGAGGTCGACGTCATCCCGTCGTGCCTCATCATCGGGGCCGGCATCGCGGGCATCCAGGCCTCGCTCGACATCGCCGACGCGGGTTTCAAGGTGTACCTGGTCGAGAAGACGCCGTCGGTCGGCGGGCACATGGCCCAGCTCGACAAGACGTTCCCTACCCTCGACTGCTCTGCGTGTATCCTGACTCCCAAGATGGTGGACGTCGCAAACCACCCAAACATCGAACTGATGACCTACTCGCAGCTCGAGGAGATCTCCGGCTACGTTGGGAACTTCAAGGCCAAGATACGCAAAAAGGCCCGCTATGTGGACTTTCACAAGTGCACCGGCTGCGGCGTCTGCGCCGAGAACTGCCGGCTGGCCGGCCGCATCCCCAACGAGTTCGACGAGCTCATCGGCATGCGAGGGGCCATTTACCTGCCGTTCCCGCAGGCGGTCCCGGCCAAGTACACCATCGACCCGGAGCGCTGCCTTCAGCTCTCCAAGGGCAAGTGCGGCAAGGAAGGCCCAGCGTGCCAGGCGGCATGCACCGCGGGAGCGGTCAACTTCGAGCAGGAGGACGAGATAGTCGAGATAGAGTGCGGAACGGTGATCGTGGCCACGGGATACGACGTCTTCGACGCGGCCCGCAAGCCCGAGTACGGCTGGTCCGACTACGACAACGTCATCACGGGCCTCGAGTTCGAGAGGCTCGTCTCCGCGTCCGGCCCCAC
>DATCGY010000286.1:0-6852 GCA_036508635.1 Candidatus Anoxymicrobiaceae bacterium
CCGTCGCTTGGCGCCAGGCCGCTTCGCCGCGCGATAACCAGGCTCATCGAGAACCCGGTCTCCGAGGCTATCCTTCGAGGCGAGTTCACAGGCGGTCACGTCATAATGGTCGATGTAAAAGAAGGCCGCCTCGAGTTCGACGTCCGAGAGGACACGGAGATCGAACCGGTCGGGGCCAACAACTGATCCGCCAAACGGACATGCGACTCTCGAGCCGGGTCTCTGGGCCCGGCTCTTGTTTTCCCTCCTCCTCGAGGGGGAAGGTCAGGGTGGGGGTGGCGTTTCCTCCTCCCGTATTTGCCATCCGCGCGATAATCTGCCAACATTCCGTCGGCGTGTTATGATTAATTGGTTCCGCTGAAACACCTTCACTGGAGGGGTATGCGCGCTGAAGTCCAGAAAGAAAAGCATAAAAAGCTCATAGAGGTACTTGGGCAGGTCGCTCCAGGGACAGAGTTGCGCGAGGCGATCGACAGGATAATACTCGCACGCTCCGGGGCGCTTATTGTCATCGGAAATCTATCTGAGCTCAAACCGATCATGTCGGGCGGGTTCAATATCAATTGCGAGTTCACTGCTCCAAGGCTTTTCGAGCTCGCCAAGATGGACGGGGCGGTAGTAATAAGCAAAGACCTCAGGACAATCAACTGGTCGAACTCCCACCTCGTGCCCGACCCCTCAATAATCACTCACGAGGCCGGGACGCGCCACAGGACGGCCGAGCGTGTAGCCAGGAGCAACAAGAACGTGTTCGTGGTGGCCATCTCCGAGAAGATGGGGACCGTCTCGATATACGTCGACGATGAGCATTTCACCCTTGAGAGCATACCGCTCGTGCTGGCCAAGGCCGATCAGGCTCTGCAGACGCTATCCCGCTACCGTGCCAGGCTCGATCAAGAGTACAGCCATCTAAACACTCTCGAGATCGAAGACCTGGTGACCCTCCGTGACGTCGTGAAAGTCGTACAGCGAAACGAGCAGGTCGTACGCATAGCGGACGAGATCCGCTTCCAGAGCAGCGAGCTCGGCAAGGACGGCAGACTGATCGAGCTTCAGCTGAACGAGATGATGGCCGGCGTGATGAAAGTCCGCAGGCTGCTGATACGGGATTATTACCTGCCGCGCGACCACAAGCACTACGAAGAGGCCTTGAACAGCCTCGGCAACCTCACGGGAGACGAGCTTCCCGAGGAGATGTCGATAGCGCGCGTGCTGGGCTACCGTGCCTCCACTGAGATGATGAACAAACTGGTGCGGCCTCGCGGGTACCGCATGCTCTCGATGATCCCACGCGTTCCCAGCGCCGTGGTCGACAAGGTCGTCGCGAGGTTCGACAACCTCAAGAACATCATGCGGGCTTCCCCCGCGCTGCTGGACGAGGTCGACGGCGTCGGAGAGCGCCGAGCTCTCGCCATCAAAGACGGCCTGGATCGCATCTCAGAATCAATCATCGCCGAGAGCTACCACTAAGAAGGAATTCCGATTCGTCCGCGATGGTTCCTTGCAGGTTCTCCATCCATTCCTTGATCCACCGAGAAGCCCCCTTCGGCTTCATCTTGTCGAGTTGTCCTTGCTGGCTATCACCATGGCCTTGTGGTACTTCTTGAAGAGCTCATTTTCGCTGCTCAAGGCTGTCTCCCCGTTCCCTATTGTTTCTCCGTCCGCGGGATTGAATACGAAACCGATCAGGAAATCTTGAAACGCGAAAGTGCTTGCCAGCAAGAAAAATAGTGTGAAAAGAATCGAAGGCCGCTCACGTGAGGCTGTAGAAGCCAAGCGTGGATATGCGGTCGTTCTCGCTCTTGATGATCTCGTGAAGGTTGATGCCGGTCAAGGTACATATGGCTGCCAGGAAGAATAGCGACTTGCCCATCTCTTCCTCGATGACCTCGGCGCAGTTGGGGCAGAGGTGCCCTTCGAGGTGGGTGCTGACGTATTCGCTCATCTCGCTGAGCGAAGTGTCGGCCGGCAGGTCCTGCTTCTCGGCCTCGATCCTCAGGCAGCCGCAAGAGGTCACGGATTTGGCCAGCGCCCTGTTTACCCGCGCGCAGGCGTCCTGGTACTTGGTCATCACGTCGAGGATGCTGCGGTGGCGAATGAGATGGAGAGATACCGTTTTCTGGAATTCGTTACACGTCTGTTCCAATTCTCTTGTCATCTCAAACCTCATTTCCTAGGTTCGTCCGGCCTTTGGCCAGCCATCGATTAATTATATTTTTAACTTTTATGGAGTGTCAAGAAAGCCTTTTGTTAAGGCAATCTTGATGCATCTCAACCTTTGTGGTAACATAACCTTGCCTCTTCGTTCTGCGCATTTGGGAGCTCACGTCGAGATTCGTTTGCGCACCTAAAGCAAAATACGAAGTTTCCCATCGGGGTTTGGTCGCATCTGTAAGCGCGCGGCCAGAAGAAGGTCTCGAGCCCAGAAAGGGAGATGTTGAAAGTGTTCAACGTTGGAGACAAGGTCGTTTATCCGCACCATGGAGCAGGGTTTGTTGAGAAGGTCGAGACGAAAAACGTCGAGGGGGCACGAAAGAAGTATTTCATCCTCAGCCTCTGCGGAGGTGACCTCAAGATAACTGTTCCCGAGGAAAGCACCAACGACGTGGGTCTTCGCAGTATCATCGCCAAGGGTGATGTCAAGTCGGTATTCGAGGTGCTCAACCAGGAACAGAGCCAGATGCCGACCAACTGGAACCATCGCTACAAGAAAAACCGCGATAAGATTCGTAGTGGAGACGTCTACGAGGTGGCCGAGGTCGTGCGGAATCTCTCAATCCGCGAGCGCGAGAAGGGGCTCTCTACGGGCGAAAAGCGAATGCTAAACCAGGCGCGGCAGATTCTCCTGAGCGAGATCATCTACGTGCTTAACATAGACAATGATAAAGCTTCGAGCATGCTTGACGAGGTCTTCTCACAGAGGTGATGACCCTGATGGCTCGCCTCGAAGAAATGCGGCAAACTCAAACAAAAGCTGGAGGGCTGGCCGGTGGTGGTTGTTGTGGTCCGCCTGCTGAGCATGGTCGTATGCTCTTACGGCGGATACCGGATCGCGGCGCTGCTGAACGAGAACTATGTTCTGAGGAATCCCCAACAGGCTCTTGCAATCATCGTAAGTATTATCCTGGGGTTACTCATCGGGTACGTTCTCGGAGGTGTGCTGGGCAGGCACTCTGCCAGCGCGCTCGGGGGTCTTGACGCAATAGTCTTCAAGGCGTCCGGCGCCGATATATTTTTCATAATCATGGGAGCGCTGGCAGGTCTTCTGGTAGCGTTGCTGCCTTCAGTAGCACTACTCCATTTCGCCTGGCCCGGTTACGTTATCTCTTTAATCCTCTTCCTGTTCGGGGGTTTTGTCGGCGGGCGAATGGCTTATATCAAGAGGGCGGAGCTTGCCGCCATGTTCAAGCTCGGGGGCATCTCCGGCCATGCGGCTCCCGGGTCCAGCGCCAGGATCCTGGATACCAGCGTCATCATCGACGGCCGCATTGCGGATATTGCCAAGGCGGGTTTTCTCGACGGCACGATGGTAGTGCCACGATTCGTCCTCGAGGAGCTGCAATCCGTCGCCGATTCAGCGGATAATCTCAAGCGAAGCAGGGGGCGGCGGGGCCTGGACGTCTTAAATTCCCTGCAGAGGCTCGACAACGTCAGGATCGAGATAACGGACCAGGATTTTCCCGAGGTCATGGGTGTTGATTCCAAGCTCACAACGCTGTCCAAGGTTACCGGGATGCCTATGGTCACGAACGATTTCAACCTCAACAGGGTAGCCGAGCTCCAGGGCGTTCAGATCCTGAATATCAATGAGCTCGCCGGAGCGCTCCGCCCGGTGGTGCTGCCGGGTGAGGAGATGCTGGTAAAGATCATTCGCGAGGGTAAGGAGCCTGGCCAGGGTGTCGGATACCTCGATGACGGCACCATGATCGTCGTCGAGCACGGCAAGAAGGCCATCGGCAGCGAATCGACTGTCGTCGCGACGAGCGTTCTCCAGACGCCCGCGGGCAAGATGATCTTCACCGAGCTCAAGGAAGACGCCCAGGAGCGATAGAGTGGCCTTCGCTATCATCGCCGCAGGAGGCCGGGGCACGAGGCTGGGCGACCCAACTCCCAAGTTCGAACTCTCCCTCGCCGGGAAGCCGGTCATCTCGTACTCACTCGAAGCGTTCCAATCGGCACCGTCGATACAGTCCATCGTGCTGGTGGTACCGGCAGACCGCATGGACGCCTGGAGTGCGGAGCGCCTCCAGCAGATGGGCATCGACAAGGTCCGTGCTTCCGTGCAGGGCGGTGAGACGAGGCAGGATTCGGTGAGGCTCGGACTGGAGCAGCTCCGGGGTGAGACCGGTGTGGTGGTCGTGCATGACGCGGCCAGGCCGCTCGTGAGTGTTCAGATGGTCGAAGATGCATGCCTGATCCCTGACGGCTCAGACGGCGTAGTGACAGCTACCATGGTAACGGACACGGTAAAATGCGTCGATGGAGGCATGGTCGCGGGCACACCGGACAGGGAGCGGCTTATAGCGGTTCAGACGCCCCAGGCGTTCAGGCTCGACGTCCTCGCGAGGGCACATTCGTTGGCCCAAGAGGCAGGATATCAGGGCACGGATGACGCGTCCCTGGTCGAGCGCGCGGGAGGACGCGTTTCCGTCATCAAAGGAAGCCGCGGCAACATCAAGATCACCTTCCCGGGGGACCTTGCCGTCGCCGAGGCGCTGCTTCGTGAGAGGAGAGCTTTTTGAGGACGGGCATAGGTATCGACGCGCACCGCTTCCAGGCCGGCAGGAAGCTGTTCCTCGGGGGCGTTTTTATAGCGTCCGACCTCGGGCTTGCCGGGCACTCTGATGCTGACGTGCTCGTGCATGCGATAATGGACGCGCTTCTCGGAGCGTGCGGGGGCGGTGACATCGGAGAGATGTTCCCCGACTCGGATCCCGCATACCGCGACGCCGACAGCCTCACCCTGCTCGAGCGAGTGCGTGACGAGTTGAGCGCGCGTGGGTTCCAGGTTGTCAACGTAGACGCTGTCGTCGTTTGCGAAAAACCTCGCATCTCACCTCACAAACTCGAGATGCGCGAGAACATAGCGCGAGCGCTCCGAATCGACAGAGACGCTGTAAGCGTCAAGGGAACTACTACCGAGGGAATGGGATTCACCGGGCGAGGCGAAGGCATTTCCGCCGTCGCTTCCGTCCTCATCGATTAGATTACGGTTCCAGGAGAGTCAATTGGCCAAGAAGAAGTTCGATCCCGACAGGGTGCCCATCAGGAGACAGGTGCCGGCGGACCGCATCGGGAATTTCAGCGAGGTCGCACTCGGATACGACCTCGGTGAGGCAAAAGCCGAAGCGGCGCGTTGCCTCCAGTGCAAGAAACCGACCTGTGTGAGCGGCTGCCCGGTCAACATCGATATACCCGCGTTCGTCGGGCAGGTCAGCCAGGGAACGGCCGATGAAGCAGTGGCTACCGTAAAGCGCGAAAACCTGCTGCCAGGTGTATGCGGAAGGGTCTGCCCGCAGGAATCCCAGTGCGAGGAGAAATGCGTGTTGGGAAAGAAGGGCGACCCGCTGGCTATCGGCAAGCTCGAGAGGTTCGTCGCCGACCGGGAGGCCGACCAGGGCGCCGGCCAGGTTCCAGAACCGACACAGAGCACAGGTCTTGCAGCCGCCATAGTAGGCTCGGGACCGGCAGGGCTGACCGCGGCCGCCGAGCTCGCGAAGATCGGGCACAGAGTAACGGTGTTCGAGGCGCTGCATGTGGCCGGCGGGGTCCTGACTTACGGAATACCCGAGTTCAGGCTCCCCCAGTGGGTCGTCGACCGCGAGGTGGGCATGCTCGAAAAGCTCAATGTGGAGATCGTTCTCGATTTCGTTGTGGGCAGAACCGCCACGGTGAGCGACCTGCTGAAAGAGTATCAGTCGCTCTTCGTCGGGATAGGCGCGGGGCTTCCTTCGTTCATGGGTATCCCCGGCGAAAACCTCAACGGCGTGTACTCGGCAAACGAGTTCCTCGCCCGGGCAAACCTGATGCGCGCCCGCAGTTTTCCGGAATACGATACGCCGGTCAAGCGCGGTGGCAAGGCGGTGATAGTCGGCGGAGGAAATGTCGCCATGGACTCCGCGAGAACGGCTTTGAGAATGGGCGCTGATGAGGTCAACATAGTGTACCGGCGCTCGAGGGTGGAGATGCCTGCCAGGGTCGAAGAAGTCGACCACGGTGAGGAGGAAGGCATCGTCTTCCACATGCTCACGAACCCGGTCGAAGTGCTTGGCAAAGACGGAAAGGTCACGGGCATGGTCTGCCAGCGTATGGAGCTGGGCGAGCCAGACGAATCCGGACGCCGCCGCCCGGTGCCAATAGAGGGCGACTACTTCAACCTGGATTGCGACATCATGGTGATGGCCATCGGCACGCGCGCGAACCCGCTGCTTCCCTCGACCACAGAAGGGCTCGACCTCAACCGGCGCGGGTACGTCCAGGTCGACCCCGAAAACTTCCGGACGAGCCTGCCCGGAGTATTTGCCGGGGGAGATATTGTCACCGGTTCGGCTACCGTGATCGAAGCGATGGGGGCCGGCAAGATAGCCGCGGCCGCCATGGACGCTTACATGCGCCGGTGAAGATAGTCGTACAGGAAAAGAAGGTGGGGCGCTCAGTGTTGGCTCGGGCTAGTCGGCCTGCTTCTGGAGTTTGCGCGCCGCTTGATCGGGAATAACCCTGTCCTTGAACCACCGCGCAATCATTGAGGCAGCGACCTTTCGGTGCGGCCAAGGTACTGTCTTTTCGGGCAGATCATCTTCGAGGAAATCCAGCTCAGGCATCGACTCTGAACTTGAAGCTCGTTTTTTCTAT
>DATCGY010000287.1:0-5813 GCA_036508635.1 Candidatus Anoxymicrobiaceae bacterium
TACTCCCCACTCCCCCCAGGCCTCCCGCTTCCATTATCGTCGCTACCTCTGGACGCCCCAGCTCGCCCATGATCGCGGTACAGCTCTACCCTCATGCCCAGGCTGTACCGGGGCATTTCGCGATCCGTAGACGGGAATGAGACGGGAATGCTCCAAAGGTGATGTTGAAGGCAAGGGTGTGCTACTACTGCTTAAATGGCTTGAGACTGCGCCCTTTCGCTGGTGGGCCGTATAGGATTCGAACCTATGACCTTGGGATTAAGAGTCTGTCCAAGGGGGTATTTCTCTACCTTCCTCTACCGTCTTTTCAGTTTCTCTTAGGTGCTCTCAGGCCGCAGTTTGAAGCCATTTGTTGAGGTTCTTTCAAGTGCTTATGGTTCATGGCAGTTTGTGGTAATATACCCTGATTTCTCAAAAGTGACCCTAATATCGCCCTAACGGGCTAAGCAGAACAAGCTCACTCTGGAGGCACCAACGGCTCGATAGTTTTGATGAGAGCAGGAAGGCTGTTCTGAACCGTATCCCAGACTTTTTCGAGGTCGACCCTGAAGTACTCGTGAATCAGCCTGTTTCTCATGCCGGCCATCTCTCGCCAGGGCACACCAGGCGTTTTGCTCTGCGTTGCGTCCGACACCCTCTGAGCGGCTTCTCCAACTACTTCGAGCGCCCTCACGACCGCGTCCTGATGCAGCTTGCTGCCCAGGAACTGCTCCCAATCAAGGCCCTCGACGAAACTGACGGCGTCCCTGGCCGCGAGCAGAATGTCCAGAAGGTAGGCTTCATCCCGCGACATAGATACTCTCCAGAGAGCTCAGGACGTCGCGTTTCCGTAGGTAATTTCTGCTCCGGTCGACGGACCTCCGGTCAATGAGGTCTACGTCTCGCCCGAGCAGTTCTTTCAACTCGTCTTCCATCCTCACGAGATCGAAGAGGCTGTAGTGCGAATCCGGGGCAAAGGTGGCAACGATGTCTACGTCGCTGCCCTCATTGAAATCATCCCGGAGCACCGAGCCGAAAAGTGCGAGTTCTAGGATATTCCATCTGCGCGCGAAATCTCGCAACTCTTTTTCAGAAATATCGATTTTAGCCTTCGTCTTCATGTCCAAGCATCTCCTGATGTCGCACTTACCGGGGCTGGAAGGCCACTTCTATAGTAGCACGAACGCCCATCATTGAACTTTGCGAACACAGTGGGGGAGTTCGCGGGAATCGCAGCCAGTTCAGAGCTTTTCGGGGTCTCGAGGTACATCGCCGCGCCACTTGGGTCCCTGAGAAACGTTCAGCTCAAGCTCGTCAAGATCGGGCCCAGGGTCGTGTCCTACTCCCGCAGAACCATCTTCCAATGCGGCGAGGTCGCAGTCTCCGCCGCGCTGTTCTCTGACCTGCTTGAGCGTATCCATGCTCTCACGGCGGCGCCGACGTGATGAGTGGCCGCGTTAACCATAACAAAAGAAGCGTGGGTCGACGGTCTCTGGAAACCAACCGATGGGAGGCTCCTGGGATGAGCGTCTCGTAAAGTGAAACCGGCGATGGGTAAGATGGAAAAACGGCTTTGGATAACGGTTGGGAAGGGGGGGGTAGAATTACTGCGTCAGGAGGGCAAATGGGGAAATGTCGGCTAATCAAAAGACTTGAATTATTCATGGAGACGAATTGAAGATTCTGTTAACGAAAAGCCAGCCATTCACAGCACGTATACAGGCAGTAAAGCGGCTTGTGCGCATGACCGATGAACTGTCGAGCTCATGGTAATCTGCCAGCGCTGGAGGCAGAATTGTAGGTGGATTGGCCTTGTGGGAAAACGAATAATCGGCTAAGAAGATATCCTGCATGCTATGCAAGTAGCGACGAAAAGAGGGCGATGAAGAGATGAACAAGCGCGCTGCGATGGCTGCGGTCATGGTTCTGGGCCTTTCGATGTTTGTTATCGCTGGCTGCGGTAGTAGCGGCGATTCGAAACAGGCCGAGAGCTACGGGGAGCTGAAGGCGAAGGCCGAGAGCCTGATGGCGGCTGCCGACAAGGCCGGGGAGACACTCCAATCAGAATCGGAGCAGATGTCGGAGATACAGACGAGGGCGATAACCGCCGCCATGGCCGGGGACACTTCGACCTATACCCCTCAGGAAGTCTCGGGCATCGCCGAGAAGATGGCCGCTCTAGCGCCCCGGATCGACAAGGTCAAGGCCATGTACCAGAAGCTGTTGGACCCTGAGTTCAAGTCGCTCGGCGGGCTGTCTGCCTACGCGAGCTACGCAGGGGCGATGATAAAGGCGCTGGACCTGAACCGGTCCTTGTCGCAGCTCGGCAGCGGCTTCCTCGCGCAGGTAGAGCCCGCCCTGGTGAAGGGCGATACAAATACGGTCAAAGCCCTGGTACAGCAGAATATAGCACTGGTAAACAAGATCCAAGCGACGCAGAGGGAAACTGCGGCCGCGCTCAAGGCAGCCCAGAACATCAAGAGTTCCCAGCGGCTGAGCGAGTAGGCCCTGTGAGCGATTCCCGAGCCCGCTTCCGCGGGAGACTACTGGCGTTGTAGCCGTCAAAAGGGTACGCGGGAGGAAATACCTTGATCATACGGACCATGGCACCCTACAAAATGATATTGATAGCGATCGCCATCCTTGTTCTATGCGTGCCGATGGTCATTGGATGTGGTAGTGGAAACGCGCCGAAGATCATGACAACCGCAGATGGCGTCAGATTTGTACGTACTCCCGATGCTCGCTTCAAGGACCTCCCCGGCTTTCCTTACAAGGCGAGGTATGTGGAGATAGACGGCCTGCGTCAGGCTTATGTTGACGAAGGTCCCGCCGGCGCCGATCCCATCCTCCTGCTCCATGGCGAGCCGACATGGTCATACCTGTACCGGAAGATTATCCCGGTACTAGTTGCTGGCGGTCACCGGGTAATCGCCATGGATCACGTAGGAATGGGGAGGTCGGACAAGCCGATAGATATCAAGTATTACACCTATCTGGGGCACGTCGACCGGCTCGAGAAGTTCATAGAAGCTCTGAAACTCGAACACATCACTTTGTACTGTCATGACTGGGGTAGCCTGATAGGGCTTTATGTCGCGGGGAAGCACCCCGAGTGGTTCGACCGCATCGTCGTCAGCGACGGCACTCTGCCCGTGGTGCCCGCCGGCCTGCAGCCTTACCCGCCCGTTCAGGACCCCAACAAGATCAACAAGGACCTAGTCTCACCATTCGCCTCAATTCCACCGCAGCAACCTCACTTCTACGATGCGGAAGGTAACCCGTTGCCCGGCAAACAGGCGGAAGACTTCGCGGATTGGATGGTCTACGCGATGACCGCCGCATCGTTTCACCCGGCCGAAGTGGTCGAGGCTCTTACCTACTTCCCCGTACCAGCCCAGATCAAAGCTGCTTATGACGCACCGTTCCCGAGCCGAATCTACATGGCGGGACCGCGCGTCTTCCCGTCGCTGGTCAACGATCTTCCGGGAGTCACCGAAGACGCATGGATCGGTCTGACCAGATATACGAAGCCCTTCCTGACAATCTGGGCAAGTAACGATCCGGGCAATCTCGGCTCGAAGACGATTCAGAACCGTCTGATAAACAACATTCCCGGTGCCGCAGGCCGACCACATGTACGAATCCCCCAGGCGAGCCACTTCCTGCAGGAAGACCAGGGCGCGGAGGTTGCCAGGCGGATAAACGAGTTCATCGTCGCCAATCCACGCCAGTAGAAGCTGTTTCTGCGCAGGACAAGGGTGGCAAACCCGTTTACCTTCCTTGTGTAGTAATCATGCTGAGCAATGGCGATTTAAATGCATTCATATTCGATATCCAAAGTAGGCGCACTGGGTCACGCTGACTTCAGGGAATGCTCCCGAGAGGAGTCGAGTGTGGATACTGGGATGCGGTTGGCAGACAAGACTGCGGTGGTGACGGGGGGCGGCCGGGGATCGGACGGGCGATCTGCCTGGCGTACGCCGGGGAGGGAACCGACCTCGTGGTAGCTTCGGACAAGGAGAGCGAGAACGAGGCCGTGGCGGCGGAGGTTAAGGCACTCGGGAGGCGAGCGCTTCCGTTCACGGTGGACGTGGCGGACGGGGAGCATGTCAAGGCCATGGCCGACGCCGCATTCGCGGAGTTCGGCCAGGTGGACATCCTGGTCAGCAATGCGGGGATCCAGCGAAGGGCGCCACTGCCGTGGTCCGATGAAGCGGACTGGAAGCGTGTGATAGAAGTGATGATCTACGGCTGCTATTACTGCTGTAAAAACTTCCTGCCTGGAATGATCGAGCGGGATTCAGGGCGGGTCATCATCATGTCCTCGATCTCCGGAAAGATGCCCAATCCATTGAACAGCTCCTACGCGGTCGCAAAGCACGGGCTGATCGGGATGACGCGGAGCCTAGCCGCAGAAGTCGCGAAACTGAACGCGAAGCAAGTCACCGTGAACGCGATCTGCCCCGGGCTTACAAATACCGACATCATGACCGGCCCCGAGAGCAACATAGCGAAGCTGTCGCAACTGTTGAACATATCCGAGCAGGAGGTCTGGGACACCGTCTACAAGCCCCTGATAATCCAGGAGCGTATGCTCGAGCCGGAAGATATAGCGACGATGGCTGTATACCTGGCTTCGGAGGACGCGCGTGGCATAACCGGCCAGTCGATCAACGTTGACGCGGGCACGATCACGTATTGATCTGAAGCGTCCTGTCGGTGAGGATCAAGCCTCGGATTCCAGTTCCTCGCGCACCTGGCGGCGCAGCACCTTGCCGATGGCCGAAGTCGGGATCGCGTCCTTGAAGACCACCCTCTTGGGGCACTTGTAGCCGGCGACCTTCTGCCGGCACAGGGCGATGATCTCGTCCTCGGTGGCCTCGCATCCCTGTCTCAGGGTCACCATAGCGGTCACCATCTCGCCCCATTTCGCGTCCTTCAACCCGACCACCGCCGCCGTCAGCACCGCTGGGTGCTCGTAGATGATCTGCTCCACCTCGTACGGGTAGACGTTCTCCCCACCGGTGATGATCATGTCGTTCTTGCGGTCAACGATGTAGATGAACCCGTGCTCGTCCACCTCGGCCAGGTCCCCGGTGTGCAGCCAGCCGCCGCGCATGGCTTTGGCGGTACGCTCGGGGTCCTTCCAGTAGCCTTTCATGACGTTCCTGCCGCGGATCACGATCTCGCCTATCTCGCCGACGGGCACATCGTTGTCGTCGTCGTACACGACCCGGACCTCCGTTACCAGGGATTCGCGCCCGCAGGAGGTAATGCGCCTCACCAGCTCGGGAGGACCCTCCAGCCGGCACTGGTCCTCCTGCATGAGCATGGTGCCCAGGGGCGAGGCTTCGGTAAGGCCGTATCCCTGCTGGAAGATGGGGCCGAACTTCGCGACGCAGCGCCTCAGCACTTCCTCGGGCATGGGTGCGCCGGCGTAGGAGAAGTACTTGATGCTGGAGAGGTCGTACTTGTCCGCGTCAGGGAAGTCGAGCAGCCAGGCGAAGAGCACCGGCACCATGTTGATGTGGGTCACCTTCTCCCTCTCCGCCGTGGCCAGGATCTCCTGGAAGTCGAATCGCGGGGCGATGACCGCCCTGCACCCGCCATAGTGGTGCAGGAGCACAGGCCACCACGCGGTATGGAAGATGGGCAGCACCTGTAGCGTGGAATAGTGCGGCTCGATTTCGAGCGCCAGCCCCATTCCGATGGCGGTGGTGAGGTAGTTGCGGTTGGTGATCATGACCCCCTTGGGCAGCCCGGTGGTGCCACCCGTGTACTGCAGGTGGCAGAGGTCGTCCTCGGACACCTCCACGTCCGGCTCGGCGTCG
>DATCGY010000288.1:0-6996 GCA_036508635.1 Candidatus Anoxymicrobiaceae bacterium
CCACAAGGATCTCCGCCCCTCAGCCCCACTCTCGTTTGACCCCGTCTTCTCCAGCCCCCTTGAAGAAACAGATCTGATCCCTGTTACCGGTGTTATCCATCAGGAGGACGAGTGATATCATTCGCATTAGCGATTACAGGCTGTGGGGATTCCGGCAGATTTAGCAAAGCTGGCAGCATGGAGGTCAAAGCCCGCATGGGTTGAATAAGACATTGCCGGCATAGCAGGGGGTAAGTGATGGATTTCGATGAGATCGCCGGGCTTCTTGGTAAAGAAGCCGATAGCCTTTTGAAGTTCGACTCGCCGAAGGTCGGAAAAGAGAGCCTGCACGTGCCCGGCCCCGACTGGGTCCGTCGTATCTTCAAGCAGAGCGACAGGTCTGCGCCGGTCCTTCGCAGCCTCGAGACGATGTTTAACCGAGGCAGGTTGGGAGGCACGGGCTATCTTTCCATCCTCCCCGTGGACCAGGGCATCGAGCACTCCGCGGGTGCCTCTTTCGCTCCGAACCCGATCTACTTCGACCCCGAAAACATAGTCAAGCTGGCAATAGAAGCGGGGTGCAACGCGGTGGCGAGCACCCTGGGCGCGCTGGGTATCGTGGCCCGCAAGTACGCGCACGAGATACCGTTTATCGTGAAGCTCAATCACAACGAGATGTTGAGTTACCCGAACACGAGCGATCAGACGCTGTACGCGAGCGTGGAGCAGGCTTTCGAGATGGGAGCCGTAGCCGTGGGCGCGACCATCTACTTCGGATCTCCGGAGTCGCGCAGGCAGATCACAGAGATAAGCGAGGCATTCGCGACGGCGCATGACCTTGGTATGGCGACCATCCTCTGGTGTTACGTTCGCAACGAGGCGTTCACTGTCGACGGCGTCAGCTACGAGACGTCCGCCGACCTCACGGGCCAGGCAAACCATATCGGCGCCACGATAGAGGCCGACATCATCAAGCAGAAGCAACCCGACGTGAACGGCGGGTTCAAGGCGGTCAACTCGCTTGGCGAACAGTACGGCAAGTACGACGAGAGGATGTACACGGAGCTCGCCAGCGACCACCCGATCGACCTCACGCGGTACCAGGTCGTCAATAACTTCATGGGAAGGATCGGGCTCATCAACTCGGGTGGAGGGTCCGGCAAGAACGACCTCGCCATGGCCGTGCGAGCGGCGGTCATCAACAAGCGCGCCGGCGGGATGGGTCTCATCAGCGGCCGCAAGACGTTCCAGAGGCCGATGGAAGAGGGAATCGAGATATTCAACGCGATCCAGGACGTATTCCTCTGCGACGACATCACCGTTGCTTAAACCGCGTGGCGACCTCAACAGCATGCTACCGGCAGATATCAGGCTACGTCAACATAAAGTGATCTCGCTCAGCGAGCTCGCCTGATTATCCATTCGCAGCGGTCGTGTCCACGCGGAAGGCTGTGGGTGATCTCGAACTCCAGCGACTGGTCGACCTGCTTCAACCAGTGGATGAAGGTATTGTTGTCGACTTCCTCGCACGGGACAAGGTCCTGGCGGCCGGCCCTCGAGAGGTTTTCCCACCAGGCGCAGTGCGGGACGGTGAGCACAGCGTTGTCCCCGTCGATCACTCGAGTCTTGCATACGGTCCCGTCGATCGCACACAGGACCTCCATGAGCGTGCCGACCGTTTCCATGCCGGGCGGATTCTCCGGGTCGGTCTCGATGCCCATCGAACGCGCGACTCTCTTCAGCATCACCGTTCCGTAGTTTTTCCAGACATCCATGTCGAGCTCGAGCGCGGTCTCGAAGCCGAGCTTGCGCTCCGCCGCAAGGAACCACAGGCCGTCGATAGCCGTGATGGCCCCCATCCTGAGTTTCTCCATCTCCTCGCCGCTCATCTCCAAGATCCGAACCTCCCCGAAAGGGACGAGAGGGGCCTGGAGAGACCCCGCTCGAGTGTGTTTGGTGTGTGACTATTCGTATTCCTGGACGAGGTCGGCGGCGATTATACCTGAGCTGACGACCGAGGGGACGCCGCCTCCGGGGTGGGTCGACGCGCCCGAGAGATAGAGACCCTTTATGGACTTTGACTTCGCCGAGGGCCTGAAGACCATTGAAGCAGTCGTCTCCTGCTGCAGGCCGTAGATCGCGCCCTCCGGGTTCAAAAGGCGCCTCTCGTAGTCGACCGGCGTGCACATCTCGACGACCTTCACGTGGTCTTTCAAGCCCGGCATCGCGTGCCTGGTCACGAAGTCGATGGATTTCTCGATGTACGCTTCCTTTTCCCTGTCCCACGTTGTCCCCTCGAGACGGTACGGTCCGGGAGTCATGATGAGGTTGACCACGTGATGGCCTTTGGGTGCGAGCGACGGGTCGGATTCCGTGGGCCAGCAGATGAGGCTGAACATGTCGTCGGGAAGCTTGTTCTTCTTGTAGATGTTCCACCAGTAGTCGTCCATATCCTCGAGAGGCCTCGAGATGAGGGCGTGGTGGGCGTGCAGCTCGGGCTCGTAGTCGACGCCGAGGAAGATCATCGGTACGGACATCGACGGCTCGTAGCTCTTTATGCCTACCCTGGCAAGCCAGGGCAGGTTCTCCTCGCCGATGAGCTTGAGATAAAGGGTCATTGCGTTGATGTTGCTGATCACGACGGGGGCGGTTATCGCGGTGCCGTCTGACAGGATTACGCCTTCAGCGGTGCGGTTGCGCACGATGACCCTGTCCACGCGCTGGCCGGTGCGGACCTCCATGCCGTACTTCTCGCCGCACCGCTTGTACGCGAGCGGTATCTCTATCATGCCGCCTTGGGGGTAATACGAACCTTCATGCTCTGTGTAGCCGAGCATCGCGTATACGCCGCCGCATAGCTCCGGGGGAAGCCCGAGGTAGAACGACTGGTACGCGGCCGTCTGCTGCATCGCGCTGGTCTTGAACCACTTCTTGATCACGTCTTCGTATGAGCTGGTGAAGAGCTCGCGGTATTTGAGGAGCGCCGGGTACTTCAGGAACAAGCCGGCGAAATCGCGCATCGTGACCATCGGGCTGCCCAGGACGGAATCGGTGGCAAGCTCGAGAAATTCCTTCATATAAGAGGCGAAAGCCGGCCACGCGGCGGCATCCTCGGGCGCGACTTTCTTGATGACCTCGGCGGTGCCCTCCGAGGATATCGGGAACTGGAAGCGGGTTCCGTCCTTGAGGATGTAATCATATATCGGGTCGCAGGGGGACAGGTTGAGCTCCTTCTCCATGCTGGTCCCCAGCAAGTCAAAAGCCTTCTCCAGCGAGCCGACGACCTCGACGATGGAGGCGCCGATGTCGAAGTGGTATCCCTCCTTCTCGAACGTCGAGCAGCATCCTCCAACCAGGTCGCTCTGCTCGAGCACCAGGACCTTGCGGCCGCGCGCCGCGCTGATAGCGCCTGACGTAAGCCCGCCCAGCCCCGCCCCGATCACTATGACATCGTAATCAGCCATTTATTTGCCTCCCTTTTCTTCCTCCCCCTCGAGGAGGAAAAACTCCAAATCTTCTCCCCTTCAAAAAATGGGGTCACATCTGTTTCTTGAAGGGGGCGTTAGCGCCACGCTCACCCCGACCCTCCCCCCTCGAGGGGGAGGGGAATTTCGTCTAGTACGATGATGGTGTTTGTGAGATGCCCAGCATCTCCCTGGCTTGCTCGGGTGTCGCTATCTCGCGGTTGAGATCTTTTGCTATCCTGACGATACGCGCCACCTGCTCGGCGTTGTCCTTCACTTTCCGCCCGCGCTTGTAGTAGAGGTTGTCTTCCATGCCGACCCTCACGTGGCCTCCCATCATGATGGACAGAGTGTTCATCGGCAGTTGGAACGGCCCCACTCCGATCGTCGAGAATACTGACTGTGGTGGCAGCTCGTTGATCAGCCCGAGCAGGTTGGCGGGAGTCGGGAACGACGATGTCTGGAACCCCATGACGTACTGGAAGTAGTACGGCGGCTCCAGGAGACCACCGGTGACCAGGTCGTTGAAGACCCAGTACTGTCCAGGATGGTATAGCTCCATCTCGGGCTTGATTCCCTTTTCCTTCATGGTCTGGGCGTACATGTTAATGTCGGCATAGCTGTTTGGTATGAGCCGGTCGTACACGAGTGCCGGCCGCGGGTGGAGGAACGGCTCGCCCCTCTCCTTTAGCGGCACTTTCAGCACGAACGGGCCGAGGTTCAGCGAGCAGAGCTCCGGGTTAGCGTAGATGCTGGCCATCCGCTGCTCCGTGGTCTGCTCAGGCCCGCCGCCCGTAGTGTTGTTGATGATTATCCTGGGACACTTGTCGCGGATCATAGAGTTGATCTTGATATAGTCCTCAGGGTTAGAGGAGGTCATCCACCAGATCTCGGGGTTGCGGGCATGCACGTGCACCGCGCTCGCGCCCGCCTCGTACGCGTCGAACGTCTGATGTGCCTGCTCCTCGGGGGTCTCCGGGAGGTTCTCGTGAGCCTCCTTGCCCTGGACCCCACCGGTTATGGCCACGGAGATTATCAGCGGTGAGAAGCCCTTCCTGGTGCGCTGCATCCACTCGTAGACGTTTCGGTAATCCCAGGTGTAGTCGTTGATGTCCATCTACATCCCCCCCGTAGCTCGGATTCCCGCCTCTTGTAAGAAACTCTTAAGAAAAAACTTCCAAAACCCTTTTCAGTTTACTGAACGGTAAGTAGAATTATATGAACTGTCAGGCTGCGTGTAAACAGGCTGATAAGGATTCATCAAGAGAAAACGAATGAGACCCGGTGTCAGGGGAGAATGCGGATGAAGAAAGTCCGATGGGAAGAGATCATGACCGTCGCGGCGCGGCTGTTCTGCGAGAAGGGCTACATGGCTACAACGATGGACGACATCGCAGCCGAGCTCTATATCACCAAGCCAGCCCTCTACTACTACATCAGGACGAAACACGACCTGCTGTACGAGATCTGCGAGGCCGCGATAAAGCGCTTGATGGAAGGCGTCGAGTCCATCGAGGCATCCGGCGGCACGCCGGAGGAGCGATTCCGCGAGCTGGTCAGGTGGCAGATCAACATGTTCTCCGAGCATGGCGACATCATAAACGTCTACCTCGCGGACGAGAGCGAGCTTCCGACCGAGAAGCGTGAGTACATCAGGGGACTCAGCCGCGAGTACGAATCGATATACAGGGAGCTGGTGCGGGAGCTCATCGATGAGGGGACCTTCAGGGAGATGAACATCCCGATGGCCGTGCGCGCCATCTCGGGCATGTGCAACTGGCTGTCCAACTGGTACAGGCCGGAGGGCAAGATGACAGCTGACGCCATCGCCGACCTCTTCCTCGACCTCATCTTCAACGGATTCAGGAGCGATGCCGCAATACCAGGCGCGAGCGCCGGGGCCAAATCCGGGCGCGGTGCCAAAACCCCCGCACGACCGAAAGCCGTTGCGGCGCAAGCGGCTGCCAGGAAACGCTGAGCCATCTTACTAAAAGGAGGAACCCGGGATATGGATGACTGGAGGGAGGCGCAGGAAGTCCTTGTGATGGACGGTGGGATAAAGGTGCCGTACTCGTGGTCCGCGGGTGAGACCGGTACGAAGTACCTCGAGTCCCTGCGCGACGACAAGAAGTTCCTTGGAACGCGGTGCCCCGAGTGCGGTATCGTCTATCACATCCCAAGAAGGCACTGCCCGGACTGCTTCGGCGAGTGTGCCGAATGGGTCGAGCTGGGAAGCTCTGGGGAGATAGTGACCTTCACCATCGCCCGCAATCACCACCCGCAGCTGTCGCCGCTCGAGGGCGTATTCGGATACGCGATCATCAAGCTTGACGGTGCGGACACGGGGTTTGTCCACCTCATCTCCGAGTTCGACGAATCGCAGCTCGCAAAGGGCGCGCGAGTCGAGGCGGTCTTCGCCGGGGAGAGGGAGGGGAGCATCCTTGACGTAAGGTACTTCCGCCCCGTAAAGGGGGCGAGCTGAATGGAACCGGTCGCGATAGTAGGGGTAGGTATGACGAAGTTCGAGCGCGACAGGGTCAAGGACACCTTCGGCGACCTCGTCTTCGAGGCCTGCACCAGGGCCCTGGACGACGCCGAAATGACGATTGACGACGTCGACATCGTGCTTACGGGCTCGAACGACTTCTTCGACGGCCGCACCATCTCGTCCATGGCGATTATGGATGCCTGCGGCTCATACGACAAGAACGTATCGACGGTCGAGGGTGACGGGACGTTCGGGGCGGCGCATGCCGTGATGCGCGTCCTGGCCGGCTGGGGCACGTGCCTGTACTGCGCCCACCACAAGGGCTCCGAGAGCGTTATGCCCCTCATCACCAACGCGATGTTCGACCCGATATACGAGAGGTTTCTGGGCATCGACTCGGTCACGTCGGCGGCTCTCCAGGCGCGGGCTTACATGGACCGCTACGGGGTCACCGAGGAGCAGTGCGCGCAGGTCTCGGTAAAGAACCACGGCAACGCCTTCAAGAACCCGTACGCGCAGCTTCCACTGCAGCTCACCATCGAGGACGTTCTGGCGTCCCCGTACATAGCCGACCCGATCAAGCTGCTCGACTGCTGTCCCATCTCTGACGGTGCGAGCGCAGTCGTGATCGCCAGCGCGCAGAGGGCGAAGGCGCTCGACGCAAAGCCCGCATGGGTCAAGGGCATCGGTTATAGCTGCGACGCGTACCACCTGGGCGACCGCGACCTTTCGAAGGTCGACGCTCTCCAGGCGGCCTCGAAGACGGCGTACGCCCAGGCCGGTATCTCGGACTCCGCGAAAGAGATCGACCTGGCCGAGGTGCACGACACGTTCACTTACCTGGAGTTGATGGCGCTCGAGGGCCTGGGGCTTTGCCGAATGGGAGAAGCGGGCGAGTTCACCGCGTTCGGGAATACGGCGCTCGACGGCCGGTTGCCGGTCAACGCCTCCGGCGGTTGCATTTCCTCAAACCCCGTCCTCGTCGCGGGCCTCAACTCGATAATCGAGTGCGTCCTGCAGATCAGGGGCGACGCGGGCGAGCACCAGGTGGATGGAGTAAAGACG
>DATCGY010000289.1:0-4741 GCA_036508635.1 Candidatus Anoxymicrobiaceae bacterium
GCATCTCGAAAGGCGAGAGCCTCAAAGATACTACCAAGACAATAGTAGCGATGGGTGTCGACGCGGTCGTGATACGTCACAGCAGTGCCGGTGCCCCGCACATGATGACAGGCTGGGTGGATTGCTCGATACTGAATGCCGGCGACGGCATGCATGAACATCCGACGCAGGCGCTTCTAGATCTTTACACCATGCGCGAAGAGATGGGACGCCTCGAGGGTCTCAAAGTGGCCATCGTCGGCGACATCGACCACTCGCGCGTCGCCCGCAGCAACATCCACGCCCTGAATAAGGTAGGAGCGCAGGTGAAGCTGGTCGCGCCCCGGTCGCTGCTCCCGGAAAAGATTGAGAGCATGGGAGCGACGACCACGGGTTCGCTCGAAGAAGCACTCAACTGGTGCGACGTGCTTTACCTGCTTCGCATTCAGATGGAACGGGTCGAAGAGTCCCGTTTTCCCTCGCTCAGGGAATATACACTCCTCTATGGGTTGACCTCCACGCGATGGTCCCGGCTCGAGCGCAAGCCGCTCGTGATGCACCCGGGGCCGATGAACCGCGGGGTAGAGATAGCCTCGAGTGTCGCGGACGAGGTCGAGTCCGTAATAACCGGCCAGGTGTCCGCCGGCGTAGCGGTGAGAATGGCGGTTCTCTACGAGGTTCTTGGAGGTAGCCATGGATAACGAGAGAGGATTGCTCATAAAGGGAGCCAGGGTCCTTACGTATCCGCAAGGCCTCCTCGGCGAATCCGACGTGCTGGTCGCCGGCGGCAAGGTCGCCAGGATCGGCAAAGGCCTCGACGCGGGCGGCGCCGAGGTGATCGACGCGTCCGGCTTGGTGGTCTCCCCGGGCTTAATAGATATGCACGTCCATCTTCGGGAACCTGGCATGGAGTACAAGGAAGACGTCGGATCCGGTAGCAGGGCGGCGGCGTGCGGCGGCTACACCGCCGTTTTCTGTATGCCCAATACAGAGCCCGCGATAGACAACTCTTCAGTTGCCGAATACGTCTATGACCGCGGGGTCGACGAGGGCCTATGCATGGTGCTCCCTCATGGGGCCATCACGCAGGGCCGAAAGGGTGAGGCACTGGCGCCGATGGGTGAGATGGGCACGTGCAGAGCCGGCGTAATAGGATTCAGTGACGATGGCAGTCCCGTGACCGATTCCGAGATCATGCGTCGAGCGATGGAATACGCCCGGACGATGAGCGCTCTCATCGTGTCGCACAGCGAGGAGAAGAGCCTCTCCGAGGGCGGGCAGATGAACGAGGGCTACCATGCGACGTACCTGGGGCTTCGTGGGATACCCCGAGAATCCGAGCAGATAGGTGTTTTCCGCGATATATGCCTCGCGGAAAAGACCGGCGCGAGACTCCACCTTGCACATATCTCGACGTCGGGCTCCGTGGAGCTGGTGCGGGATGCCAAACGCCGGGGGCTCCCGGTGACTTGCGAGGTTGCGCCGCACCACTTCTCGCTCGACGAATCCCGGCTGCTCGGGTATGACACCAACATGAAGATGAACCCTCCGTTGCGTTCAGCCGGAGATGTGGAGGCCCTGCTGGTGGGGCTGGCGGACGGGACCATAGACGTTATAGCGACCGACCACGCCCCACACGCGTCGCACGAAAAAGAGACCGAGTTCGACCAGGCCGAGTTCGGCGTGGTTGGGCTTGAGACCTCCCTGGCCCTGGTCGTGACCAGGCTCGTCGATGGCGGAGTCCTCTCGCTTGCGGATGCCCTCGCGAGACTTACGGAAGCGCCGGCGCGGATAATGAGGATGGAGCGCTGGGGGTACCGCCCGGCTATAGAGGAGGGCGCCCCCGCCAACCTCGTGGTCTTCGATCCCGGCCTCGAATGGACCGTCGATCCCACCACGTTCAAATCTCGCGCACGCAATACACCGTACTCGGGTTGGAAAGTCCGGGGAAAGGTACTTCACACGGTTTTCAACGGCAGGCTCGTAGTCCGCGGTGGCGAACTGACTGGCGAGCGCGAAGGCGAGATGCCCGTGAAGGTTGAGGACGGCGGAGTTCGGCGAGTGCCTACGGTGAAGACATGTCGGGAGGGGATAGCGTGAGACGTAAGGTTCAGGCCACGCTGATAGCCCTGGCGTTTTTGTCGGTATCGATTGCCCTGCGGGTAACGCCAGCCGGCTCCGGACCCGCGCTCACGGCCGCTCCCACCAGCGCCTGCAACGTAGAGACAAACGGCGCAACCAACGACAAGAAGCGAAAGAGATCGAGGCGATAGATGGCATTGGACACAAGGCAAAAAGAGCCTGCGATACTGGTCCTCTCCGATGGTACCGCATACCGTGGCACCGGGATTGGAACACAGGGAGAGTTCTTCGGTGAGGTTTGTTTCAACACGAGCATGGCTGGTTATCAGGAGATTCTGACCGACCCGTCATACGCCGGCCAGATGGTAAATATGACCTACCCGCTTATCGGCAATTACGGCATAAACCCCGAGGATTACGAGTCCGAACGCATCTATATGGGTGGGTTCATCGTCAGGGAGCTGTCGCGGGTCCGCAGCAACTGGCGCTCGTCCGGCGACCTGGACGGCTTTTTGAGGGAAAGTGGAGTTGTAGGTCTCGAGGGTATTGACACCCGGGCGCTTACCAGGCACATCCGAAACCAGGGCGCCATGGAAGCTGCGGTTTCCAGCATCGACCTCGATCCCGAGAGCCTTCTGGAGAAGCTCGAAAAAGCTCCGGGCTTGGTCGGACGCGACCTCGTTCGAGAGGTGACCGTGGACGAGCGCTACGTCTGGGACCGGGGGTTGGTGTCGGAGCCGGAGCTCGAGGTCGTAGCGTATGATTTTGGAATAAAGCGCAACATCCTGAGGTTGCTCAACGCGCGCGGCTGCCGTGTCACCGTCGTGCCGGCGTCGACGACCGCCGGCGAGGTTCTCGAGCTCGAGCCTGACGGCGTCTTCCTCTCCAACGGCCCGGGTGACCCGTCCGCTGTAACGTATGCGATCGACGCGATACGAGAGCTGCTTGGGAAGAAGCCGATCTTCGGGATATGCCTCGGGCACCAGCTTCTCGGGCTCGCGCTGGGCGGCGACACGTACAAGCTCAAGTTCGGACATCGCGGGGCGAACCAGCCGGTGATGTTCGGCGACACCGGGCGTGTCGAGATAACCGCCCAGAACCACGGTTTCGCGGTGGACACGTCGTCGCTCGCGGAGTGCCGGTTCGGAGAAGTCGAGCTCACGCACTGGAACCTTAACGATGAGACATCCGAGGGCATGCGCTGTACTGACGTTGCCGCCTTCTCGGTACAGTACCACCCCGAGGCGAGCCCGGGGCCACACGACTCGCGATACCTGTTCAAACAGTTCACCAGAGCAATGAAGGAGTGGCGCTAGAGTATGCCGCGTCGCAAAGACATAGACAAGATACTGCTGATAGGCTCCGGGCCGATTGTCATCGGCCAGGCATGTGAGTTTGATTATTCCGGCACTCAGGCGTGCAAGGTCCTGAAAGAGGACGGCTACAAGGTCGTCTTGGTCAACAGCAACCCGGCGACGATCATGACCGACCCCGAGTTCGCTGACCGTACCTACATCGAGCCGATAACGCCCGAGTGGGTCGCCAAGATCATCGAGCGCGAGCGCCCGCAGGCCCTGCTGCCTACACTGGGCGGGCAGACCGGCCTGAACGTCTCGGTCGCGCTGGCCGAGAGCGGTACGCTCGACCGATACGGCGTGGAGCTCATAGGGGCCCGCCATGAGGTCATTATCAAGGCCGAGGACCGCAACCTGTTCAAAGAGGCGATGCGCAATATCGGTCTCGACCTGCCGGAAAGCGACTTCGCCTACTCGCTCGAGGAGGCAAGGTCGATAGCGAACGATCTCGGGTTCCCGCTTGTCATCAGGCCCAGCTTCACGCTCGGCGGGGGCGGCGGCGGCCTCGTCTACAACATGGAGGAGTTCCTCGAGACGGCGAGGCACGGGCTCGACCTGAGCCCCATCACCGAGATACTCATCGAGAAATCGGTGAAAGGATGGAAAGAGTATGAGCTCGAGGTCATGCGCGACAAGAAAGATAATGTCGTCATCGTGTGTCCGATTGAGAACTTCGACCCCATGGGCGTGCACACGGGCGATTCGATAACGGTGGCCCCGGCACAGACGCTGACGGACGCCGAATACCAGATATTGCGGGACGCGTCGATAGACATCATGCGCGAGATAGGCGTCGAGACAGGGGGGTCCAACATCCAGTTCGCTATCGAGCCGGATACGGGGCACATGGTCGTGATCGAGATGAACCCGAGGGTCTCGCGCTCGAGCGCTCTCGCGAGCAAGGCGACCGGATTCCCGATTGCCAAGATAGCCGCGAAGCTTGCCGTCGGTTACACGCTCGACGAGATTCCGAACGACATCACTCGCGAGACACCCGCGTGTTTCGAGCCTACGATCGACTACTGCGTGGTAAAGGTCCCGCGCTGGGCGTTCGAAAAGTTCCCGGGAGCGGATCCCGCGCTGGGGACCAAGATGAAGTCGGTGGGCGAGGTCATGTCCATCGGCCGGACGTTCAAGGAAGCCGTGCAGAAAGCCGTTCGGTCCCTCGAGATTGACCGCTACGCCCTCACCGACATCGACAATACTCCGGTAGCGGAGCTACCGGCCGAGCTGGAAATAGCGAGCCACGACCGCCTGTACCAGGTCTACAGCGCCCTGCAGAACGGCATGGGCACAGAAGAGATATACGAGCGTACAGGCATAGA
>DATCGY010000290.1:0-4470 GCA_036508635.1 Candidatus Anoxymicrobiaceae bacterium
AGAGAGCCGGGTCTGAAGAGACCCGGCTCAAGAAATCTGTTTGCGCTCCAGCTTCTATACCAGTTCGGCGAGGCGCCCTCTGATGATGTCTTCGGCCTCTTTGACGGTGCGGTCGATCACTTCCCGAACAGTCGGTATGTCGTGCAGCAGGCCGGTGACCTGTCCGACAGGCAGCACACCGTGGATCGTGTCGCCGTCTTCGGTTGCCTCGCGCATTGCTTTGAACGCGTTGGCCATTGTCGCGAGCTGCTTCGCGTTGTCCCAGCCAGACGCTAGCACGCCCATGAACATCTTCCAGTAAGGCAACCCCAGCATCTCTGCGAGGAACTTCGAGTTTGGAAGCGCACGCAGGTAGCCGAGCCCGAGCGGGCCCATACCGCGCTTGACCGCTTTCTCTGCGCCGGGCGTATCGAGTATGCGGCACCAGAGGCCGTCGAAACGCCTGGAATACAGGGTGTCATACACGTCTTTCTGTATTGAGAGCTCCTTGTAGTTCTGGTGGAGCGGGCTCTCGACGGTTGTCATGAGTCGCGTGCCCATGGCGACCCCGTCGGCGCCGAGCGCCAGCGCCGCCGCCAGCCCGCGACCGTCTCCAACGCCACCAGCAGCTATCACCGGGATGTCTATGACGTCGGACATGCTCGGGACCAGGCAAAACGTGGTCGGTGGCTCGCCGTGGGCCGCGGCCTCGTTGCCGGTGGATATGACCGCGTGGCAACCGTACTCCTGGGCTCGCTTCGCGTGACGCGCGTTGGTGACCGTCGCGACGACCTTGCCGCCGTACTCGTTGGCCATCTGGACGATCCAGTCGCCCTTACCGAGGGAGAAGTTGATAACGGGGATTTTCTCCTCGAGGCACACCAGCGCGTTCTGTGCCGCGCCGGGGAAAAGGAGAGAAGCGTTGGCGCCGAACGGCTTGTCGGTCTTTTCCTTAATCTCTTTGATGGCTTTTCGGGTCTGGTCGGCGTTGTAGACGCCGGTCGCAAGTATTCCCAGGCCGCCCGCGTTGGAGACTGCGGCCACCATATCGGGTACGCTTATCCAGCTCATTCCGGAGAGGATGATGGGGTGCTCGATTCCGAATAGCTCAGTGATGCGCGTCTTCATGGACAACTCCCTCCAGTGTTCTTTCCAGACACGTCACAATCCAGGCAGTGTCAGATTATATCCCATACGACAGTGGTCGTGGTGTTATATCTTCCGTTGATCGGGCAGGCGCCGGACCTGCCCGCGGGTCACTCCCAGGCCTCTCGAGTGCGCGCCCATTCGTAGAAATCGCTGGGGCTCGTGAACCCCTCCTGCCTCAGGAGGAACACGAACCCCTGCTGGGAGAACGGAGGCTTGTAAGCCACTCGCGGGAAATCGCTCTTGATCTCGGCCACCAGTAACGAGGCCAACCCCTGCCGCTTCTCACCGACGGTTGCAATGGTGTCGAGTGAGACCTCCTCGCTAACCGTGACCCTGGCCCCCGAGACTATATCGCGGGTGTTGTGGGGTACGAGCAGATACCGGCGAGTCTCCATCGGCTTGAGGTCGGAGGTCTTGACGAGATCCAGGTCGACGGGCTTTGCGGGCCTTGGGCTGCCGCCCGGGGGAAATATCGAGGGTGGGACGTACGAGAACGCCCGCTGGCGGCCGCCGATGATCGCCTCTCCTACCATAGGCATCTCTTCAATCCCGACGATCGGCCATACGCAGTCATGGATGTCGTAGTTGAGCGTGAGTTCGGCGACGGCCCGCTGAAACGCCTCGACGGTGTCGCACTGGTGTGCGATGGCGATCATATACTTGAGTCTTACCGCCTGTTCGTCTTCCATTCAGGTAAACCACCAGGGCCGGGGCTGAAGAGACCGGCTCGAGAAATGATCAACTGCGCTTTTTGAAGTTCGGTTTTTCCATCGTGCGGGTGAGGACCATCCATGCTTTGTCGAAAGCGCTTTCCCACGGGACCATGCCCCGCCTGAATATCCCTTTGCGCACGCGGACCGACCGCGAATTGAAGACATGCTCCGGTGTGAGTGCGAGCGGCTTCGGCTCGACTGGTGCACCTAGCAGGTCGCCGTAATAGAGCGGCCGAGCAATGTTTCGGCAGGGACGACCGTTGGTAAACCACACCGTCATACTCCTGGGATGAACCTGCAGCGAGTACACCGTAGTGCTGAACGAAGACTCCATGAACGCGCCGCCGATGTCTCCCGCGCGGAGGTGCTTTCCGGCGTTCCACGCATGCGCGCATATCGTAGCGTCATCCACCATCTCCTCCCACCACTCACGGTCGATACCGAACTCCTTGAGAAGGGAATAGTCGGGGATGTGGTCCGAGACAATCGATTTGACCGTAAGGGGCTCGATCGAGCCATGGTACTGGCGCAGCAGGGCCCACATCCTGGCAAGCCGCGAGTATGAGCCGGCGATGAGCTCCTGCATGGTGGGGTCGACCGAGCCGCTCATTCCGCGGTCGAGGAACTGGTGGTGGTTCGCCGATGCCATCAGGCCGTCCTCGGCGGCGCGCTGACGGTGGAAGTGGTTGTGCGAGCTTTCAAAGAGCGACAGGTCGGCGCCCTTATCGACCCAGAGCGTGTTCCAGTTCAGAAGCATGCCCGTCGTCATCGCTTTGATCGCCTGCCGCGGGCCCGTCTCAAACACCTCCGCCGCGCCGTCCACAGTCGAGCAACTCTCCATCGCCTTGTTGTTGAGCTCGAACTGGGTGAATCCTTCTCCGTCGTCCGTGACGCCCACGGCGTTGACCACGCAGCTCAGCCCTTCCGCGTTGAGGATCCCTATACCGAAGAGCGCCGGTACCCCCAGGCAAACGTGAGGAATGGTGCCGTCGATGTCCCGCACATATAGTGGAGAGCGCCCAAGGATGAGCCTGAAGTACGGTGGCACGTCGAAGTTCCAGGACACCAGAACGTCATCTTCGGTCGTTGCCGGTGGGACCGCACCGAAGTTCGTGCACTGCGGAGCGATGATGGATTCAGCCAGGAACCGCGTGTGGTAAAGGTCTTCGAAAGAGAGCGATAGCCCCCCGGATAAGCCCTCGAGTTCGACCAGACTTGAACGGTCGGCCGCGCGTAAGAAGCGCTCGTGGTCTCTGGCCCTGCGCATGAACTCCTCGAGCCTTGCGGGGCTCCTGCGTGCCCAGCGAGACAACTCGCGTACCACGGCCTTGATCGCATGACCGGAGTGACTAGCGGCCAGTGCTCCCATCTCGAAACGGCTGCCGGCATGAATCTCGGGTATCACGGCTTCCTCCCTTTGCTCCGTGTCCATATGACGACTTTAACACCGCAAGCAAGCTCGACAAAAGTCGTGCAAGAGAGGATCGAATGGTCGGTTTGGTTTCGCTGCCGCTCGTCGTTCAATAAAACCCGACTTCTTTGACGCAGGTTAACCGTTATCCGTGTCCAAAGGAGTAATGAGTAGGGTCTGCCCGAGCGCGTGATAGGAAAGACGCCGTTCGGTTCTAATAAAGTTTGCTGGAAAGGCGTTCAAGGGGGAGGAGATCGGCATGGACGAAAAGACCTTTTCAATCGGTGACGCGGTAGGCTTCGGGTGGGAAACAACTAAGAATAACCTTGGGTTTCTCATTCTGGCGGTCCTCATACTGTGGATTGTCTCGGCAATCCCGGGAGGCCTCCAGTCGCCTTTCTACATGTCCAGGGGCGCTGCAGCGGTGGCGGGAATAATCTTCAGCCTGCTCTCGATCGTCGTGGGTGTCTTCGTCAACATGGCGCAGATCCGCATCGGCCTACGCTTCTGCAGCGGCGAGACCGCGAATTTCGAGGACCTGTATAACGAGTATCCGAAGTTCGTCGACATGCTGATCGGGATGATCCTCTACGGTCTCATAATCCTGGCCGGCTTTATACTCCTGATCATCCCCGGCATTTACTGGGCTATCAGGTACCATTACGTCGGGTACCTCATCATCGACCAGAACATGAAGCCGGTCGCTGCGCTCAAGCGCAGCGGGGAGCTGACGCGAGGTGTCTGGTGGCACCTGCTCGGCTTCTGGATAGTGATGTGGGCGCTCACCATGCTCGGCATCATCCTCTGCTGCGTGGGATTGTTGTTCACCACTCCGATCGTCATCATTGCCACTGCTTATGTCTACCGCACTCTTCTGGCTCGCACGCCGGCCACGAACGTCCAGGGGTCTCAACTGCCTCCGCAGCCGCAGACCCAGCCTCCCATGCAACAGCCTCCGGCTCAAGCACCGATGCAGCCGCCTGCGGGGCCCCCGATCCAGCCTCCGACTGAGCCTCCTGCCAGCTGAAAAGAAATACTTGAGGGCGGTCTTTTGGGCCGCCCGGAGCCGGGCCTGAGAGACCCGGCTCAAGAGGTGGAAAACGCAAAGACGTGGCAAAGATGGGGTCAAGTCTTTTATTGTTTGCGGTTGCAGAATGCCTGATCAGCTTGAGTCTGGCTCGCAAACAATAAAAGACCTGACCCCATCTTCGATAGCGG
>DATCGY010000291.1:0-4312 GCA_036508635.1 Candidatus Anoxymicrobiaceae bacterium
AGCGACCCCGAGTACAAGCAGTACACGCGGTCGTACGGGAACACCACGATAACGCCCGCGATAACCGCGACAGCCAGGAAGGTCGTGGGCAGCGAGAAGAACCCCTACCTGCGGGCGAAAAAGATCTATGACTGGATCGTCAAGAATATCACGTACAGCCTGATCCCTGAGACCACCTGCTGGCCGCGCGGCAAGCCGATATCCACGTATGTATACCAGCACAAGTATGGCGACTGCGGCGGTCAGAGCATGTTGTTCAGCGCGATGTGCCGGGCGCTCAGCATCCCGGCGCGCGCCACCGGCGGCTTCCAGCTGCTCAGCGGCAAGCCCCAGGGGCACTTCTGGGCGGAGTTCTTCCTTCCGAACTACGGCTGGGTGCCGGTGGACACGTCTATCGGACAAATGGCGGAGTATGCCACCAGCGTCACGGCCCAGCAAAAGACCCAAATAGAGGACTGGTACTTCGCGAACCAGGACAACATGCGGATGATCGTCCAGAAGGACGTGGACGTGCCCCTGGTGCCGACACCTTCGGAACGGGTCAACTCTCCCGGAGCCCTGCAGGCACCCGATGCGCTCTGCCCGACGATGAAAGGCGTCCCGGGCCAGGTCGTCAGCGAGAACTGGGTCATCCCCTCCCAGCAGCAGTAGCACCTCGGGAGGCATGCCGTTATGCTTGCCCAGACTCGTTTCTATTTGGAATCCGCGGCGTTCATTATCTTCGCGAGCTGTGTAAAGAGCGTCAGCGCCATGAATGTGTCCTCATTGGGCGACTTGTTCAAGAAGACGACAACGGTCGTACCCGTCGCAGGTGAGTGGAAGGCCGCATTCGTGTAGCCGAGCCCGTCACCGGGGTGCCCCAGGTACCCTTCCGAGGAAAGAATCCCGAGGCCATACTTCACCTTGATGCCAAAGTACTCGTAATCTCCCGGGACGAGCGTGATCCGTTGCGCCTGCGTTTCCTTCTTCAGCAGGTCGCCGTTCACCAGCGAGATAGCCCAGGTCTTTAGGTCATCGAGATCGGATATCAGTGCTCCTGAGGCGCCCATCCCCGAAGGGTTGAACAGGGACGTGCCATCCGTGAGTTGGTCCCCTTCTCCCGCGAGATATCCGTGAGCGTGGGGGGGGGTCTCAGTCGCTGACTCATGCGAAGGGTTGGAAGAGGAGCACCACCACGGCTGAGAAGAAAAGCACAACACCGCCAGCCAGAAGCCCGTACTTTATCTTGAGGGTGTTGAACTTCGTCGATATTCCAGCGAAGAAAAGGACAGAAGCGAAAAGGACGGTCAGGAGAACATAACGGTCGGCATTCTGGATTGCCTTATCGGCTGATTCCGTATACTTAGTCGCGTCGCGCTCGAGCGCCTGCGCTTCTTCGAGGTTCGCGTTCCTGTATTCCTTCATTTCGAAAGGGGTCTTAGGGGCACCCGGATTTTGAAGTGGCCGCGTAGCCTTCCATGCTTCGAGGGCGGTTTTCATCTCCGGACGGAAAAGGTTGTTCTCGTAGAAAGCGACCACCTTCGTATCTTGCTGGGAATACGCCAGGACATAGTCGGAAAAAGCAGCCGCATCAGCGGCAATCTGCTGAAAGGCGGCGTCGTACTTCTCTGATGAGTGAATCCTGGTCGCGTTGGAGCTCGCGAAACGAACGGCCTGTTTGCCATGCCACCTGGTTGACTGATACGCGCCCCATGCGGATGCCACCGTAGCAAGGGCAAGGAGGATCGCGGAGGTTATCTCTATCCATTTATGGTGCCTCTTGGTCACATTATCTGCTTCACTCACGCATGTGCCTCCGTCAACTGATTCGCCTCTATCAATGACGGTCCAAGGCTATCACTATTGCATAAACCCGAACAAATCCTGGCGGCATGGGAGAAATAGCATCCGTGCATAGATGAACGAGATGGTCCTTTGTACATGCCGGCGACCCGCCGGCATCGACCTCCGCAATCTCTTCCTCGATCGAAGAGAGACCGACTAACAATGATTTAGCTGTAGTCGCAGCTTTCGCCGAAAGCTTCAAAGCGGACGGGACGTTTGTCGAGTTTCAAATTAGTCTTTATAATCCTAACTATTAGTCTGATGACCCCTCTTCACCCGAGGTATTCTGTTTGTAAAGTAATAGTCCCTATTAGCCGTGGTGGACATCCGGGTGGACATCGAAAAGTAAGAAAGGCCACTCGATTGAGTAGAGAGGAGCGGAAATGAAGAAGCTTACTATTCTTGGGTGTTTGGTTTTGCTTCTGGTCGGGGGCGCTCTGGTCGCAGGGTGCGGTTCCAGCGGGGGAGGGTCGAGCGTTGTTGGTGTGTACAAGGCTGAAGCTGGTGGCAAGACTGTCGCAACCATTACCCTTAAGGCTGGCAACAAAGGGACTATGTCTCTAATAGAAGGTAACAGTGGAATCGGCATCACCTACAAGGTGGAGGACGACACCGTGGTTCTTATCGGGGCGGACGGCAAAACTACTGTGGGGAGTTTCAAGATCGAGGATGACGGGCTTCGTGACTCTACTACCCGTGTTCTCTTCAAGAAGCAATAAGAGTCGATATTTCCAGGCGCGATACTCTTCTGTTCGCTCGATGACAGCGGTTATCGAGTACCAGAATCAACGCAGCGGTCTTGGAGACCGCTGAACGCCTCGAGGTATTCGGTGGGTTCGAATCCCACTCCCTCCCGCCAGATAGATGGCGGTCTTCACTCTGGGCGGCTGACCTGAATCATCGAAGGTAGTCAACTCTTGCCCTGTTCGACCTCGGTCTTTTCGACCGGCTTATCTTTTTGTGGAGCCATCTGTGTCATCTTCATCCTCACACACGGGTACTTCGTATCGGCGCAGTAGGAGCAGCAGAGGCCGCCGACCTCGTTCTCCTTGTTCCTGGATCGTCTGCGATGTTTCAAATATTCCACCCCCTCTGATCACAAAGCTTAGCCATCGAGGTGGGAATGGGCATTGACAGAAGGCAACTGCGCGGCCATTCCTCAAGGCATGTTCAGAAAATGGCGTCGGTCCTCCGACACATTCGTATGCTCGGACCAGTTTGAAAACGAGCTGCAAACACCGGAGAACGAAGGACGGCACGAAGCTCTGTACAGGACAATACTAGATAACACCAGGTCACATGGGATTACACGAACTCACAAGGACTTGAAAACCGGTGTAACTTCAGGTGCCGGGGGTCCGCGGGACTCAAGCAGGGGTCATTTCTGAAGAAGCTTGGGTGCGAGAAGCCGTGATGATTGACACCCCGATAATCGAAGAGTGTCCGTACAACCTTGAGTGCAGAGTCAACCACGAAGTAGTCCTCGGCGAATACACGATGTTTGTTGCAGAAGTTCTCGAGACGTATGTCGACGAGGACAAGGTTGACAACAGCGGAAGGATTGACATCTCCAAGGTCAACCCACTCGTCTATTGCGCAACCATCCGCGAGTACTGGGACCTCAAGCGGAAAGTAGGCGTCGGCTTCAAATCGGGAAGGTCGATCATCAAGAAGCTCTACAGACCAACCTGATGCCAACTGCATTTTGACCACAAATGGTTGGTGGGCCGTGAAGGTATCGAACCTTCAGCACCCGGATTATAAATCTGCTTGCTGGCTCTAGCCGACTCATGCTTCGTTAGCTACGATACGGAACGGATATGCGCGCGATAATCAGACTTACCGGTCTTATAATCCTAATGCCGGAGATTCGAAGCTAAACTCAAGACTTCGCATCAAGAAGCATCTTAGACAGATGCGCTGAATACGCGAGATACTTCAAGACCATGTCCTGGGGATCTCCTTATCTTCTATTTCCTTCTTCACCTTGGTAAGGATGGCATAATAGAAACCGGGTACGCCGGAATCCTTTGCGCGCTGGGCGACTAAGTCCTCCAGCTTGCCGGTAAAGGGTTTCTCTTTCAGATTTTCTATTATTGAGGCCACCGCATCATCTATGACCTTGTTTGCTTCCATTATGACCGTTCCCCTTCCAGGATCTTCTCGCTCTATCTCGTCTGCGTCTTCTCGATTTCCAGGTTACTTCTTCTTTATCTTCCCGAGGGCACCTGCCGCTTCCCGGCGCCGGCGTCTATGAGCGTACAGTCCACCAGGATGGCGTCCCCCTTTACGAGGCCGGCCCCGATACAACGGGAGAGCACATCCTTGAACACGAGCAGGAAGAGGCCGCGGCCGAAGCGGGCTCGGGCCTTTGAGAACACGCTGTGGTCAGGGGTCTCCTCATCTAAGTTGTAGCCGGCGAACCAGCGGTAGGCTATGTTCAGCCTGACCTCCTCGGCGAGCCTTCTTTCGGAGGGGATCCCGTAGA
>DATCGY010000292.1:0-10559 GCA_036508635.1 Candidatus Anoxymicrobiaceae bacterium
GGCTCGGATGTACTGGAAATAAGGTACTAGTCCGAGTACCCCCCAATGGTATCTGTTCCAGCTCCTCTCCCGTTCCAGTACATGGCCCGCTCAACTATTACCTTCTTGCCCGAGGTCTTGGAGGTAACCATGACGGCGGCGCGTCCCGACGGGATGATGTCGGCCATGAAGTAGGTCTTGCGAGAGTTGGCGGGTATCGTGTCGGTCAAAGTCTTTTGGCCTCCACCTGCAAGCAGGTAGGAGATCTCAACCTTGACCGGTGAGCCATTTGGATTCTGCACCAAGGTCCAAGTTTCTCGACCATTGGAAGTCTCGCCGTCAGGAAGATAGAAGGTGGTGTGGGGTTCAGCCATTCCGATGGAGTCGTGACATGCTTCTCCGGTTCCGTTATTCCAGTACATGGCACGTTCGGCGATTACCGGTTGGTCGGAATGCACGTGGGTCGAGAAGTCCTTTTTGACGAGTTCAGCGTTCACGTTGATGGTCTTGCGGGATCTTGGCGGCATGACAAACGGTGTCTTTCTCACCGGGCCCTGCTGGGTGTTGTAAGTGATGTTTATCGTGGCGCTATTGTCGCCGGGGTTCTGTACCAGCACGTAGGTGGTGAAGCCCCAGTCAGTGGTGCCTTCCGCGAGGTAGTAATCCCTGGCCGGGGTGGTGGTGCCAACGCTTTCGTGTCCTTCTCTACGGTTATTGCGATACATCGACCTCTCGACGATCACGGGAGCCGTGGCCGAGACCCGTATGGACGCGTCGGCGGAACCGATGTCCTCCGCCATGCTGTAGGAAGCTCTGGAGTTGGCGGGCACGACCTTCTGGAACGACCGTGGTGCCTTTCCTTCGATCATGTAGGAGACAGTACAGAGCGCTTGCTTGCTTGTCGGGTTCTGGATAAGGAGCCACGTCTCGAAGCCCCAATCAGAGGAACCCTCCGCAAGGTACCATTCCTTTGACGGAGCTTTCACGCCGATCGACGAGTGCGCTTCGGGGCCGGCGGCGCCCGGCCCGGTCCAGATCATCGTCCTGTCGGCGACGATGGTCAGGCCTTCTTTGCACTCGACGATCGTGGAGAAGTCCTTGTTTCCGAGGTACTCCCTCGGGTTGACGGTTATCTGGCTGTTCGCCGGCATAGATATCTCTTTGACCACGGTGGGGTTCGCCAGGAAGGTGAACCGTGCCGTAACCTTCCGGTCGTTCGGGTTGATGACGGAGATGTAGGTGTCAAAGCCCCAGTCCGTTGAGCCTTCCGCCAGGTACCAGACGGGCGAGGTGTCGCCGGTCACCACGAAGTCCTTCTCGTTGCTGGCGCCGTTTGTCGTCTTGATTTCCACACTTCCGGTGGAGGCGCCCCGGGGCACCTTGCAGACGATCTGCGTTTCGGACCAGGACTCGTACTCGGTGGCGTTGACACCATTAAAGGACACGACCGAAGAGCCCCTGGAGTTGCCGAAGTCAGCACCTTTGATGGTCACCGTTGTTCCCGCGGAGCCCCGGGCCGGCGTGATAGCGGTTATCGAGGGCGGCACTACAGTGGGTGTAGAGTTGGAGACCGCCAATCCGTCGGTCTTTGTAGCCGCATTGTTGTCGGGGTTCGTCACCACGACGTTCCAGTTGCCGTAACAGATCCGGTCCACGTTCACGGAGCAGGATATCCGGGTGGGAGAATCGACCGTCACCCCGGTCGCAATCACGTCGCTCTGACCCGCCTTGGTTATCTTCACCGCGGCGCCTGTCACGAAGTTGTTGCCCCGTATCGTTAGGTTGGCGGTGCCGGTGTTCACGGTGCCGCCCGGGGTTACGGTGCTAATGGCGGGCGGGCCCTCGGCGTCCAGCTTCAGCGCCGGGTCCCCGTAGAGGTTGAACCCGTAGAGGTTCGCGTACGCCTCCGCTCCCCACCCGGTGTTGTATGTGGTGTGGTCATCGATGTCGGCCAGCCTCAACGCTTTTCCTACCCTCTGCCCACCGTCCGAGAGCAGATGCCTGGTAAAGTTGTAGTCCAGGGTGGAGTTACCACCCCAGTACTCGTCCTGCCATCCGACCGAGTACCAGGTCACCCGGCTGCCGACCACCATGGCTATGGCGCCGTTCTTGAGCACCGTGGCTCCGAGGTTGTTCGCCTCTTCCGGAAGGCCGTTCTCGCAGGAGCAGGCGAAGACGATAGCAGGGTAGGTATTGGACAGGACATCCGCATTCCCGAGGAACTGCGTGAACGCCATCTCCGCGGCCTCCGGCACGCCGTCGCCATCGTCGCTGGCCCAGTATTTTCTGTATGCGCCCGTGTAGTTGCCGTGCCCCCACCACGGGACCACACCATAACCCTCATTCCACCTGGAGATCAGGTTCGCGTTCGTCAGCGGCACGTCACACGCGCTTGGATCAGGCGACAATGGAGCGGTTCCTCTCGAAATACCTGCCGTCTCGTACATCGTGAGATTGCTGTAGCCGATAGGGTTGGTAATACCCGTCTTTATCCTTTCCCCGAACACGCCGCCGAAAGTAGCCGGCCAGCCGCTGGAGTTCTCGTTCTGGAAATTGGAGGTGGCCTCGGGCAGCAGCACTTTGTGCTTCCAGGCGCCCGTGTCGCCCGAATAGCTGACCACCTTATTGCAGTAGTTGGTTACATCCGTGCCGCTGTCAAAAGGAATGCGTCCGACCATCACTTCAGGATAAAAGTCAACGCCGCCGGTGGCGTCGTCGACACCATACTGGCCGTATTTGCCGTCCCCGTTGAGGTCCCAGTTCCCCGAGAGGTCGGAGTAATAATAGTCGGTTGGAACGACATAATCGTAGCTGGTCGATCCGTCACAGGAGCAACGCCTCATCGGGACGGATGAGTCTGACCCTACTATCAGGACGTAGGAGATACCCCACGAGAGGTACCTGTCCCTCAGGAAGTTCCTGATCTTCTCCTGGATATCCGCGCCGCTGCAGTTGGCGGTTATCCAAGTCGTGGAGGTCACGTTCACGGAGAGCCCCTGCGCCTGGCGGTAGTTGACGAGCGGTGTAACCGAAGAGGCCAACGCGTCGGTCGTGATTATCACACAGTCAGCGGTGTTCCCCGTGGAGCCCATTGAATGCCCGTACCACTGCTCCGCCTGCTCGGGGTTATCGACCACGGAACCACCGATGCTCTCGGGCGCACTGTCCGCCTTGTCCAGTGAAGCGGGGATGGAGGCGGAGGAATAGGTTACCTTGATCTCCATCTCGGAACACCACTCGAGGAGACCGGACCTGGGATGATACCTCACTGGACTTACGGTCAGGTCGCCGAGTGGGATTCTCCTCATGTAGCCCGTAGACCGTACCTCGGCCGCTTTTGCCGGGTATGGATTGTCCGAGCCGTAAGTCCGCCTGTCCGCGGCGGCTCGAGGCGGGAGGCTCCCATCCGATGGTGCGGGAGGCTGTCCCCACTCGACGTTGTAAGTACCGGAAAGAGTATGCCAGGTGCTTTTCACGATCGAAACGCCCGCCACCTGCTTTCCGGGTGGCGCGGCAATCGTCAAAGCCTTGATCGGCAGGACGGGCTTGCCCGCTTCCCTGGAATTGGGGCAGCCATCCATCTCGAGGGTCGTAGTGCCGTTCTGTATCGAAGTCTGAAGTGCCGGGAACTTCAAGGGGATGGTGGTGGAGTCCGGGGCACCGCTGTTCGCTGATGCCGCCGAGCTGAAAAGCTGTAATGAAAGCAGGCTGATAGTGGCCAGAAAAGCCAGAGCGAACACTGTTTTCCTGTGCTTCAGCAGGAATACCAGTTGAGCGGGCAAGCGCATAACTGGGACCTTGCCCCCGCCTCTATCCATTAAGCCACTCCTCAACGCGCAATAGCGCGAACAAAGCCATATAGCCACTTCTGTTATCGGTTTAGAGTGCAGGTTGCTTTAGGCTCGCAAGTCGACACAAGGAGCCCACGGCCGGCTCGCCCGGGTCGTTGCTTCTTTGCATTACATAACAGGGTTTCCTTCGCTCATGCAGTAGATTGACTGTGGAACACAGCGTTTCGGAAGCCTCTTTCATGGCCGGTTCATAAGAGGATGAACTGCTACAGAGCCTTTATACCGGTGGCGGCGCATGAATGTCACGAGAAGCGATTCCGTTGTGATCGGCGGGAGCCCGAACAGGGTACTGAGAATACTGTATCAGCCTTACAAGTGGCTCGTCTTCGGGCCCCTCCTGGTCCTCTCCACGTGTTTTTTCGTGGGGCTGGGAATCATCATTCTTCCTTTTGTCGGGGATAAGGTAGTCAACAGGACCGTTCTCGTCTGGTGGGCTCGGTTCAACTGCTTGATGACACCTGTACGGGTTACGGTTGTCGGGAGGGAGAACATCGAGAAGCACCAGTCCTACATCGTCGTATCCAACCACCAGAGTCTCTACGACAGTCTCGTTCTTGTCGGGTGGCTCAGGATCGACCTGAAGTGGGTCATCAAGAACGAACTCAGGAAGTTTCCAGTCTTCGGGTACGCCGCCGAGAAAGGCGGTCAGATCCTGCTTGACCGCTCGAGCCATGAAGCGGCTTGTGGAACGCTCCAGAAAGCGAAGGATAAGATCGAGGGCGGAACGTCGATAGTCATTCTTCCCGAGGGTACGCGCAGCAGGACCGGGCAGATGGGCGAGTTCAAGAAAGGCGCCTTCTGGCTGGCGCGGAATATGAACCTCCCGATCCTGCCCGTTACCATAATCAACACCCGGAGGATCCTTCCGCCGGACACCCTGGACCTGTTTCCGGGAAGGGTGATGTTGAAGATCCACGAGCCGATCGATGCCGGAGAATACGGCGAGGAATCCTTTGACAGGCTTATCGGCGATGTCAGGAATGTTGTCCAGTCCGGGCTCCCGACCGCCGGCGCAAGTCACCAACTGGAGGGGGCGACATGAAGATACTCGAGACGGTGGGCTATGCGGCGATAATCGTCTTCTGCTACATGACCATCCTGTTCATCATCGCCATGATACGCAAGGACAACAGCGTAGCCGACATCGCCTGGGGGCCGGGGTTTATCGTAGTGTCCTGGGGGGTTCTGATCATCAACGGGACTTATCATCCGACCCAGTTCCTGGTCGCATCCCTGGTGACGATCTGGGGCCTCCGCTTGGGCGTCCGGATATTCCGGCGCAACCGCGGTAAGGGTGAAGACCCCCGCTATCGGAAATGGCGCGAGGATTGGGGCAGGCATTTCGTCCTGAGGAGCTACCTGCAGGTATTCATCCTCCAGGGCTTCATACTGATGCTGAACGTCACGCCCGTCATGATCATCATGTCGTCGACCAGGAGCGCTTTTGCCTGGGTGGGTTACCTCGGCCTTGCTGCCTGGTGCGCGGGCTTCTCGTTCGAGTCCATCGGCGATTACCAGCTCGATAAGTACCTCAAGGATCCCGGGAACCGTGGAACGATAATCGACGTGGGGCTCTGGAGGTACACCCGGCACCCGAACTACTTTGGCGAGGCGACGATGTGGTGGGGGATCTTCATCATCGCCCTCGGCGTTCCGTGGGGGTGGGTCGGAGTCATCGGCCCCCTCGTCATCACCAGCATGATTCTCTTCGTATCGGGAATACCGATGACGGAGAAGTTGATGGAGAAGACCCCGGGATGGGATGACTACAAGAAAAAGACGAGCGCCTTCATCCCCTGGTTCCCGGGGAGGAGCTGACTCAGGGGGTCTTCTCGAATACCCGCATGAAGAAGACGCTGTCCAGCTCCACTTTTGCGCTCAAGTCCGCGGCGTCGACTTCCTTCATGCCGAGCTGCTCGTAGACGTCGCGCAAGGAGCCGGAGCCTTCGTCTTCGATGGATATAAGGTGCCGCCGGGTGAGTCTCGACAGCTCCGGGAACAGCCAGGTGAAGTCGCCGGTCTTGTCGAAGAGGAACCCCACGGTGAACACCAGGTCGAATGCCGCGTCCTCGATGCCGCGCACGAGCTCCTCCATCGTACCCTCCGTTACGCTCACGCGCCCGGCGATGTCGGGGTGACTCCGTTTGAACGCGCTCACCTTTGCGGCGTTGCTCTCAAGCCCCCGCAGCTCCGTGAAGCCGGCCTGCCACAGTGTCACCAGGTTGTCGCCCTCTCTGCAGCCTACCTCGAGTATCCTCGAGTCTTTTCCCGCATAGTTGCCAACGAGGGCTACCAGGTATTCCGCTCTAGCCGATGCCGCATCCATCTCTTACCTCCGCGATACCGTTCCGAAAGTGTGCAGGACGCAAATGCGTGCGATGTACCAACCCCGCACGGCCCGGTCGAGAAGTCATCGCCGTGTGCTCAGCTCTTCAAGCTGTCGAAGATGGCGAAGAGGTCCTCGTCCGGGGGAAAGTCCGTCTGGATCTTGCCTATGTAGTTGTACTTGATCGTCCCGTCAGCATCGAGGATGAAGTCAGCGGGGCGGGCTATGTTGACGGACTCGAAGTTGACCCTGACGTATACCCCGTACTCCTTGGTCACCACGCGCCTGACGTCGGACAGCAGCGGGAACGGATACTGGTGGTCCTTCAGGAATTCCTGCATGCGGGGCAGGCTTTCGGCCAGGATGACGATCGCCCGAGCGCCGCGCTTTTCGAACTCATCATAGATTCCGCGTATATGACCCATATACTTTCGGCAGTGCGGTCACCACGTCCCCCGGCCGAAGATGATCATCAGCGGTTGTCCCAGCAAGTCGTTCAGGGGGACCATCTCACCCGTGGAAGCGTCGGGCAGAGCAAAATCGGGCGCCTTATCCCCCACAACCAGTACCTTGTTTTCCTTTGGCACTTTTGACCACCCCATCACGATCATGTCACGTTCAGGCTTTCGCCCTTTTTTCGCGCAGCATCCTGCCGATCGTCTCCGAGGCGTGTGGCCGGATAGCCGCTCCGTGCCCGGGGTATGCGATATACAGGTCGAGGCCCGCCAGCTTCTCCTGCGAAGCGTATATCTTCTCGATGCTCTCACTCGCGGATAGCATCGGCATCCCGGCGGAGCCCCGGTAGTTGGACACGAGGTCTCCAATGAAGGCGCGCCTGCCTTCGGCGTCGTAGTAGCCCGTGCCGCCGGGTGTGTGCCCCTGTAGTGCCAGCACCTCGAGGCCCAACTCCTCGATCATCTCTCCGCCCGACACCGCGCGATCGACATCGACCGGATCGAATCGCTGATACCATTCGAGAATCGACCCCGGTATCCTGCCCATTATCTTGCCCAGCACGCTCAAGTTGCTCGGCTTGCGAGGCGGCTCGGTACCCTGGATGACAGCGATATCGGCTTCCCCGGCGATGATGGTAGCTCCGGAAAGCGCCTTCAGCTTTGCGAGGTTGCCGCAGTGGTCTCCGTGGTTGTGAGTGATGAGGATGAACTCGATGTCCCTCGGGGATACTTGCAGGGCGGCGAGCTTCTTCTGTAACCCTCGCCAGTCCAGGGGGGTCAGCGTATCGACAAGGGCGATTCTTTCCCCCTTGATGAGATAGGCGTTCGCTATTAACGACTTTATGGGGAAGACCTCGAATTCCATCGACCGACCTCCAGATCGCATGACAGCACCTTGCATCAATCATATCCAATGCCGACTTCAGGATACCAGTCTGCCGGGTTGAAGCGGGTTCGAATCATGGTCATGGAGTTCGGTATCATGGATTCGCCAGCCACGCAGTACTAAAGTGGAGACAAGGCGCGAGCCGTGTGAAGTATGAAGGTGAGGCATGACGGAAGGAAAAGCGTTGATTCTAGAGGTAAAGGGAAACTCGCTTGATGACGGACCCGGCATCCGAACCGTCGTCTTCTTCAAGGGTTGCCCTCTTTCCTGCGACTGGTGCCACAACCCCGAGAGCAAAAGGGCCAGAACCGAGCTATCGTTCGACGCGAAGACGTGCATTGGGTGCGGCACGTGTATAGAGACCTGCACGGCCGGGGCCCTGTCGACCGACAACGCCTGGTTCGTGGACAGGGCCAGGTGCGACCTGTGCCTGGAGTGCGTTGAGGCCTGTCCTTCAGGCGCACTCGAGAGAGTCGGCGTAGAGATGACGGTGGAGTCCCTGGTTTCCGAGATCGCGAAAGACGAGCCGTTTTTCCGCGTATCCGGGGGCGGAGTGACGCTCTCGGGGGGAGAGCCGCTCCTCAACATGGAGTACGCCGGAACGCTGGCCGCCGCTCTCAAGGCCAGGGGGGTACACGTCCTGGTAGAGACATGCGGCTTGTTCGATTTCGACAGGTTCGCAGAACTCGTCCTTCCGCACGTCGATACGGTCTATCTCGACATCAAGCTGATGGACTCTGACGAGCACAGGCGGCACTGCGGGGTGCCCAACAAGGCGATACTCGAGAACATCTCCAGGCTCTCGCGGCTGGGCGAGGGTACCGACGTGGATTTCCTAATCCGCGTGCCGCTCGTCCCCGGGATTACCGCCACGCGGGAGAACCTCACCGACATCGCGGGTTTCCTCGGCGAGTTGGGCATAGACAGGGTGGCGCTGCTTCCGTATAACCCGCTCTGGCATGAGAAATGCGAGAAGATAGGCGAGCGCAGTCCGTACGAGGGCGTCCCCGGTATGACTTCGTGGATGACCCCCGAAGAAGTCGCTTCCTGCGTCAAGATATTCGAGGACCAGGGCGTAGATGTCATTTGAGCGGCTCCTCGTGTATTCCGCGATGGAACTCCTTCCATTGAGCCGTTAACTGGTGAAAAAAGTGGAAAACAGAGCTGTACCGGCGTGCTAGAATGCAGCGTGAGTTTGAGGCTGACCTAAGGTGGGGGAGATGGTGGAAAAGAAGAAAGACGTCATAGTCCTCGGCGGTGGCCCCGCGGGTTCTTTCTCGGCCATGCAGCTCGTTGCTATGCGACCGGAGCTGACCGAGCGCATCGTGCTCCTGGAGGCGAAGCGCCAGGGCCGTGACAAAGTTTGCGCCGGTGGGGTCTCGGGTCGGGTCATGAGAAGGTCGCGGGAGCAACTGGGCATTGACATCGCTTCCCTTCCAGGCAGGGATATCGACGGTCTGAATCCGAGGTTCATGGACATGGAGGCCAAAGCCACAAAGAAGGGCTTCGGCAAGGTGATCCGCCGTGACGTCCTCGACTCTTTCCTTCTCGACCGCGCAAGAGACGCGGGAGTGACCGTGTTCACCGAGACGCCCGCGACCCGCATCCAGAGGACTTCCGACGGCGTGTCCGTCGAGACGAAAGAGGGAACTTTCACCGGGAAAGTCCTGATCGCCGCGGATGGGGTCAACGGGCTCACCAAGAGGACGCTCGGGCTCGATTCGATCGGCCGCAAAGAGTTCCTCTATATGGCGAGGCTCCCGGAGCTTGACATGCCCCCCAGGCTTATTGTCGATTACTCTCCGATTCTCGACGGGGTTCCGGGCTACGCCTGGTTCTTCCCCGAGGAGAAAGGGCTCAATGCCGGAATAACGGGCGGCTCTCCAGGGAATATGAAGTTGCTCAAGAGCGTATTTTTCAAGATGGTCCAGAAGAACCTCGGCGCGGACATCAAGGGAGAAGAACCGACAATGCAGGTCTGGCCGGAGAGGTTCTTCTCCGTTTCTGTACCTTCCTACTCAGAGAGGATACTGTTTGTCGGGGACAACCTGGGAGTCACACCGCTTACCGGTGAGGGGATCGGGGTGTGCTTCGACTCGAGCAGGGCGGCCGCCCAGGAGGCATTAAGGGCCCTCGACAGAAATGACTACTCGTTCCGGACGTACCCCTGGCGCCTGAAGACGTGCGAGTTCTTCCCGACCTGGTCGCTGGAACACATCTTTCTGGAGCTGAAGTCACCCATGCTCTTCCGCCTGTTTTTCATGCTGACGACCGAGAGGAACAAGCCCATCGAGAAGACGTTGATGGACCTCTACTGTAGAATATTCGCCGGCGACATTCACATTAGCTACCTTACCGCGTTACATCTAATGTGCACGATGACACCGTCGTGGAAACTGCTGAAGTCACTGGTGCTCGGCGATAAGTCGGAAAGATACTCGTGAGTGAATACAACAAGACCGTGATGAAAAGAATATCGAGGGACAAGGTCAGGAGGCTGAACCACTGCCATAAGTGTTACACTCCCAGGCTCCTGCCCCTGCTCTTCCGCTGGGACGACGGTGGCGCCCTCGCTATGAGGTACATGAACCCGAACATGCGGTTCATCTTCCTGGAAAACGACCTGTTGAACGAAGTCATGGACGTGCTCGGCGCGCACTTCGGCGACGATGAGGTCTACGAGATCGCGCGAAATACAGAGAGGGCCTCGTCAGCGGGGTACGCCGCGATGCTGTTCGCTTCGGAGAAATGGTACCTGAAGCTCCCATCTCTCCTGGCAAGGCACACTTTCCTCGTCGAGTACGTAATGGAAATGAACATGAACCTGCTCGGGTACGGGGCCGGTACGACCGTTGACCGCAGCACAGAGAACCCGTCACTGTACACACGCCACCCTTTCAACCCGACCCTTTTCCAGGCAGACCTCGAGGGTGTCTACCTGGTCCTCCGCGAGAGAGAGGTCACCGCGCTGAAAGATGTCATCTCGGAGGAGGAGAGCATCTACATGTACTACTCCGAGCCTGTTCCGAGGGTGCCCGGCATCTACAAGAAGTTCGAGCTCG
>DATCGY010000293.1:0-8435 GCA_036508635.1 Candidatus Anoxymicrobiaceae bacterium
CAACGAGACATCGGGTCTCGTGTGGGACGCGCTCGAGCAGCTTCCGGATAATTACCGGGCTGTTATAGTACTGCACCACATGGAGGGCGTGAGCTACGCGGAGATAGGGCGTGTGCTCGGGGTACCCAGGAATACGGCCAAGACCTGGGGTCATCGCGCGAGGGGCCTGCTCTGCCAAGCTCTGGAAGGAGTGGTCTAGCGTGATGGACAGCAGTTGCGACAGGGCGGTTGGCGCAATTGACGAGATGGGCGACGGTGACCTTGGAAAGGTCAAGTGGCTGTTGCTCAAGCGCCACGCAAGGAAGTGCAAGGAGTGTGCCGGTTACCTCGGCAGGATGGAGAACCTGATAGAGGCCCTGGCCGAATTCGGCCCGGTGCGCGCCCCTGACGACCTGGTGGATACAGTGATGGCGTGCCTGCTGTCGAGCGTTGCGCCTGTAGAGGATCACCTGGTTGTGATCGAGCATGGCCGGCGCAACCTGTTCCTTGTGGTGGGAGCCGCCGGGCTCGGTGTTACCGTCGCGGTGGCGCTTGCCATCGTCAGGTGGGTGCTCGGCAGAGCACCGGGGGCCGCCACCGACGGCGACGATGTGCTCGCGCCGATCGGCACTGCCTGAAGCTTCACTCCAAAACGGCGGACTCACTATCGGGGGGCCGGCCGCGAATCGGCCGGTATAAGGTGCAAAATGAACGTAAGAACGGAAACTCAAAATGACAGTGACAGCGGTACTCTGGCAGTAATAGGCGCGGGGTGCTGGGGTACCACGCTGGCGTCCCTGCAGGCCTCGAATTTTGCACGCGTCAATCTCTTTACTCCCGAGGTCGACGTATGCGAAGAGATAGCTCGCTTCCAGACCAACTCCAGGTACCTTGACGACTTCAGGCTGTCGAGGAACGTGTTTGCGACATCATCGCTCGAGCGTGCCGTCGACGACGCTTCCGTGCTCATAATCGCCGTGCCCTCGCACGTGACCCGGGGAGTAGCGAGGGACCTGAGGGGATTGTTCGCCGACAGGCTGTCGGTCGTGCTCGCCACCAAGGGGCTCGAGCAGAACACCGGCCTTCTCAGCCTGGAGGTCTGGCGCCAGGAGAACCCGCCCGGGGGAAGGCATGGGAGTCGCGACGCGATGGTGCTTTCCGGGCCGAACCTTGCCCGCGAGATATGTGGCGGCATGCCGACGGTCTCCCTGCTTGCAGGCAGCGATGCCGGTGCCGTAAAGAAGATGGCCGAAAGGTTGTCACACCCGCTGCTGTCGCTCATGCCGTACCACGACCCGCTGGGAGCCCAGGTGTCCGGCGCGCTCAAGAACGTCTACGCCGTTGGTTGCGGGATAGCCACGGGGCTCCGCTGGGGTGATAACGCGACGGCCGTCCTCATATGGCGCGGCCTGGCTGAGACATCCAGCTTCGCCCACGCGGTTGGTGGTGACCCATCAGTGGTGACGACCCCGGCGGGCATCGGTGATTTTATCGCGACGTGCTCGTCTCCACTGAGCCGCAACCATGACCTTGGGCGCATGATAGCCGGGCGTGCCGGGGAGAACGAAGAAGCTCGCGGCGTCAGGGAAGGCGCGCAGACGGCGCAGGAGGCGCTCCGGCGTAGCCGCGCTCTCGGCCTCGAGCTCAAGCTACTCGAGGCTGTCTGGTCGGTCATGGCCGGCGCGGAGAACCCACGCGTGATTCTTCAGGCCGCGTGCAGCGCCACACCGCCTGTGATGCACGCCGATAACCGGCCGCTGGCGAAGCTCGCCGAGCAGCTGCCATCGTTCAGCTTCAAGCCTGGCATGGGGGTGGCACCGGAATGAGAGTAGGCATCCCCAGGGCAATGCTATACCACCATTACGGTGAGTACTGGCTTCAGTTCCTCGAGACGGTGGGCGTTGAGGCCGTTGTCTCCGAGGAAACGACAGGAAACACGATCACGACCGGCGCCGTCCACGCTGACAACGAGACATGCCTGCCGGTCAAGGTCTTTTCGGGACACATGCTTTGGTTGAAGGAGCGGGTCGACGTCGTCCTGGTCCCACGGGTCGTGAGCGAGGAGTACGGCATGTGCGCCTGCCCCAAGTTCATGGGTCTCCCCGACCTGGCCCGCTCCCTCACTCCTGATATGCCGCCGGTCCTGGCGCCCCGGCTGGACATGGGCGACAGGCGCTATCTCTGGGCACGCGAGTGGTACGATACCGCCCGCGCCCTTGGAGGAAGCTGGCTCTCGTCGGTATCCGCCGTGAGTGGCCTGCTGCAGAACCTGTACCACCACCACAAGTCGCTCGTGGACGAATCTTACGAGAAGGGCGGCCTCAGGGTGGGCGTTGCCGGGCACGTGTACAACGTGTACGACTCCCGGGTCTCAATGGGCATGCTCGACCGCATCCGCAAGCTGGGTGCGACTCCGGTGACGATCGACGAGGTGCTGCATGCGAGCGCCCTCGCCAACGCGCGTACGCTGTCCCGCGAGATATTCTGGGGGTTCGAGAGCAAGCTCGCCGGCTCGGTCCTGCACTGGAGCCGGACCGCTTCGGTATCGGGGATACTCTACGTGACATCGTTCGCATGCGGCCCCGGCTCGATGGTCGGAGCGCTCCTCGAAGACCAGCTGGACCGCGAGAGGTCGGTTCCACTGATGACGATCACGCTTGATGAGCATGCCGCGGAGGCGGGGCTCGTGACTCGACTGGAAGCGTTCGTCGATATGCTCAAGTACGCGTCGCGCGCGAATGCGGCTCTGCCGGCGGACGGCGCGAGCGGGGGTGCCTGACGTGAAGATCGCAGTCCCACGGATGGGAAACCTGTCTCTCGTCATCAAGGACATGGTCCAGAGATTCGACCTCGATTACCTTGAGACACCTCCGTTCACGGAGCAGACCATGGAGGTCGGCGCGGCGCTGGCCCCCGAGTTCGCGTGCCTTCCCCTGAAGGCCGTCCTCGGTACTTTTGTCGGCGCGCTCGCGATGGGCGCCGACACTCTCATCACCGGCGGAGGGCACGGTCCGTGCCGGTTCGGTTACTACGGCGAGATCCAGCGGCGCATCCTCGAGCGAGAGGGACACGATTTCCGGATGGTCGTGCTCGAGCCGCCATCCGTCTCCCTGAGGGCTTTCCACGACAGCATCCGCTCGGTCATCCCCAGGGAGCAGGTAAGCTTCGGCGCGCTCGCGCGTGAGCTGTACCTGACGCTGAGCAAAGTCCTCCTGTTCGACCTGCTCGACAAGCGTGCGCTTCAGCTCCGTGGCCTCGAGATGGTGACCGGCTCAGTTGACAAGGCGCTCGCCGACGCCCAGGAGATTGTCTCCAGGGCGTTCACCAGGAAGGAGCTGGGCGCGGCCAGGAAAGAGGCCGAAGCGCGCTTCAGGGAGGTCGAGATCGAGTGGGACAGGCCGCACCTCAAGGTCGGCCTCGTCGGTGAGATATTCGTCGTGCTCGAGACGTTCTTCAACTTCGACATCGAGCACTGGCTGGGCAGGCGCAACGTCGTAGTCGAGAGGTCGGTGACCATCTCGGACACCTGCGACCCGTTCCACCGCAACCCGGTGTTCGGCTACCCGGCGCACATGGTGGCGCGCATGGCGAAACCTTACCTCAGCCACGAGGTTGGAGGCGACGGGCTACTTACGGTGGGATCCTCGGTCATATTCGCCAAAAGGGGCTTCGACGCGGTGGTCCATTTCCTGCCTTTCACGTGCATGCCCGAGGTGATCGCCAAGGGAGTCCTCGGTCGCGTGTCGCAGGAGTTGGACATGCCCGTGCTTTCCCTGAGCATCGACGAACAGACCGGGAAGGCGGGCGTTGAAACCCGCCTCGAAGCACTTCTGGATCTGGCATGGAGCAACAAGGCCAAGAGCTTGCTTGCTCCCGCGGAACCGCAGGCGGTGACGTAATGCGCAAGGCACGCGCGTTCGCTTCTTTTGGCTGGAAAGGGGTGGAAGCGTGACCAGGGTCGGCTTGCCAAGGGCTCTGCTATTCCACCAGTACGGTGATGCATGGGAGTCTTTCGTCGAAAGGCTCGGGCTCGAGCCTGTGGTGTCATCCACGACGACGGGCGAGATACTCACAAGTGGCACCGCGAACACCGACAACGAATCCTGTCTGCCCGTTAAAGTCTTTACCGGACATCTCCTCAAGCTGAAGGAAGCCGCTGACGCGATCCTGATACCGAGGGTCGTCACGCAGAACCGGGGAATGAAATCGTGCCCGAAATACCTCGGGCTGCCGGACATGGCGCGCGCGATAGACCGTGACCTGCCACCGATCTTTGCTCCCGTCATGGACCTCGCCGACCGGCGGCACAAGTGGGTGAATGACTGGTACGAGATGGCGTTGCGGTTTGGGGCAAGCCAGAGCGCGGCACGGGCGGCGGTGAAAGCGATGCTCGCCAGCCTCAAGTCCTGCATGACGCCCCTCGCCGGTGCCGTGACCACTGATGCGGGCTTCGAGGTGGGCGTAGCCGGACACGTGTACAACCTGCAGGACCCACGCGTGTCGATGGGGCTCCTGGACCGCATTAGGGTCATGGGCGCCAGCCCCCTGGTCGTCGAGCAAGTCCCCAGGCGATTGATCAGGCGTGAGCTAAAGACGCTCGAGAGGAAGATACGCTGGGATTCAGAGAGCGACATCGTCGGCGCCGTCCTGCACTGGAGCAGGAGCAGGTCCGTCGCGGGCGTTATCTACCTTTCCTCCTTCGCGTGCGGCCCCGGCTCAATGATCGGGGCCCTCATAGAAGACCAGTTCGGCCGCGAGAAGTCCGTGCCGCTCATGAGCATAACGCTCGACGAGCACTCGGGGGAGGGCGGGCTCGTGACGAGGATCGAAGCGTTCCTGGACATGCTCCGGTATGCGTCCGCCGATGACCCGTCCAGGGTGCCTGGAGGCGCGCGATGAACGTCTCCGTCCCCAAGTGCGGAAGCACCGAATACATGGCCAGGGACATGTGCTCTCGACTGGGACTCGGGTTCGTGGAGGCGCCGCAGTACAGCGAGCGCACCGTTGAGCTCGGGGTCACCTTGTCGCCCGAACACGTATGCTTCCCGTGCAAGGTGCTGATCGGCAGCTCGGTCGAAGCCATCGAGCTCGGTGCCGACACGATCATGATGGCGGCGGGGTTCGGCCCGTGCCGGTTCAACTATTTCGCGGAGATAATGAGGCGCGTCCTGGATCGCGAAGGATACCACTTCAGGATCGTCACCTTCGATGGCCCCCGCGATGCGCCCCTCGACTTCTTCAGGAACGTCCGGCTCATCGTTCCCGCGGCGAACAAGGGGCTCGCGGGTATGGCGAGGGACCTGACCCTTTCGCTCAGAAAGGGCTGGGCGTTCGACGAGATCGAAAAACAGGCGATGGCCGTGCGCGCTCTCGAGTCGGAGGAGAACGCGACCGACAAGGCGGTCGCGGAATGCCTTTCCGTACTGGATGCCGCCTGGACCAGGCGCGAGATAGACGAGGCCCGGGAGTGGATCGGCGATCGCTTTGCCCGAGTTCCGGTTGACCCCGAGCGCCCGTACATAAAGGTAGGACTCGTCGGCGAGCTATTGATGAGCCTGGAGCCGTACTTCAACTTCGACGTGGTCCGATGGCTTGCACGACATGGCGCCACGGTGGAGCGCTCTCTTCACATGTCGGACGTCTTCACGCCGCTGGGGCGCAACCCGGTGCTGGGCTACAACACCCCGGAGATCAACAAGGCCGCGTCTCCGTTCCTATGTCACGAGGTGGGAGGGCACGGCCATATCTCGGTCGGTGCGACGGTCCAGTTCGCCCGTAGGGGCTTTGACGCGATAGTCCATTTCTTTCCGTTTACCTGCCTGCCGGAGGTAATTTCCAAGACCGTGTTTATGCGTATTTCAAACGAGTTCGATATCCCGATCCTTTCAGTATCCGTCGATGAGCAGACCGGAAGGGCGGGCATGCAGACCCGCCTCGAGGCGCTCATGGACGTCGCTTGGAACAGCAAGATGAAACGCGGGGAGAGCCCGGGTTCCAGCCCGGATATGGCTCCCCGCCAATCGGTCACCTTGTGATGCGCGGGGCTGGAGTCGCGGTGGAGTTGGGGCCGAAGGTCGAAGTTGCACATGGTCATAAGGGGGTAAGACGTTGAAGGGGACAGCGCTCGAACCCGTACAGAAAACCGATCGAAAGCTCGACTACCGCGAAACGGCGGACGCTATCCACGGTTTCTTCGCCTGGAAGCCATACCCGGTGAGCGCCGCTGTCGTACGGGCGCTCTCGCGGTTCATGCATCCGCTGGAACAGGGCGCATACGGCGGCAGGAGCCTGTCCGGCGAGCCACATAAAGCCGCCTGGGTCATCGCGTCGCCCCTGACGGTGTTCGTGCTGCCGGAGGCCGGGAGACGCCATAAGCTCTTCCTGGCTGCCAGGTTGAGGAGCACCGGGCCGGTCAACATAATCCAGGATCCGCCCGCCGGGCGGGCTCAGGCAAAGCACGGCAAGTCCGCGGCTCCCGGTGGAGACAAAAAGACCAGGGGTCGCCGCGGAAAGGGTGACAAGACCGGCCGGCCGGCCTCAGGACACCACGGGAGTGTGAGCGGCGGTTGCGACTTCGACCTCGAGGCCCTGATCGCCATTCAGAAAGAGAGTGACCTTGCGCTGACCGTCGTACCTTGCGCCAGGGCTCACCACCAGCTCACCCCGGACGCTCCACCCGCGACGATGGGGGCGAGGGTGTGCAGGTTCATGCCGATGCAGGTGGTCAGGAAAGGGACCAACTGGGTCAGGACCTTCCGTAACGGGAGGGTCAAGAACTGCCGCCCTGTCGTGCTCTCGAAGTGGCTGGAGGCGAATCCCGATGACGACCTGTGCGCTCAGGCCGCCGAACTCCGGCACGAGCTTATGAGCAACATCGAGTCCGAGCGCCGCGCGTGCACCGGACCCCCGCTTCCCTCGAAGTGGGAGGTAAGGAGGCGCGTGCTGTCCGACCCCGTGCTGGCAGTCTACATGCAGGAGTTCGCGCTTCGCGAAAGCATGACGCGCGAGGCCGTAATCGTCCAGGCCCGGGATTACATCGAAGAGATCCAGTCCGAGTACAGGGTAGGCGTCGCGAGGTACTTCGTACGCGTTGTCGACTACCTCTTCGACAAGTTCCTGACGGGAGTGGAAGTGGACCGGGAAGGCATAAGGTTGCTCGCCGAGTGCGACAACCGGTCCCGCATCGTGATGGTCTGCGACCACAAGAGCTACGCGGATTCGCTGCTAATCGGCTATACCATGTTCCGCTCGGGGATGGTGCCGCCGCAGCAGGCTGCGGGTCAGAACATGGACTTCTGGCCCATGGGATGGCTCCTCAGGCACTCGGGAGCGTTCTACATACGACGCACGTTCATGGGGGAGACGCTTTACAAGGAGGTCTTCTGCGCGTACGTCAGGTACCTGCTCGCCGAGAACTATACAAGCGTCGTCTATATCGAGGGTACGAGGACCAGGGACGGCAAGCTGGCGAAGCCCAAGATAGGCTACATGGGGATCCTCGAGGATGCCCTGCGGATGGGCGTCTGCCCGGATATTACCCTGGTGCCGGTCTACATGAGCTTCGACAAGATACCAGATGAAGCGTCCCACGTACGGGAGATGGCGGGGACGAGGAAGGCCTCCGAGACGATGGGCTTCTTTGCCGGTTTTATCGCCTCTCAGCGGACGAAGCTCGGAAAAGCGTACGTCAAGTTCGGAACGCCGATGAGCTTCCGGGCGCTGCTCGACGAGCACGGCCTCAGGGGCGCCGCGGAGGTCGCATGCGACGAGATAAACCGCATAACCGTGGTGACCGGCAGGTCACTCGCGGGGTGCGCCCTGCTCGCGCCAGGGACGAACTGGGTCTCGGAGGCTCACTACGAGGAAGCAGTCAGAGACCTCCTGCGCTACTGCGAGCGGCGCAGGCTGCCGATGGCCCTCGATGCCGATTTCGACGGCGTGAGAGCGGCTGTGGACCTCCTGGTGCAGGAGGGGTATGTCGTTCCGGCGGCGGTCGGCGGCGAAAACGGGTTCCGGGTCGAAGGTTACAACCGGAGGTTCCTCGAGTACAACAAGAACATACAGCTCGCTCATTTCCTGGAGCCGGCCCTGGCCGCGGTCGCCGAGCGATCGCAAGCCGGTGGGGTGGCTGACAGCTGGCGGTGCGAGGAGTCGGTTCGATTCCTCAGACACCTTTTTGGCGAGGAGTTCGTCTTCAGTCCGAGCCGCGCCGATGAGGCCTGGAAACTGGACTACAAGGCCTATTCCGGAGTATTATGTTCGCTCCTCGATTCATATCTCGAGGGCTACCTCGTGGCATGTCGGGCCATTGGGCGCCTCGAGTTCGATAGGCCGGTTACGCGGGAGGAAGCGGTCGACCTCTGCTTCGCCGAAGGCGAGCGAATGCTCCACGACGGGTCCATCCGACGCGAGGAATCCCTATCAAGGATTGCGTTTAAGAACGCGGTAAAATGTTA